>JAPLUO010000450.1 GCA_026397595.1 Caldifarciminota bacterium
GCCGTTCGACTCGGTGAAGCCGGGCCATCTCACATCGACCAACAAACTGCCCATCGTCTGTTCCTTCACCTGCATGACCATGACCCTGGACCCAACGGACCCGCCAATGCTCGGCGACTCATGGATGCGCGCGGGCACGCGGAGCGACCTGCACGGCGCGACCGCGTACTTCGGCAACACGCACCCCGCCAGCAACGTGGCGCGCCAGCGGAGCGCAGTATGCCGCGGCTGGTTCGACGGTCTGTTCAACGAGCATATCTGGAAACTCGGCAAGACCGCGCTCCGGGCAAAACACGAACTCTACGTCGAATTCCCTACCGACACCAGCGACTACCGCGGGTTCAGCCTGCTCGGCGACCCTGACCTCGGCATCTGGACCGCCACGCCGAGAATCCTGACCGTCGGGCACCCGACCGAAATTGTCCCCGGCCCCCAAGAGATACACGTGACGGTGCACTATAGCTTCAATTTCACGCCGGCCGAAAGCGCGCTCGTCTGCGCCTCGATGGACACCCTCGTATACGCGACCGGCTACACCGACTCAACCGGCGCGGTCGACCTGACCGTCAGCCCGCCGGACACGGACAGCATCCGGCTGGTCGTCACCGGCCGGAACCTATACCCCTACGACGCGTACATCAGGGTCGGGGCGAGCGCAGTTGCCCAGCCGGTTCCGGTCCGGCCCGCAGGCGCGTACGGCCTCACCGCGACGCCCGCGGTCTTCACCAAGACCTGCCGTTTCGTCTGCGACCCCGCGCTTGCCGTCCCCGCTCACCTCTCCCTCTACGACGCCCAAGGCCGCCTTGTATTCTCTCAGCCTGTCCGCACTTCGCCATTTCCCCTTTCCACTTCGTCATTTCCCTCCGGCGTCTACCTCGCCGTCCTGCGCGGCCAATCCGGACGCGCGCTCGGCCAGACCCGGATTACGAAGCTCAACTAGTCCTCCGCAGTCTCACCTCCCAGCCGCCCGCCCCCGCGGGCGGCTTTCTCTTCTCGCCCGTGACCGAATACCGCCATCCTCGAATTCCCGAATGTCGCGTCGATGGACAGAATCAGCGTCCTCTGCGTAATCTGTGGATGCCCATCTCCGGTCTCGTCCGATTCAAGCTTGACTTGTGGTCTCACTCGGACTTACAATGTCACGGGTGCGCATCTTACGCGTCGAGAGAGCCAGGCATCTGAGGGCGCTGCGGCTTGGGCCGCGGACCCGAATCGCGCCTGGCGTTTTACTTACTTGTCGGTCCTAAAGGAGGACTTGGTGAAGCGGCTGCTGCTTCTTGCTCTTCTTGTCCTGTTCCTGCCGGCCCGCGCCGAGAACGGAGCGCGGTACCTGGTCATCTGCCCCGACGCCATGCGCGCCGCCATAGACCCCCTTGCCCGCTGGCGACAGGCGACCGGGATCTCCACCAAGGTCGTTCCCCTGTCCCTTATCGGAAACGACACGACCGCAATCAGGAGCTACATTAGCGTGGCTTACGCATCGTGGCCGGTCAAGCCCGACTACGTCCTTTTGGTCGGCGACGGCGCGACCCTGCCTGCCCGCCTGTACAAGTGGCACGGCTACGTGTACTGCAGCTCCGACAACATCTATGCCGACATGGGCGGCGACTACGAAGCCGAACTGGCCGTGGGCCGGTTCCCCGCCTCCACTCCGGCCGAGCTGGAAGTGATGGTCGCGAAGACTCTGAAGTATGAAAAGGACCCGGACCTCACCGATAGCCTCTGGATGCGCAAACTCACTACCGTGGTCCGCGAGGGCGGGAGCTCGGACGACACCATCTACTGGGGCAACATCCGGAACGCGGCACGCAAGGCCCACGATGCCGGATTCGTCAACTGCGATTCCCTCTCATATGAGCGCGGTCACACGTCCGCCGACGTGATGAACTCGCTCAATCGCGGCACCGGCCTCGTGCTCTACCGGGGAACCGCGGGCGGCAACTGGCCCGACCCGTTCGACCAGGTGTCGCCCGACGCAATCACCGCCACCAACAAACTGCCCATCGTCTGCTCAATCACCTGCCAAACGATGAGCCTCAGTCCCTATGAAGAGATGCTCGGCGAACAGTGGCTGTTGAGCGGTGATCTGGGCGACCTCTACGGCGGTGTCGCATTCTTCGGCAATACCCACGCGGACGACCAGGTGGCCCGGCAACGCGGCGCGATTGCCCGGGGCTTCTTCGACGGGCTGTTCGACGACAACGTCTGGCAACTGGGCAGGACCGCAAAGCGGGCCAAGCACCAGTTGCACGCGGAATTCCCGGCCGACACCTATGACTACCGCGGCTTCAGCCTGTATGGCGACCCGGCCCTCGGCATCTGGACCGCCACGCCGCGGCCGCCTACGGTCCTGCACCCACCCAGCATCCCGCCCGGGCCGCAACAACTGGTCGTCACGGTCGACTGGGCAGGCACGCCGATCGAAAACGCGCTTGTCTGCGCCTCAATGGACACGTTTGTCTACTCCTACGCCTACACGGACACACTGGGCCAGGTAGCCCTGTCAATCACCGTACCGGACACCGGCAGCCTGCGCCTCGTAGTCACCGGCAAAAACGTGTACCCGTACGACACACTCATTCCAGTCGTTCAGACCGGCGTGTCCGATCAGACCCCGGTGCCGTTCCGGGGCCCGGTTACGCTCGCGGCCAGTCCGAGCCCGTGCAGAGAAGCGATGAGGATTAGCCTCTCGCCCGTCGCTCCTCGCCTTTCGCCTCTCGCGCTGAGCTTCTACAATGCATCCGGCCGCCTCGTCCTCTCTCAGCCGGTCCTGACTTCGCCATTTCCCCTTTCCACTTCGTCATTTCCCTCTGGCGTCTACCTCGCCGTCCTCCGCGACCGATCGGGAAGGGCTCTTGGCCGGACTAGAATCACGAAACTGAACTAGCCCTCTGTCGTCTCACCTCCCAGCCGCCCGCCCCCGCGGGCGGCTTGCTAGTGCGCCCAGCATGGGCGCTGACTTGAGAGTGAGAGTCTCTATCACGGAGGTTGATTGCACCAACCGTTAGCCAAAGGCAAGTGCGTCACCGCGAGGTGGGGTGCGAAGGA
>JAPLUO010000472.1 GCA_026397595.1 Caldifarciminota bacterium
GCCCCTGCCCTCCAAGCAGCGCCGTGCTGTCTATGGTCTGATACCCGGCCTCGGTGAACACTATCGGCTTCTCGGTGTACCGGTACAGCGTCTCGAGCTGCTGAAGCCGCACGGTCTGCCAGCCGTGGGCATCATTGTACATGAGGTCGCTCACGTTCGGGTGCTGCCCGCTCGTCGTGTCACCAGGGATCACGTACTGGGTCGAGTCGTACAGCTCGAAGTACGCATCCACGCCAACAAAGTCCAGGTCCTCCCACAAGCCCGGTTGTATCCCATTGTCAATGCATAGCTGGGCGAAGGTGATGGGACCGGAATAGACCTCCCGCACCGCGGGGATGACCTCGTTCCGCCAGAGTTCGAGGTCCGCCGGGTCATTGGCCGTCTTGTCAATCTCGCACCCGACGCAGAACATCTCGCAGTTCGTCAGCTCCGCCATTCGGGCATACCTGACGATAAAATCACGGTAGTCATCGAACCACGCGCCGCGTGTCGTGCCCTGCGGGTCGTGGTTGTTACGGTATGCACCATTGATGCAGTCCACGTGCGGCTTGAGCATGACTCTCAATCCTCGCTCCCGCGCCCAGTCAATCACCTGTACAAGCGCCGTGCTGCAGGGTGAAGCGAGCCGGGTCGTGTTTGTATCGAACACCCAGATGCTACGGTAGGCAGTGTCGATGCCGTACATGAACCCCTGGGGCAGAATCGTCACCCACTGGGCACCGGTCCCACACATGTTGGTCAGCGATACTGCCGTCTTCAGCGATTCATACGCGTGGCAGTTGTCGAATCCGGGAGTGAGTGACCAACTGCGCTGGGTTCCGATGGCTGCCGACCACCGCCTGAGCACTTCTTGAGCCGGCTTCCCCTTGGGGCTGTAGCTCAAGTCCCCAGGTCCGCCCTGGCTCGTGTCCGTCGTCCACTCATGCCAGAACCAGCCGGCAAACCATGGCTTACCCAATAGCGAGTGCAGCGCCGCGATGTAGCAGTTGCGCTGCTCGGTCGAGTCATAGGTGCCCGAGACCGTGTCATTCCATGGCTCGGTCGCGCAGCCGGTGATGCTGCGGTAGCCGATCTCGGTGAAGATGACGGGCTTGGAGGTGACGAGCGTCGCAAGCAGCGATTCAATACCCTGTACGTAGCCCTCCCACCACGACAGGTAGCCGACCGGCCACGAAGGTGGGCCGGGGTCAGGCGCGGCGTCGTTCCACAGCGGAAAGTAGGCGTTGATTCCTACCAGGTCGAGGGAGTTCCAGAAAGGAATGTCCCGATAAGTCCGCCAGTCGGCTGCGTAGGTCACTGGCCCGAGATACTCGCCTTTGACCCAGTTGATGATTTGCGTCCACTGGTTGCGCTCCCAGGTCGAGTCCGCAGTCCGGTCCAGCTCCGACCCGACGCAGAGCATCTCGCATCCTTCCTGCTGCGCTATCCGCGCGTACCGCCGGATGAAGAACCAGTAGGACAGGAACCACGTGGCACTGTGCGGGTTGTGATAGCCCTGCCAGACTCCGCTCACGCAGTGCACCTCGGGCTTCATGAAGATCTTCAGACTGAGCTGTTTGGCCCAGCGGACTGCCTGCCTCACCTCGTCGTCTGACGGTGACTGGTCGTCCATCCAGAAGACGTTTGGCGCGCCGGTGTCGCTCATCCAGTAGACCGGCACGACCGTGACCCACTCCGCGCCCGCTGCCCGTGCCAGCTTAAGCGACTGGTAGGCCTCACTGGAGTTGTATGGCTTCATCGAGGACGCCCGCGTGAACTCGATGCCTTTCATCATCGCATCAGGCGCGGCAACTTGTGCCGACGCCAGCCAACCAGCGCCACTCAGTGCCAGTATCGATATCAGCGACCCTGCTTTGTTCATCTCCGTTCTCCTCTTCTACTTCAATACGGTTACCTTGACTCTCGCCCTTGCGCCATCCGCGTCGAGCACGAGCATGTACACACCCTGCGGAACTCGCGCACCTTGGTCGTCCGTCCGGTCCCACACGACGGAATGCTGGCCGGCAGCGAGGGATCCACGGCACAGCGTTCTGACAACGCGGCCAGACATGTCTAGCACCCGCGCAAACGCCACACCGTTGCATGGCAGCCCGAAGCTAACACTAGTGCGATCCACGAACGGATTGGGCCGTGCGTCAAGGGCAAACGCGGTAACGCAGGGCCGGGTACATTCTGCCACCCCGCCGTTCTGCACATACTTGATTGTCAACATATCGCTGCTGGTTCCGCCAGCAGTGTAGCCTATCCCAGCAACGCACACGACCCCGTCAGGCCCAAGCGAGAGCGCGGTCGTGTATTCCGCCCAATTGGCCGGGCTGTTGTATCTTCGGACCCAGATCGTATCTCCGAGAGAATCATAACACACAGTGGCGCAGTCGGCTTTGGTCTGCGGCGTATAGCTGTTGCCGGTGACGAACACTCGGCGCGATTCATCCACAGCAATCGCGTATGCGCCATCTCCTGAGTGAGCCGGCCCGTCATAGCGCGCCAACCATGCGACAGACCCGTCAGGCCGATAGGCTATCGTCGCGAAATCATCGTCCGTATCCGTGTACCGGGCGTACCCAGTGACATAGCAGTACCCCCAGCCGTCAACCGCCACTGCCTGCGCCTTGTCGTCCCCGTTCGCCGTTCCATTGAACCTCCGCGTCCAAAGAGTCTCGCCCGCATAGTCGTACTTAATGGTCAGGTAGTCGTAGTTCGTCGTTGTGCCTATGTACTTGCCGATGGCGACTGCATTACCATCCCTGTCGAGCATAACGTTGTCAAGCCAGGACTCCCTCGCTGAATCTGCGAAGAGTGTTATCCAGAGTCTATTCCCCAAGCTGTCAACCCTGAACATGACGCAATTCTCCCGAGGTGCATCATCGAGATAGGAACCTGCAACGTAAGTACCGCCCTCAAAATCGCAGGCGATCGCATCGCCGCCGTTAACATGGCCGTCTACATCGTAAGTTCGAGCCCAGACCGTGTCGCCGCTTGGTCGGTACTTCACCAGAAGAGCGTCCCAAGACGCTTGGCGCAGACTGCCGCCCAGCATCAGATTCCCGTCGACGTCAAATGCCAGGCCCGCCATGTCGACGCTGTCTTGAGGACCGTAGGGCAGTGCCCACAGTACCTGCCCAGTCGGGCTGTACTTCACCGTTGCCAACCTGCCATTGCCGTTTCCACCCACATAGACACTTCCAGATGAGTCTACCTCCAGACTGACTGGCTTGCCTCCGCCGTAGCTACGCCGGTCAGCCCAGAGCGAGTCGCCGGTCGAGCTGTACTTGATGGTGACCCAGTCATACGTTGAGTCAACGCCCTGGCTCGCTCCGGTGATAATGACGTTGCCTTGATTGTCAACAGCCAAGCATATTGCATAGTCGGACAGGTGCGCCGGCCCGTCGTACCGCCGCACCCAGGCCGTATCCACACCGGCGGAAAGCGCTGCGGGAACGAGGGTGAACATCAGAACCGCCGCCAGCAGCCCGACGCGATTGCCCATCTGCCTGTGCGTTGCACGCAAACAGGTCTTGCCCCTATTCGTCATGGTCAGATGTTAGACCTCAACCGGTGTGAAGTCAAGTCGGCCAGCTTCGTCGGTTGAGATGCTTCCCGTTGCCGCAGTCGTGTCGAACACGACAAGCGTGTCCACGAAGTCCGTGTACGGTGGGCTGACCTCGTTGGGTACGTCCAGATACTGCGCGTAGAGCCCGTACTTACCCTGCCCGGATAAGAACCGCCATGTAGTATCATCGACGAAGGGAAACCACGATGTTGAGTCTACGGAGATCAGCGAGTCGCCAAATCCGTAGTATTCTTGCAGCAGCCGGGCTGAGTCGGCCGAGCCGCCCTCTTCCCAGTTGTGCGACTCAAGCTGGCATAGCACCAGCGGCGTGTTGACCTTGCCGCCGGCCGGCACAACCACATCCAGGCTGCCGGTCGGGTAGTGACGGACATGATGTCCGGTCGGGCCGGGGTCTTGCGGCCGGGCCCCGAACCAATTGGTGACAACGTCTTCTGCCG
>JAPLUO010000074.1 GCA_026397595.1 Caldifarciminota bacterium
CACCGACGCAGTAAGCGTAGAGAGTCAGCTTGACCATCATCACCGGATGAAACGAGGCCTGGCCGCCCTGCGAGTTGTCATAGGCCGCGATGATCTCGGACAGATCAAGCGTATCGACCACATCGCTGATGAAATTGGCCAGGTGATCCTGCGGCAGCCATTCCCGCAGTGACGGCGGCAGGAGGAAATCCTGATCAGGATTGTAGTCACGGAAGCGTTGGGTACCCATAGCTATTAGACAGTGAAATCGCCATTTCGTTGCGGGCCGCGGAGGTTCTCCGACAGACTCCTAGCCGAGATGCTGGATTCGGAGACAAACTGGTATGACTAAACGAGAATCACTGCTCCGAGAAATAGACGGCGTCCCGGATTCTGTCCTGGACGAGGTGACCGACTTCGTACACTTCCTGAAGGCAAGAATCGTCCGTGATGGGATGGCCACGTCGGCCGCCAGCGAATCGAGCCTGAAGAAAGACTGGCTGCGGCCCGAAGAGGACGAGGCGTGGCAGGATTTGTAAAGGGCGACGTGGAAGTCGTGCCCTTTCCCTTTTCGGACCTGACGACCGCCAAACGTCGGCCCGCGCTCGTTCTGGCCAAACTCGACGGAGCTGTCGGCCGTCCAACCCCGCCGCCTTGACATCAAGGCCTGAATCGGTAGCATACGACTGATGGCGAACCCCGAACCCCGCGCGGTCGTGACGGAGACGCCCAGGATGGCGAGCGTCCTCGATAACCCCAAGCCCGGCAAGCACAAGCGGATTGCGGTGAAGGTGATTGATTTCAGGGGGAACGAAGTGATGAGGGTGGTGAGTATTGGCGCAGGCGTGTCAGCGCAGAAGGCGAGGTGAGGCGAGATGAGAGAAACCCGACTCAACACCTTGATGGCCGACGGACTTGAGGCGGCGTTGCGGAACGACAATCCGTGGTGGCGCGGTGAGAGGATGTTCGGCTTACCGCCGATGCGCCGGCACGTCTTCGATCAGGTTCTATCAGGTCTGAAGCACGGCCTCGCGCCGATTACAGTGCTGCGCGGCCCTCGGCAGGTTGGCAAGACCACGCTCATGAGTCAGGCGATTGATGCGCTGCTGGCCGACGGTGTTTCGCCGAATCGAGTATTCCGCTTGCAGTTTGACCTGTTCCCGGAACTGAGCCGAGTCAGGATGCCGATTCTCAGCCTGACGCAGTGGTATGCCGACAGGATACTCGGGAAATCCATGAATCAGGCAGCACACGATGGCGAACAGGTGTTCCTCTTTCTGGACGAGGTGCAGAACCTGCGCGACTGGGCACCGGAGTTGAAGCACCTTGTGGACCTGCAGCCGGTGCGCGTCGCGGTTACCGGCAGTTCTTCGCTCCGCATTGAGACAGGCAGGGACAGTCTGGCAGGCAGAATCACGACGCTGGAAATGGGGCCGATGCTTCTGCGCGAGGTTGCCGCACTGCGCGGATTCGGCGAGCTAAAAGGTCTGCTGCCCCAGAACGGCCTGGCACCGCTGAAAGACAAGCAATTCTGGCTTGAGCTGAGACATCATGGCGAGGCGAATCGTGCGGTGCGGGACGTTGCTTACGCCGCTTTTTCAGAGCGAGGCGGATTCCCATTTGCGCACGTTGCTCCGGAACGGCCGTGGGAGGCGGTTGCCGACCAGCTCAACGAGACGATTATCGAGCGAGTGATTCGGACCGACCTCAGCCAGACTCCGACCGGAACGCGCCGGGACGAAGGACTGCTGGAGGCAGTGTTCAGGCTGGCGTGCCGGTACTGCGGCCAAACACCGAAGAAGCCGCTGTACGTCGGCGAGTTACGCGACATCCTTGGAGAAGATATCGGCTGGCAGAGGCTGGTTGCCTATCTCAACTTCCTGGACAGCACATTGCTCCTGAGGCTTATCCCACCGCTGGAGCTCCGACTCAAGCGTGGTCGCGGACCGGCCAAGGTCTGTCTGTGCGACCATACGCTGCGAGCCGCCTGGCTGCAGGAGGTCGTTCCGCTTGCACCGGCCGGTTTGCAGGACTTCACCCATCTCGCGGAGCTGGCCGGCAGGGTTGCCGAAAGCACCGTCGGTTACTTCTTTGCCTCGATGCACCACCTGGACGTGGCTCACTTTCCAGAGCGGGATGCGGAGCCGGAGGTGGATTTCGTGCTGACGGTCGGAACCCAGCGGATTCCCGTCGAAGTGAAGTACCGTCGCAAGGTCGAGTTCCGGGACACGTTCGGCCTGCGCCGGTTCATCGAGCAGTCGCACAACAACGCCCCGTTTGGAGTGCTGGTCACGCTCGCAGACGACGTGGCCTCAGACGACCCACGGATAGTGAGCCTGCCACTGTCATCGCTGCTGCTGTTGCGCTAGCCGCACATGTCCCTCCTCGCTGACAACCCGACCGTCAACTCGCCGTTCGAAGAGCCCGTGAACCGTACACCGCAAGCCGTGAGCCGTAAGCCGTCAGCGGTCCACCCCCGCCGCCTTGACATGAGGACCTGAAGATGTATCATACGCTTGATGGCTGGCACCAAAGTCCGCTTGGCCTTGACGCGGAAGGAGTAAAGGGAGATGTCGCCGAAATCCTCTCCATGCCGTAACCTCGACCTTCGTCTTCCGGACGCCGGGGCGTTTCGCAGCCCGGTTCGGTGCCCCATTCAGGACTCCACAACTGCCCAACAAGGAGGAACCGTGACCCGAGCAGTTCTGACGGCCGCATGTTTGTTCCTGCTGGGAGCAAGCGCGGCCCCTGCTCGTGATACTCTCTGGACCCGTCGCTACCAGGGAACACTGGACGGCTATGCCCGGGCCCTGCTCGTCGACCGACAGGACAATGTCATCGTTGTCGGCACCTGCCTCGGCGCCGCCACCGGCAACGACGTCGTCGTCGTTAAGTACGGTCCGGGCGGCGACCTGCAGTGGTCTGCGACCTTCGCCGGGCCGGGTGCGTCCGGCGACGAGGCCAGAGCCGCGGCACTCGACTCCCTCGGTGACATTTACGTTACCGCTTCGACCGGGGTTTTCCCCGACGTGAACATTCTGACCATCAAGCTCACGCCGTCCGGCACCGAGTCCTGGCGCCGTGCCTGGGCCGGCAGGAGCAACAGGGCCGACGTTCCGGCAGGCATCGTGGTAGACAGCGCCGGCAACGCCTACGTCACCGGCTATACCACCGCGGCCAACGGCCTGACTGGTTGGGTTACGATGAAGTACGAGTCGGACAGCGGGCTGCCGCTGTGGACCGTGGTCCGTCCGGGCGAGGGCGGCGGCAGAGATGCACCGACTGCCATCGCGCTCGGGCCGGGCGGCACACCCTATGTTACGGGCTGCAGCCCGCGCGTAAACAAGGAAGACTACGTGACCGTCAAGTACAGCACGGACGGGGTCGAGCAGTGGGCCAGTTTCTACGACTACTCGGGCAATGCGACCGACCAGGCAGTGGCCATCGCGGTTGACGCTGCTGGGGACGCCTATGTCACCGGCAGAAGCGCCACGGCTCCGCCGCCGGACGGCCTCAACCAGTACGCGACGGTCAAGTACGCCGGCGATTCGGGAGCGCAGATGTGGGTCGCCCGCTACACCGGTACGGGCGGACACAACTCGGCGAGGGCTATCGCACTCGGCGACTCGGCGGTCTACGTCACGGGCAGCAGCCAAAGAGCCGAGGGTGACGACGACTACGCCACGGTTGCCTATGACAAGACCGGCGGCAGCCAGCTCTGGGCGACCCGGTTCAATGGCCCGGCGGGAAAGAACGATGATCCGGTCGGCATCGCTGTCCTTCCGCACGGCATGATTCTTGTTGCCGGCACGAGCATTAACAAGAACGACAAGGGCGATTTCACGACCCTACGCTACACGGCCGCCGGCAAGAAAGCCTGGGCCGCCCGGTATGCCAGCCCATTCGGCGACGTCACAGCGAGGACGATTGCATATGACGGCCACTGCAACCCGATCGTTCTCGGCACCGGTTTTGGCGGCGCGTACTACGGTTTTGTGGTTGTGAAGTACGACTCCTCGGCGTTCGGCGGCCTCGGCGACTTGGGGCCTGCCCTTCCCCGCCGGTCCGGGACGTGCCTTTCGCCCAACCCGGCCGGGAACTGGACGAACATAACGCAGTCGCTCTCCGGCGCGGTGCCGGCCATCGTCAGCCTGCTCGGGGTTGATGGCAGGATGACTCGCCTCGTGGTGGAGCAATGAACACACTAAGGAGGAATCATGACTAGAGCAGTTCTGACGGCTGCCTGTCTGCTCCTACTGGGGGCGAGCGCAGCCTTGGGCGATGATGACACCATGTGGACCAGGCGCTATGACGGTCAAGGCCGCCGGGATGACTATGCCAAAACCGTGCTCGTCGACCAGGAAGACAACGTCATTGTTGTCGGTACCTGCATGGGCAACGGCAGCGGCAATGACGTCGGCGTCGTCAAGTATGATTCGGCCGGCACCGAGATGTGGTTCGCGACCATTGCCGGGCCCGGTGCATCCAACGAGGAAGCCAAAGGCGCGGCGGTGGGCCCCAACGGCTTCATCTACATCACCGCCTCGACAGGGGTCTATCCCGACTTCGACATCATGACGGTCAAGTACACCGCGCAAGGCACCGAATGGTGGCGCCGGACCTATGCCGGCACGGGTGGCCGGGCCGACGTGCCGGCGGGGATCGTAGTGGACACTCTCGGCAACTCCTATGTCACCGGCTACACGATAGCGGCCGGCGACTCGAGCGGTTGGGTGACAATGAAGCTCAGCAACGGCAACGGACTGCCGCTCTGGACCGCAATCCGCATCGGCGGCCTGCCGGCGGCCATCGCGCTTGGGCCGGACAACGCGGTCTACGTCACGGGCTACAGCGCGCCCGAGTACCTGGAAGACTGCGCCACAGTGAAATACAGCACGGACGGGGTCGAGCAGTGGGCCAGCTTCTACAACTACTCGGACAATGCGACCGACCAGGCAGTGGCCATCACGGTTGACGCCGCGGGCGACGCCTATGTGACCGGCACGAGCGCTTCCGCTCCGCCGCCGGGCGGTCTCAACCAGTACGCGACGGTCAAGTACGCCAACGATTCGGGCGCGGAGATGTGGGTCGCGCGCTACACCGGTACCGGCGGGCAGAACTCGGCGACGGATATCGCGCTCGGGGACTCGGCGGTCTACGTCACCGGCGTCAGCCAGGGACCCGAGGGTGACGACGACTACGCCACGGCTGCCTATGACAAGAACAGCGGCAGCCAACTCTGGGCGACCCGGTTCGACGGTCCGGCGGGGAAGAATGATGACGCGGTCGACCTCGCCATCACGCCGGACGGCACGATTCTCGTCACCGGCACCAGCATCAACGCAAATGAGAAGGGCGATATCACGACCATCAGTTACACGAGCGATGGCTATGAGTGGTGGGTCAGGCGCCATAGCGACCCGTCCGGTAACGACGCCATAGCGGCGGCGGTTGCGTTCGATAGTTACTCCAGACCCATTGTTACCGGCAGCAGCTTCGGCGGCGCGTACTACGACTTCCTGACCATGAAGTACGGGGCACCCCCCGGCATCGCCGAGTTCAAGCCTGCCGTTTCCGCCCGGCCCGGGATGCGCCTTTCGCCCAACCCGGCCCGGAACTGGACGAACCTCCAGCACTCGCTCTCCGGCGCAGCCCCGGTCATCGTCAGCCTACTCGGGGTTGACGGCCGGGTAATCCGCACGCAGCGGCTGGACGGACAGGCGGGCGAACCGTCGCGGCTCGACCTGACCGGCCTGGCTTCGGGCGTCTACGTCGTCCGCCTGGATGCCACGGGCCGGCACGCGACCTCGCGCCTCGTGGTGCAGCAATGAAGACACGGAGGAGGAATCATGACTAGAACAGTTCTGACGATTGCCTGTCTGCTCCTACTGGGGGCGAGCGCAGCCTTGGGCGATGATGACACCATGTGGACACGGCGCTATGACGGTCAAGGCCGCCGGGACGACTACGCCAAAACCGTGCTCGTCGACCAGGAAGACAACGTCATTGTTGTCGGCACCTGCATGGGCACCAGCAGCGGCAACGACGTCGGCGTCGTCAAGTATGATTCGGCCGGCACCGAGATGTGGTTCGCAACCATCGCCGGGCCGGGCGCGTCCGACGAAGAAGCCAAAGGCGCGGCAGTGGGCCCCGACGGCGCCATTTACATCACCGCCTCGACCGGGCTCTACCCCGACTTCGACATGCTGACGGTCAAGTACACCGCGGAAGGCACCGAAGCCTGGCGTCGGACTTGGGGTGGCGCGGACAGCATGCAAGACGTTCCGGTGGCCATCGCGGTGGACACCCTCGGCAACTCCTACGTCACCGGCTACACGATAGCGGCCGGCGACTCGAGCGGTTGGGTGACAATGAAGCGCAGCACTGGCAACGGACTGCTGCTCTGGACCGCAATTCGCATCGGCGGCCTGCCTGCGGCCATTGTGCTCGGGCCGGGCAACGCACCCTATATCACGGGCTACAGCGCGCCCGAGTACCTGGAAGACTACGCCACAGTGAAATACAGCACGGACGGGGTCGAGCAGTGGGCCAGCTTCTACAACTATTCGGACAACGGACCCGACAAGGCAGTGGCCATCACGGTTGACGCTGCGGGCAACGCCTACGTGACCGGCACGAGCGCTTCCGCTCCGCCACCGGGCGGTCTCAACCAGTACGCGACGGTCAAGTACGCCAACGATTCGGGCGCGGAGATGTGGGTCGCGCGCTACGAAGGCCAGGACGGGAACAGTGCGCCCGCTGCAATCGCGCTCGGGACCTCGGCGGTCTACGTCACCGGCAGCAGCCAGGGGCCCGCGGGTGACGACGACTACGCCACGGTTGCCTACGACAAGAGCAGCGGCAGCCAACTCTGGGCGACCCGGTATAACGGCCCGGCGGGAAAGAATGATGACGCGGTCGACATCGCTGTGCCCCCGTCCGGCGATATCCTCGTAACCGGCACCAGCATCAACTCTGGCGACAAGGGCGACTTCTTGACCATACTCTACACGGCCACCGGCGAGCAGGATTGGGTCCTGCGGAGCAATAGTCCATTCGACAACGACGACGTAGCGGCGGCGGTTACGTTCGACGGCCACTCCAAACCCATTGTCACCGGCAGCAGCTTCGGCGGCGGGTACTACGACTTCCTGACGGTTAAGTACGGGTGGAATGATCCCGGCATCCTCGAGTCCACGCTTTCCGCTGCCGCCCGGCCCGGGATGCGCCTCTCGCCCAACCCGGCCCGGAACTGGACGAATCTGCAGCATTCGTTCTCCGGCGCGGCATCGGCCATCGTCAGCCTGCTCGGGGTTGACGGCCGGGTGGTCCGCACGCAGCGGTTCGACGGGCAGGCGGCCGAACCGGCGCGGCTCGACCTGACCGGACTGGCTCCGGGCGTCTATGTTGTCCGCCTCGACGCCGCTGGCCGACACGCGACCTCGCGCCTTGTGGTACAGCAATGAACACACTAAGGAGGAATCGTGACTAGGACCGTTCTGACGGCTGCCTGTTTGTTCCTGATGGGAACGAGCATGGCCCTCGCCGATGACACTCTCTGGACCCGGTACTTTCCCGGCGACCGGGACTGCTATGGCCGGACCCTGCTGGTCGACCATGATGATAACATCATTGCTGTCGGCACCTGTCTGGGCGCCGGTAGCGGCAACGACGTCGGCGTCGTCAAGGTCAGCCCAGACGGCACCCGGCTGTGGTTCGTGACCGTCGCCGGGCCGGGTGCGTACAACGACGAAGCTAAGGGCGCGGCCCTCGACCCCGACGGCAACATCTACGTTACGGCATCGAGCGGGCTCTACCCTGACTTCGACATTATGACTGTCAAACTTGACCCGACCGGCAGCGAAGTCTGGAGCCGGAACTGGGGTGGCCCGGATAACAAACAGGACGTTCCGGCGGGCATCGCGGTGGACACTGCCGGCAACTCCTACGTCACCGGCTACACGACCGCGGCCAACGGCCTGACCGACTGGGTGACAATGAAGCTAGCGCCGGACAGCGGGCTGCCGCTCTGGACCGTAGTCCGTCTGAGTGAGGGCGGCGGCTTCAACTACCCGACGGCCATCGCGGTCGGTCCGGACGGCTCGCCCTACGTCACGGGCTACAACCAACGCGTGCACCTGGAAGACTACGCCACCGTGAAATACAACACGGACGGGGTCGAGCAGTGGGCCAGCTTCTACAACTATTCGGGCAACGGGACCGACAAAGCAGCGGACATCGCGGTTGACGATGCGGGCGACGCCTACGTCACCGGCGCCAGCGCTACCGCTCCGCCACCGGGCGGCTTATACCAGGATGCTACGGTCAGGTACGCCAACGATTCGGGTACGCAGATGTGGGTCACGCGCTACACCGGCGAGGGCGGGAATAACGCGCCGGCAGCAATTGCGCTCGGAGCCTCGGCGGTCTACGTCACCGGCAGCGGCCAGAGAGATACGGGCGATTACTACTACGCGACGATTGCCTATGACAAGAGCAGCGGCAGCGAGCTCTGGGCGACCCGGTTCAATGGCCCGCCCGGAGGTGCGGTCGACCTCGCAGTCCTCCCATACGGTATGGTTCTCGTTACCGGTACGAGCGGGAGCGATATCATGACCCTACGCTACACGGAGGCCGGTGTTGAGGACTGGGCCGCCCGTTACAGCGACGCCGTAGCGGCGGCCATTACGTTTGACAGCCACTGCAACCCCATTGTTCTCGGCAGCAGCTTCGGCAGCGGGTACTACGGCTTCCTGATCATAAAGTACGACTCGGCGGCAGTCGGCGGCGTCACCGAGTTCAAGCCTGCCGTTCCCGGCCGGCCCGGGATGCGCCTTGCACCCAACCCGGCCCGGAACTGGACGAACCTAACGCAGTCGTTCTCCGGCGCGGTCCCGGCCATCGTCAGCCTTCTCGGGGTTGACGGCCGGGTGGTCCGCACGCAGCGGCTCGACGGGCAGGCGGGCGAACCGTCGCGGCTCGACCTGACCGGGCTGGCTCCAGGCGTCTACGTCGTGCGGCTTGCGTCCGGCGGGTGCTCGGCGACGCAGAAACTGGTCATCGAGCAGTAACCACGAGACAGTAATCTGAACCGGCCGGGCGCGTAGCCCGGCCGGTAGATGTTTAGAGAACAGCGCTACTTCTGCGCCGCTTCTCTTGCTTTCGCGGCCTCGTCGATGACTTTCTGGGCCGCGTCGCGCGGGGTCTCTTCGTAGTGGGAGAACTCCATGGAGAAGAACCCGCGGCCCTGGGTCATTGAGCGGAGGCTGTTGGAGTACTTGTACATTTCGGCCATCGGGGCCTGGGCCTTGACGACCTGCAAGTTGCCCTGCACTTCCATGCCCATGATGCGACCCCGGCGGGCATTCAGGTCGCCCATCACGTCGCCGGTATACTGGTCCGGGACCGTGACTTCGACGTTCATAATCGGTTCGAGCAGGACCAGCCCGGCCTTCTCGCAGCAGTTCTTGAACGCGAGGCTGCCCGCGAGTTTGAAAGCGATGTCGGATGAGTCCACGTCATGGTAGGAGCCGTCAAAGGCCACGGCCCGCATGTCCATCATGTGGTACCCGGCCAAGACGCCCTTTTCCATCTGCTCGACGATTCCCTTTTCAATCGGCGGGATGAACTTGGTCGGAATCGAGCCGCCGCGGATGGCGTTCACGAACTCAAACCCGGTACCGCGCGGCACCGGCTCGAGCCGCAGCCAGCAGTCGCCGAACTGGCCCCGGCCCCCGGTCTGCTTCTTGTGTCGACCCTGGGCCTCGGACTTCTTGGTAATCGTCTCGCGGTACGGGATGCGCGGCTTGATGAGGTCGACGTTGACGTCGAACCTGCGCTTGAGCCGGGCCACGATGACGTCCAGGTGCAGTTCGCCCATGCCGTTGATGAGCTGCTGCCCAATTTCGGCGTTGAATTCGTAGGAGAAGGTCGGGTCTTCTTCATGCAGCCGGGCGAGGCCGGTGGAAACCCGCTCTTCGTCGCCCTTGCTCTGCGGGACAATCGCGACCGAGATTGAGGGCCTGGGGAACACGACCCCCGGCAGCTTCGCCGGCTGGTGCTTGTCACAGAGCGTATCGCCGGTGTGGGTCTCCTTCAGTTTGACCAGCGCGCCAATCATGCCGGTGGTCAGTTTGTTCACCTCGACCCGCTCGTGACCCTTGACCACGTACATCTGGTTGACCTTCTCGTCCCGCTCCTTCTTGGCGTTCAGCACGATCATGCCCGCCTCGAGCTTGCCGCGGAACACGCGGACGAGGTTCATGTCGCCGACGTGGGCTTCCGACACGGTCTTAAATACCAGGGCGCAGACCGGGCCGTTCTCGTCCGGTTTGATTTCGAGCGCGTCCGCCGAGTCGAGCTTGGTCGCGGCCCGCGGGGACATGTCGAGCGGCCCGGGCAGGTCGTCCACCGCCAGGTCCAGCAGTACGTCGACCCCGATCTGGGCCAGCGCGTCGCCGCAGACCAGCGGGTAGACCACGCCGGCCTTGATGCCCTTCCGCACCGCCGCGCGCATCTCTTCGGGCGTGATCTTGCCGCCCTCGATGAACTTCTCCATCAGTTTCTCATCAACCTCGGCCGCGACCTCAACCAGTTTCTCCTTCCACTGGCCGATGGCGTCCTTCATGTCCGCGGGCACCGGGATTTCCTTGCGCGCGCCGTTGTCGTAGGTATAGGCCTTGTCGTTCAGCAGGTCGACGACCCCGCTCAAACCCTCTTCTTTGCCGATGGGCAGGAACACGGGCGTGACGCGGCTGCCGAACGCCTTGCGCAGGTCTTCGGCGGTCGAGTCGAACGAAGCATGTTCCTTCTTCAGCTTGTTCACGAACACGGTGCGAGGGAGCTTCGCGTCGTCGAGCCGGCGCCAGACCATTTCGGTTCCGACTTCGACGCCGGACGAGGCGTCGACGACAACGACGCCGTTGTCCACGGCGCGGACCCCGGATACGACGTTTCCGAAGAAGTCGGCGTAACCCGGTGTGTCAACTAGTGTTATGAGCGTGTCTTGCCACTCGCCGTAACCGAGGGACAAGTTGATGGAAATCTTGCGGGCGACCTCGTCCTCGTCATAGTCCAGGAGGGACGTCCCCTCGGCTACCGAGCCGAGCCGGGTGTTCTGCTTCATCGCGAGCAGCAGCGCCTCGCAAAGCGAGGTTTTGCCCGAGCTGGCATGACCGAAGAAGCCGAGATTGCGGATGCGTTCCGCGCTGTACTCTTTCAAGGAATCCTCCTGGAATCTTGTCTTAAGGTTGGTGGGTATCATAGTGAAACAGACAGGCAAGTCAAGCCTACACGCAGGGCGCGCGAAGAGTTAGGAGTTAGCAGTGAGGAGTTAGCAGATAGCGGTCAGCAGTAGGTGGTTGGCGGACTCCGGACTTCTGCCTTCTGCTCTCCAACTCCTGACTTCTGACTTCGTCTCCTCCACTTTGCCATTTCCCCTTTACCATTTCCCCTACCGGCGGCCGAGGCCTTGCGCCGGAAAACCGGCCCTGTTGACTCTCCGGGCCCGCGCGCTACTATTGCCGTGATGGCTGAAGACGGGAGGCTTGCGTTTGAGCCCCCGCGGAGGTATTCGATGCATAGACTCTGTCCGATTCTCGCAGGTCTACTGATGGCGGCCGTGCTGCTGTTCTTGACCGGCTGCGGCGGACCGGGTGGCCGCGGACAGACCGGGAACATGTCCGCTGACCTGTCCGGACTGCCCAAGACCCTGCGTTACCCCTATGCCCAGACAGTCTCCGCAGGAGACGGAACCTACGACGGAGAGCCCGCCACCGTGTACAGCTTCACCACCAACGACCCGATACCGCCGGTCACTCAATACTACCGGGCCCAACTCGCCAAGTGGAAGGACTACCCGGTCTCGGCCTCTGCGAGCGGCAGCGCCTCCGGTTTCACCAGCCCGGACGGTAAACGGACCGTCGTAATCACGGTCGAACCGGGCGAGGCCGGCAAGACCAACCTCACTATCTACAACATCACGAAGTAGTCGGAATGATCGAGGCCGCCCCTTGTGGGGGCGGACTGCTCCCGAATCAGCGCTCTCCCCTGCCTGCTGCTTGAGGCTTGTGGCTTGAAGCTTGCCGCTCTGGTCTAGCGGGCGGGCACGACTATCTTCTGCGACTCCCGGCCGGTCGCGGTTTCCAGAGTCAGCAGATACGTACCCGGTGAGAGGGCACGGTCAAGACTCACCGTGTGCTCGCCGGCCGAAAGCACGCCCTGCGAAAGTGCGGCGACCATCCGACCATCCTCTGAGTACACGAGCAGGCGGGCCGGGCCGGACGTTGCCAACTCGTAGCTCACCGTAATTCTGCCCGTTGCCGGGTTGGGCATTACCTTCAGCCTCCCGATTGCCGGGACGGCTGTGTGCGGCTCCTGCAGCGCGGCGCTGGGAAAGCGGAAGAGGTGAACCGTCATCTCGCTCGTGTCCATAGTCACCTGGCGGCCGTAGCGCAGCATCTGGTCGCGGCTGGAGACGAGCATCTGGTGGAAGGCGTTGTACGGATAGCCGTTGCAGGGCGTAGAGTCTGAATAGGAGTGGCCGCTGCCCGGGTTCTCTGTGTTGAGGTTGTCCGGGTCCATGCGGCCGTAGTTGTGCAGCGAGGGATGCTGGTTCCACCAGCTCGCGGGCCTGAGTACGTATCTCCCGGCGTAGTAGTCGGCCGCAACCGGGTCCTTGGAGGCAACCAGCGTGTTCAGTCGGGTGCACATGTTGTAGGGCGCGTTCGGGCCGGTCGTGATTTCCGCGCTTACCCAGGTGGCGTCAATGATGTTCAGGTCAGGGAACCGGGCCTTGCCGAAGTCAACTCCGAGCAGCCCTTGCGTCATCGCCTGGGTGTGCATCGTGTTGGCGCCGATGGCCGCGTAGGAAAGGAAGCCGATATAGTGCTTGACCGACGCGGACACGCCCGCGAAGGAGTGGGACTTGAGCACCGGCATGTTGATGAACTTGAGGCGCTCCGGCTCGTAGGCCGAGCCGTTCCAGACCCCGAGCCGGGTCGAGATACTGGTGCCGAAGGACGTCACGAACTTGGCGTAGGTCATGCCGGGCGTCGAGTCCTCACGGACGTAGCCGGACACGGTATCGCCTTGGTCGAACTCGCTCACCCAGCGGTTGTGGGTGTCGTAGCCGATCGCGGTCCAGTTGTAGGCACCCACGTGATAGCCACGGCCGGCGAAGGTGTCCACTACCTCCTGCATAGTCTGGGAGTGCCGCTCGGCGTTGTTCAGCGGGTACGCCCAGGACTGGCGCCACTGGCCGTTCTCGACCAGCTCGACCTCGCCGGTGAAGGTGTCCGGATGGGCGACAATCCGGGCGATGAGACCCTTGAGCAGGTCGGTGCTGGGCATGCCCCGCTCGGGCCATTCGGCGTTTACCTTGATGAGCACTACGTCATTCTTGCCAATGAGGCCCGCGGTGTCGCACCACGGCAGGCTCTTGCTGGAGCGATAGAGATACGTACCGTTCTGGGCCAGCAGCGACAGGAGCGAATCCAGGCCTTCGTGATAGAGGGCATTGCTGTCTGGAACCGGGACGCTGTCCACGACGAAGATGTGAGACTGGGTCGGCAGCGCGGATGCCCAGACCGGCAGGCTCGCCTGAACCGGTGGCGGCGGGGTCGGGCGTGGGTGGAAGTAACGGCCGGCGAGGAACAGGACCGCAACCACGAGTCCGGCGACGACGAGCAGGTTCCGGGCCGGCCGGCTCAGACGGGCTTCCGGCAGTTGCAGGCCCACGGCCCGCAGCCCGCGCAGGATGCCGGGGAAGACAAAGGCACTCAGCCACAGGGAGCCGGTCCCGGCCGCGGCCTGCTGGCAGGGATAGCGGAGCCGGCTCGGTTTGGTCCCTGACCGCATGAGCAGCCAGAGAACCGAGCCGATGCCAAGCCATAGGAAACTATGGGTGAAGAACCTCGAAACCACTGTCAGCAATCGTTTCATAGCATCACTTCCTCAAGGTAGAGAGACAATCGGACACATCAAATCATCCCACAGCCGGACCGGTCTGTCAAGATGGTGAAGAGGAAGCCCCTGCCTGCTTGACCCCGCGGGGGCTTTGGGCTAGACTGGCCCTGCTATGAAGACGTCATCTCGCGTGTCAATTCCGGTCCTATCATTACTGGCCGTACTCATCCCTCTGCCCGCCGTCGCAGTTATCCCCCTGCCCACCACGTTGTCATGGACCTCCACCGACAACGACTACTCAACCGGTGGCGCGTTTGCGGACATCGACGGTGACGGCTGGATTGACTTTCTCACTTCGAACGGCAACGACATGAGAATGGACCACAACGGCGTGTACATGAACGACCACGGCGCGCTGGAAACCGTCGCCTCCTGGCGCTCCTCGGACAACGGCTACTTCGGCCACTGCTATGCCGGCGACGTGGACAACGACGGTGACATGGACCTCGCAGTCGCTTACCTCGGCAAGAGCGACACTGGGGAACTGACCGCCCGGATCTACCGCAGTGACGGCGGCACGCTCGGGGCTACGCCATGGTGGAAGGCTGGCGACCGTCATTCGTCGTTCGACTGCTGCCTCGGCGACGTGGACAACGATGGGGACCTCGACCTTGCCATCAGCGCCGGCGACGCCTACTCGGGCGAGGTCGACTCGGTGCGCATCTACCACAACAACAGCGGTACCTTCGACACCCTGCCGTTCTGGACCGCGCACGACGGCACCCCGTCCGATGCCGTTCGCTTCTGCGATATCGATAACGACGGCGACCTTGACTTGTTCGTGGGACAGCGCGGCAGGATTTCGATGTACCGGAATGACTCGGGCACGCTCGAACCGACCCCAAGCTGGGTCGCACGCGACGGCGTCGGCTGGGTCTTGGGTCTTGCTTTTGCCGACTACGACAACGATGCTTTTCCCGACCTTGCCGCGGCCTCCAATGGCCAACTGGGCGACTCGAACAGCATCAAGGTATACCACAACAATGGCGGCACGCTCGATACTATTGCATCGTTCGCCATGCTGCGGACGAACCAGTACTCCTCCTGCGTTGCCTGGGCCGACGTGAACGACGATGATTACCCGGACCTGGTAGCCGGCGGATGGTGGGAACCCGTTGTTGTATTCGAGAACCAAGCAGGGGTTCTTGATGCGTCGCCGACGTGGTCATGGATACCGCCGAACCGTAATGACCTCGTCTGCGAAACCGTAGTGTGGGGCGACCTGACCAACGGCCATCTGTCCGCGGTAACGGAATCGTACGACGGCGACGGGCAACGGAAGCTGTTCAACTGCACCGCCGGCCCCTGCAGTCTCTGGATAGCGTCCGCGTGGGCGGTACACGAGTGCCTGTCGCCGGGTACTGCTTGGACCTGCTTGCCGGGTGGGTCAGCTTTGCCTCGGCCCCGCCCTCGGGCACGGCCAACGTCGTT
>JAPLUO010000021.1 GCA_026397595.1 Caldifarciminota bacterium
GCCGCCCTCGAGCGGCACCAGCGGCCGCAGGTCCGGCGGGATCACCGGCAGCACGTCGAGAATCATCCACTCCGGACGCGCGCCCGATGAACGGAACGCCTCGACCACGCGCAGCCGCCGGAGCAGGTTGAACCGGCGCGAGGTCTCGTGCTTGATTCTCGCGCGCAGTTCCGCGGCCAGGTCGTCGAGTTCGATCCGCGACAAGAGGGTCTTCAGCGCCGGCGCGCCGCCGGCCGCCTCGAACCCCTCGGACTTGTCGCCGATCTTCTTCAGCTCTTCCTCGGTGATGAGGTCCATCTTCTTGTAGGGCGAGTTGCCGGGCTCGATGACAACGTAGGCCTCGTAGTTCAGGACCGTCTCGACCTGGTTGATGGAGAGCGCGAGCATCAGGCCGATCTTCGAAGGCGGAACCTGGTAGAAGAGCGTGTGTGCCACGGGCACGACCAGCTCGACGTGCCCCATCCGCTGCCGGCGCACCGCCGAGGTCGTGACCTCGACTCCGCAGCGGTCGCAGACGATGCCCTTGTACCGAATCTTCTTGTATTTGCCGCAGTTGCACTCGTAGTCCTTGACCGGTCCGAATATCCGCTCGCAGAACAGCCCGTCACGTTCCGGCTTCTGTGTCCGGTAGTTGATAGTCTCGGGCTTGATGACCTCGCCGCTCGACCAGCTCCGGATCGTCTCCGGCGAGGCAATCCGCAGCCGCAGCGAGTCGAAGTCGAAGAAATCCCGGTCGGACATCATGCGGTCTCCTTTCCCCGCTCGGGGATGAGTTCCAGCCCGAGTCCCTGCAGCTCCTTAACCAGCACCGCGAATGAAGCGGGCGTCCGGGGCCGGGGCGGGTTCTTGCCGCGAATCAGCGACTCGTACAGCGCGCTCCGTCCCTCGACGTCGTCGGACTTGATAGTCAACATCTCCTGGAGAGCGTGGGCGGCGCCGTAGGCCTCAAGTGCCCAGACCTCCATCTCACCGAACCGCTGGCCGCCGAACTGCGCCTTGCCGCCCAGCGGCTGCTGGGTAATCAGCGAGTAGCGGCCGGTCGAGCGGGCGTGAATCTTGTCGTCGACCATGTGGATGAGCTTGACCATGTACATCATGCCGACGGTAATTGTGCCGTCGAACCGGTTCCCGGTCCGGCCGTCGTACATCACGATCTTGCCGTCCTCGGGCAGCCCGGCCTTCCGCAGTTCCGCCTTGATCTCATCCGGCGTCGCGCTCTCGAACACCGGGCAGAACGCCTGGTAACCAAGCACCTTTGCCGCCCAGCCAAGATGGGTCTCGAGGACCTGCCCGAGGTTCATGCGGGAGGGTACGCCCAGCGGGTTCAGTATCATGTCAACCGGCATGCCGCGCATGCCGCGGATCGTCTCGCTTGAGTCCTTGCTCTCGGCCTCGACCGAGATGTAGGGCATGTCTTCGACCGGCAGTATCTTCGAAACCACGCCCTTGTTGCCGTGGCGGCCGGCCATCTTGTCACCTACCGCTAGCTTTCGCTTCTGGGCGATGAAAATCGTGATCCACTTCAGCACGCCGTGCGGCAGTTCGTCTCCCCGCGACACGCGGTCGATCTCCTGCTTCCGTTCCTTTTCGGCTTCGGTCAGCGCGTCATCGTAGGCTTTCATCGCCGACCGGATCTCCATCTGGAGCTTCGGGCTCGAGACGAGCTGCTCCAGGTTATGAACGTCCGTGAACCCCTCGGAGCGAAGGAACTCGTCGGTCATCGGCTGGCCAGCCTTGTGCAGAATCTGACCCCGGCTGTCTTTGGCGTTGGCCGCCGCCTTCTGTCCCCGGAGCACCGCCCGCAGCTTCTCATCGCGGCGTTCCTGCAGGAACTCCTTCTTGAGGTCGTGCCGGTGACCGGCCTCGGCCACACGCTCCTTTTCGAGCCGCCGGTTCATCGGGTCCCCGAGTTTGCGGGAGAGGATACGCTGCTCGATCACGACGCCAAACACGCCCGGTTCCACGCGCATTGACGTGTCCCGGACGTTGGCCGCCTTCTCACCGAAGATCGCGCGCAGGAGCCGCTCCTCGGGCGTAAACTCGGTCTCGCCCTTGGGCGTGATCCGGCCGACCAGGATGTCGCCGGGTCCAACCTCGGCCCCGAGCCGAATCACCCCGAACTCGTCCAGGTTGCGCAGCTCGTCCTCGGTCGCGCCCGGGATGTCACGGGTGATCTCCTCCGACCCCAGCTTGGTTTCGCGGGCCTGGATTTCGAATTCCAGGATCTGGATCGAGGTGAAGCCGTCTTCCTTAATCAGATCCTCAGAAACGATGATCGCGTCCTCGTAGTTGTAGCCGCGCCACGGCACGAACGCAACGAGCACGTTCCGGCCCAGCGCGAGCTGGCCGTCCTGGGTGGCCGGTCCGTCCGCCAGCAAATCGCCCTTTTTGACGCGGTCCCCGGCCCGCGCGACCGGACGCTGGGACAGGCAGGTATACTGGTTCGACTTCTTGTACTTGCGGAGCTTGAACTCGGTCAGCCCGCGGTCGCTGCGCAAGACGACCGTGCGCGCGTCCACCCGGACCACCACTCCGTCGTCCGGAGCCAGCAGAATTGCGCCCGACTCGGCCGCGAATTTGCCCTCGACTCCGGTCGCCACCAGTGGCTTCTCCGGCAGCAGCAGCGGCACGCCCTGGCGCTGCATGTTGGCGCCCATCAAGGCCCGGTCAGCGTCGTCGTGCTCGAGAAATGGGACCATCACCGTCGAAGGCGCGAAAATCTGCTTGGGTGACACGTCCATGAAGTCAACCTGATCGGGCG
>JAPLUO010000440.1 GCA_026397595.1 Caldifarciminota bacterium
AGGAGGAACTGGCTCGAAAAGTCGGGCTTTCCCGGTCGGCCCTGTCGCAGCTTGAGAGCAGCGCGCGCCGGGTAACAACCGAGGAACTGGTGAAGCTGAGCCGGGAGTTGAACGTTGCGCCCGGAGTCCTGCTGGGGACCGAGACTGAGCCCGAGGTATTCGTCGCCCGCGACGCCAAGCCCACGACCCCGGAGCCGCGTCTGCGCATCAACGTCCCGCAGAAGAACCTCGCCAAGTTCAAGGAAGTGCTCCTCGCTGTTCTCAGCCGCGTCGGCTCCCGGCCCAACATCGGCGAGACCGCAATCTACAAGCTGCTCTACTTCATTGATTTCGACTACTACGAGAAGTACGAAGAGCAGCTCATCGGCGCGACCTACATCCGGAACAAGTACGGTCCCACGCCGGTTGAGTTCGTGAAGATCGTGAGGGACATGGAGCAGCGGGGCGAGTTGACCCGGGCCGAGGGGAAGTACTTCCGCTATCCGCAAAGGAAGTATCTCCCGCTGCGCGAGCCAGACCTCTCGGTCATTACGGGACAGGAAAAGACGCTCATCGACGACGTGCTCTGCCGGCTGGCGGACATGAACGCGGCCCAAATCAGCGACTACTCGCACGGTGACGTGCCATGGCGCGGCACCGCTGAGGGTAAAGCGATACCCTACGAGGCCGTGTTCTACCGCACCGCGCCTTACGCTCAGCGAGCCTATCCGGAGCAATCCGGCCGTGGCGTGCTGCAAGCCTATCAGGGGCGCGCGGCCCGGCTGACCTTCACTGACATCGGTCCGGCTGCAGACCGCGTGCGGGAGCAGGGACGGGTCTTCCACGCATTCGGCCGCCTGCGCAAACGTGCCAACGCGGCCGTCCTGCGAGGCGACCGATGAGCATCCGGCACGCATTCGGCAAGGCCGGTATCGTCCGCCCCGGTGCGATTCGCTGGGGCGGCATCTACGCCATGCGGGACGACCTGATTGTCTTCCCCGAGGACCGGCTGCCCGGCGCGCGAAAAACGCCGCATGAATACCGCTCCGTCCTTGTCTTGCAATGTCAGACCGACTGCGACGACCCGAACCTGCGAACGGTCCTCATCGCTCCGCTGTCCACGAGGAAGCGGGTCAGGGAGCGATTTGACCACGAGCTCGCGGCCGGCACCGGCAATCTTCGCAACGACACGCTCGTGAAGCTCGCCATGGTCCAGCCCGTACTCAAAGTTGACCTTGAGCCCTTCCGGATGGTCGGCGACCTGCCGATGGAAACAATGCGTGACATCATCACGGTACTGCTGGCCAACGTCGGCGGGATTCTGCGGCCCGCGACATAAGGCGCACCTCCGGCTGTCAGCCGCCGCCTGCCGGCCGCAAGCGGTGTGCCGTGAGCCGTCGTGCCCGCGGCGACGTGCCCGCGGCGACACTTGACGAGCGGCTCTGGCGGCGGAGACTGAAGGGATGGCCGACAGCAAGAAGCACCATCACCCGAAGCACGGGCACTGGTCTCCGCCGCAGCCCGCGGTGGACCTGGCACCGCACGACGCGTTCAACGCTCATGTGCGCGGGGCCTACATGTCCGGGTCCGAGACGATGCTCGACACCATGTGGGAAGTCGCGCGCGAGGAATTCGCCAAAGGTCTGGCCGACGCGTCCCCGGGAGAAGCTCATGCCCTGTGCGAACTGCAAGGCGCGTGCTTCATCCGCCAGGCGATGCCGGAGCCGGCGCTGGAGCTTTTCGAAAGTACGCTGGAGACGGCCCGCGAGCAAGCCGACTCCACGGCCGAATCCCGCGCCCTCTATAACCTCGGCGTCACCCGATGCTATCTCGGTGAATGCGACGTGGCCGAACACCTGTTCCAGCAGGCTTTGCAACTCGGCCATAGCGTCCCCTCGGACGAGTGCATCGCCTTTGCGACGATGGGGCTGGCGCGAATCCAGGAACACGCCAAGCATCGGAAAGAAGCGGCCGAACTACAACAGCGCGCGCTCGAACTCGCCGAAGCAAACGAAGACCGGACCCTGCTTCCCCGTCTGCTCCTCGGCCCGGAACTCGGATTCCAACTGGCGATAGAAGAACTCCGCCGGGGATCCGAGAGCCGCGACGAGCACGCGGGAAGACAGCCGGCACATGGCTTTGAACTGGACGGAGACCGCGCCTACGAGAAAGCGCAGATGGACAAAGCCCGGATTGCGTATCGCCGGATGCTGCTGGTCGCGGGCGGCGCGGGCTCCCCGGCTATCCAGGCCCGGGCGCTCCGCAAGCTTGCTCTCACCTACTCGGCGCTGGGAGACTGGCCGTCCGCGCTCAGATACCTGCACCAGTCGCTGGACCTCGAACGTCAGTACGCCTCGCCCGCGGTTGTCGCGACCGCCCTGCGCGTCTTCGCCGCGGCCACGGCCAAGTCCGGAGACCACGAAGGGGCCATCGGCCGGTACGTCGAAGCCTATCGCTTCTGCCAGATGCACGAAGACATCGAACGGCTCCGGCACACGGCGGCCGAACTCGTCGCCAGCGCGGATATGCACGGACTCATCGAACGGCTGCCGCTACTGTGTTCAGAGCACGGCCTCAGCGCGGACGAGTTCCAGCAGCTCCTCGACGAAGGCCAGAAGTGGATAGACCTCCACGGCGGGTCAATCGACGACCCCGACTCCGACGACCGGGACTAACCCGCTGCCCGCAGATCGTCAATCGCCAATCGTCACTCGGAAATTCCTGTTGCGGCGGGCCCGGCGTGCGCTTGACAAATCGCACGGCGGGATATAATTGTGGAGACTATGGACCGGGCGACAGGCAGTACACAGCGTAGATGGCGCGAACAGCGTTCGCGTCCGGCCCGGCCATGCGGAGGAGATGGTCTGACAATGGAAGGAGTAGGTCGTGGGATTGCGTGACATTCTGGGTCTGGGCAAGCGCGGTCAACCGGACAAAGGCGGCTTCGGCGGCGGGCCGCAGCACATTGTCTGGGCGACGGTGTTCGGCGTCGCGTTCTATCTTGTGCTCCACGGCGTGGCCGCGCTGGGCGGCGGCAAGCTGGCATTCACCGACAAATTCATACACCGGGGCTGGACGCCATATGCGGCGGTGTACCTGGCGGGCTGGTGCGTTTCGCTC
The DNA here is from genome assembly GCA_026397595.1 of Caldifarciminota bacterium. Lineage (GTDB taxonomy): Bacteria > Hydrothermota > Tepidihabitantia > Tepidihabitantales > Tepidihabitantaceae > UBA2258. Next base: position 3,100 of record JAPLUO010000440.1, read on the forward strand.
TTCTTTGAGAAACGGCGCTACGTGAAGCGCCGGGAGCGTTACCTCGCATCCGAAGCCTACCTGCCCACGGACGCGATGCTCGACACCGACAACGACGTACAGGAGGCGATCGTCGGCATCAGGAAGTGGGCAAAGGCCTCGGGAGACGCTATTCTCGGACCTCGCCTCCAGCGGGTGCTCGAGCACTTCCGCGCCTCGGGCAACCTCAAAGAGGTGAGCGATATGCTCCACGATGAGACTGACGCGGACATGGCCTCGATGCAGGCGAGCTACTCCCTGGCGCGCGTGTTCTTGTGGGCGATACCGATTCTCGGGTTCATCGGTACGGTGGTCGGAGTCGGCGACGCGGTCGGTGGTTTCGCCAAGTTCCTGGTCGGGGCGCAGGAGATCGACCAGATCAAGTCCGCGCTGGTGGGTGTAACCGACGGGCTGGCAGTTGCGTTCGATTCGACCCTGGTAGCACTGCTCCTGAGCGTGGTTGTGATGGTGCTCATCTCGTGGATTGAGAAGCGGGAGCAGGCCCAACTCCAGGCGTTCGAGGATTACATCGAGATGCGGGTGCTCCGTCGGTTGCCGGTGGCGGGACCGAAGCCGGCCGCGGACACCGGCATGGCCGAGGCAATCCGCGATGCCTTGAAAGGTTTGGTCCAGGATAGCGATGCACAGAAGGCAAGGGAGCAGGCGCTGGTCAACGCGCTGTCGGACCGGCTGGCCGAGGCGTGGCAGCGGTTCGGCGCGGAATGGTCGGCAGTTGCACGGGGCACGGAGCGGGCGCACTCGGAGCAGAGCGCGCGGCAGCTTGAGGCGTGGCAGCAGATTGGCGCTGAGGCAGCGGGCCTGCGCCAGGTGCTGGAGGGCGTGGCGCCGCAGTTGAAGGTAGCGCTGGAGGCCGGACAGACCGCGCTCGGCCAGGTGCTGGCCGGCGAGCGACAAGCCATTGCCGAGGTGGCGGTCAAACAGCACGAGGCGGCACAGCAGTACGTGGCTGCCTTGGCCGGGACCGGCGCGCGGCTGGACGAACTGGCCAGGTTGAGAGTAGAACTGGAGCAGGGCCTGCTCAAGGCCGCGGGCAGCGAAGGCATTGCCGCAGCCCTGGCCGACGTGCGCCGGGCGCTGGCTGAACTGGAACCGGCTTTGCGGCGGTTCAGCGAAAAGCCGGTGGACGTGGCGGTCCATTTTACCGCCGGGCCGCCGACAGTCGGCCGCTAGGACGATGCGGGCAGCACGAAGGCTCGTTTCACCCAGCATCTCGCTCTTTCCGTTCCTGAGCGTGCTTGTGTGCATGATTGGCGCCATTATTCTCATCGCGCTGGGAATCGCCCCGGCCTCGCTGCAGAGCGCTAAGCAGCGCATAAGGATAAAGGTCGAGCGCAGCACCGGGTCGCACAACAAGGCACCGATATTCCTGGAGTGTCGCGGCGACAGCGCGGTCAGCATGGACCGACGATACGCGTTTGCCCGGGAACCGGAGGAGAACGTCATCGGCGAGGCTGAGTGGTCAGGCACGCCTTTCACGGACTTCTTGAACAGCCTGGCGACGGACTCCGAGTACGTGCTTTTCATCGTCCGGCCCGAGGGGCTCACGACGTTCTGGAGGCTGCGGGCGATTGTCGTGAAGCGGGACGAGGCGAAATGCACGCGTACCGTCGTCGTCCAGGAGACGCTTGCCAACCGGACGTGGGAGGCGCTGCCCCGCAGCCTCCGGGCAAGGCTTGGTTTCGGCGAACACCAGATGCAGTTCGTTGGGGCTATGAGCAGCCAGGACCGGGACGCGCTGCGGCAGGCCTTCGCCACGCCGGAAGCGCAGGCGGCGGTCGACCGGCTCTACGAGAAGTCCGATTCGGTGAAGGCGCAGTGGGTCGACTACGGCAGCGAACTTATCCCTTCGGACTGGCAACTGGCCGAAGACGAGAGATAGAATCTGATGCGCCGCGCACGTACAACCAAGGACCCCGGGGCGTTTTTCAACCTCGACTCGCTGATGGACATCGTAACCAACGTGCTGGGCGCGCTCTTCTTCGTGGTCGTGTTCGTTGTTCTGTCCTCGGCCGGGGCCACAGGCTGGCTGATAACCCCGCTGGCGGCCCAGGCCGACACAGAGGGTGTGACACTCGAGTGCCGCGGTAACACGGTGATATTTCCCGGATACGATACGATGCTCGCACAGGTGAACCGGACGTGGGACCAGGCGGTGAAGGAAGGTCTTGATTGGGACGCGAGGGTAGAACGGATGCGGGGGCTGGTCATTGGGAACCGGTACGGTCGGTACGAACCGTCCGTCGGGTTGCGGATGATAGACGGCAGCCTCTACCAGGTAATATCCCACAGTTTCACCCCGTATCTCGATTCGCTGGGCGAGAACGAGATCGAACTGAAGCGACCCGACGCCGATTTCCGCAGGCGGCTGCGCAGTCTTGACCCCAAGCGCTACCACGTTTACTTTCTGACGCGCGGCGATAGTTATGAAGTCTTCCACGTCGCGCGTAAGCTCGCGATGAGCATGGGATTTCGGGCCGGCTGGGACCCGATCGACGAATCCAGCTCGGTGTCGTACAGCAGCAGCGGCATCGGGGGAGCGGGCGATGTGCAGTGAGGCGGTGAGGGCATGAGGGCCGGCAGACGGCCGCAAATCGGCAGTGGAGGTGGAGGATGATGAAGTTCGCCGCAGCAAAGACTCTGAGAGTACTGGTCAGCCTGGTGACGATGATCGCGTTCATCCCGGGCTGCACCGACGTGAACCGGAAAGTGATTTCCGAGCAGCACCAGTACGACAAGGACGGCCGGCTTGTCGCCCAGACCGCGCCGGACGGCGGCAAGACGAGCTACAAGTACGACAGCCGCGGCCAGTTGGTGGAGATTGCCTATCCGTCGGGCAAGGTCAGCTACGGATACGACGCGAACGGCAACCGGGCGTGGATGTCGGACGCGACCGGCCTGACCCAGTACTACTACGATGCGTTTGACCGGCCGGTGGCTGTGGCCAGCCGGCACAGCCCGTGGCGATTCACGCTGCACGACTACGACGACCAAGGCAACCTGACGCACGTCTGGATATACAACCCCGACCTGATGAAGCAGGAAGCGCACTACCAGCAGTGGCTGAACGAGTTGATGAAGGCGTCGGACGGCAACCGACAGCAACAGGAGCAGGCGTACCAGCAGATGGCCGCGCAACTGCGCACCGAGTCGCCGGAGTTGCTGCGGCAGTGGTGCATCTACGACGTCGGCTACCAGTACGATGCTGCGAGCCATTTGAGCGCAATCCAGACCGCCGCCGGGACGATCACCTACTCGCAATCGCCGGACCAGGGGCAGGTTGTGCGCCAGTTGCCCAATGGCATCAAGTCGACGTTCAGCTACACACCCGAAGGATGGCTGCAGTCAATCCGGCACGACGGCACTGCCGGGCCGATTGCCGAGTACAGGTATGAACATAATCCGGCCGGTAACGTCACCGCTGCCCATGAGTTGACCCCGATGGGGTCGGCAACGACAACCTTCGATTGGGACGCACGCGGGTATTTGAGCCGGCTGACCATGCCGGATGGATTATTCCAGCAGTTCGAGTACGACGCGATGGGCAACCGGACGCGGATGCAGGATGCGACCGGATGGCATGACTACAAGCTGGACGATTACGGCCGGCTGGCACAGGCGGGCGGCACGAACTACACTTGGGGCGGAACCGGCAATCTTGCGTCTGAAACCCGCGGTCAGGACCGGTTCCAGTTCTCATATGACGGCCGTGGCCTGCTCGCCGGTGCCAAAGGCCCGGGGTTCGAGGCCGCGTATGATTGGGACGGTGATGGTAACCTTGTCCGGCACCAGGTTGGCAACGACCAGACTTTCATCGTTCCCGACCCGATTGCACCGAGCGGCATGCCGCTGGCAGAATTCGACAAGGCGGGCGCGCTGACCGCCGGGTACGTCTACGGCGACGGGTTGCTCGGCAAGATCGATGCCACGGGTCAGCCCCGCTTCTTCCTGGAAGACGGGTTCAACTCGGTCCGGATGGCCACCGACCGGAACGGCTCAATCCTGGGTAGCGTTGACTACACTCCCTTTGCCCAGCCGATAAACCTGCGGGGCGACCTCGGCTGCAGCTTCCGTACTGCCGGGAACCGACTGCTGCCCGAGTTGGGCACGTACGCCATGGGCGGGCGTCTGTACGACCCGGCCACGGCACGATTCAACTCGCCGGATCCGGCCGCCGGTTTCCTCGAACGGTTTGACAGCCAGAACCGGTACGCCCACAGCTGCAACGCGACAGTCCTTTTCAACCAACCCCGCTGCAACCAAACGCATGGCAGAGGGCGGGTAGAAGAAGACCTCGGGCAAGCACCATTCCATGTCTGGGATCTTCCGAATCCTCACGTTTCGTTGACGCCCAGCACTGTCATCCCGTTCCCATCATACCCTGGAGAGAACATTCCTATTAGCTACGAATTCGCGCGTCCGGAGGATGCGGAGGAATACGGAGAGCAGCCTTTGGGCTTCATGCACGAGCAACCCGACTTACCCGAAAACGGTGTCGGGACGAGTCGCGCGGCTGCTGTGCTTGGCGTTGTGGGGTTGTTTATGGATGCGCTTAGGGGGGTCGCTCAGTTTCGGAACGACCCCAAAGCTAATCTGCATACCGCATTGCAGGATTATGCGAACGACGTTGCGCAAAGACTCTCACAAGAGGGGCGTCAGTCGTTCGCCGTCGTGCCGGTGAGCGCAACATGGAATCCAGATGACCCGCTGAAGCGCGTGACCGTGACCCCTTACTCCGAGGAAGACCTCATGAATCGGGGTTCGCAGGCGCCGCTGGTTTACCTGTACGTCGGCTATCGATCTCCCGAAGATGCGAAGAAGGCTCCGCGTAACCTTGAGTTCCGGGCGGACCCGCTGGCGCCTAGTCGCGACAAACTCGACGATACAAGGAGGTTGTTCAAGGGACCGGATTGGCCGGACGACCACGGAGGAGGCGGCGGAAGAGGAGGAGGGTTTGCGGGACCCCTCGGCAGCAATCGCTTCCTGTCGAGTCCGATGGGGCCGATCGAATCACAACTCGGCGGTATCGAGCTGGCGGCGAAGGGCGAGTTCGCCGGCGACCTCGGGCGGGTGACCGGCGCCGTATATGACTCCGCGTCAAAGAAGTTCGTGTTGCTGGGCGACAGGCGGATTGCCGGGCCAAGCTTGAAACCGGCGGACCTGGCAGTTGCGTTGGCGCTTGCCTATTCCGACCCGCCCATGGACCCGCAGTTCACCCTCGACCCGGCCGACCCCACGAACCCGCGTGGCGACTGGCTGAAGGCTGTTTACATTCCCGAGGGTCTGAGCAGCACATCCTTCGGCAAGGCGATGTACGAAGCCGATTGGCTGTTGAAGGAGTACTCGTTCGGCGTCCACGTTGAGGAAGGCGGCAGGGTCGTGATGCGCCGCAGTAACGTGCCCGGGGTGAAGAGTATGGCCGACCTTGCGTTCGAGAAGGCCGCGAGCGGCCGCGAGGAAACCTGGGCCCGGTTCTGGATTGTCTCCGAGGAGATGAAGCTGAGGCAGACGGGCAACGCCATATACTTCGACGTGGCAAAGATGGGCGTGAAGGCCAAGAAGATCGTGCCTGACCCGTCGAACCCGCAGGGATTTCATGACGTTGACGCCGATGACCCGCAGGCCAACGAATTCGCGCGGCTTTTCACCGAGCACTACGATGAACTGGCCCGGGAGGCGCCCGAGCTTGAGCGCGTGAGGGAACTGGCAAAGGCGGTTGCCCTCGCCAAGTGGATGAAGGAGAAGGGCGTCCCGGTGGACCTGGATTGGGTTCGGTCGTACGCCAACCAGCAAGTGCCCACCGTCGACCGCGTGACGGCGCTGAATATTCCGCACGAGCGTACGTCCGAGAGACGCTACGCGCGGGGTGATGATTCCATGATAGAGACCCAAATCTGGACGCTCAAGCTTTTCGGCGGCGTTGACCTGCAGGTCACCCCGAGCTTCACGTCGGGCGGGAAGGAAACGGGCGAGCTTCAAGAAGACGTGACCACCGAACTGGCGCGGAAGGAGACGGGTCCGGTATTCACAATTGAGCAGGAGGGCACGCTACTCCAGGCAACCGTGCTGCCTTTGACAAGCAGCGGCCAGGCACTGTGGGAGAAGGCGCCGGCACTCGAGGTGGATGGCGTGGTCTATCAGCTCAACGAGCAGCGCAAGGTCACCAAGGGCATAGCCGGTGACGGCAGCGCGACCGAATACGCCTACGACCCAGCGGGCAAACTGGCAACGGTCAAGATGGCGGGCAAAGACGGCTGGCAGGTCGAAGGTCAGCGCGACGGCGCGGGTTCGGAATGGTCAGTGAAGAGCCCGTGTGGGAATAGCTTCCGCTATGACTACGGCAATTCAGGCTATCTGACGCGCGTGGACGTGGATGGCAGGACCTGGGCCAGTTACGAGGTGGATGAGGCCGGGCGCGAAGTGGTTGCGAAGTACGATCGCCACACTGAGCGGAGCACGTACGATGCCGGGGGCAATCTGAGGCGCTATGAACTGGCAGTGCCGAGCGACGGCCAGGGTGCGTTGCCCCAGCCGGTTCTGGTCGAGTGCAACGAGCACGGCAACCCGACGAAAGTCACAGGGCCGGGACTTGCGGCAATCGATGTCGCCTATACCACGGACGGCACGAAGCCGGCCAGAATCGTGACCCCGCGCGCCCAAGTCGAGTGCAGCTATGACCCGGAGGGCAGGATTGCCGGGCTCAAGGCCTCAAACGGTAATTCGGTCGCATACGAGTATGACGGCAACCAGTTGAAGCGGCTGATGGTTGGCGCCGGGACCAGTCGGGCCGAGTACGAATTCGGCGAGTTCGGCCCGGTCAGGAGCCAGGACCTGCTCGGGTGCGTTGCCGACTACGGCTATACTGATGGGCGGTTGTCGTCCGTCAAGATTGCCGGTTCAGGACAGGCGGAGTACGCCTACGACGAAAACGGCGGGATGAAGGAGATGAAACTGCCGGACGGCAGCCGGACCACGATCAAGCGCAGTGCTGGCAAGGCCGGGACGACTGTCACGGTCGAGACGTACCCCCGCGAGGCCAGCGCTGCGGCACAAGCCCGGAGAACCCGGCCCACGGACCGAGCGAAGGCCTGGTGGTTTCTGAAACCCGAGGGGCTACTGGCAACCCGGTAGGCCAGTCATGGCGAGAAGACGAGCTTGGCCGTCGCCAAAGTCTGACCGGCATCGCAGCACGCCAGGCTCGTACGACGCGTCCCGCCGCCATCCCGACTTGACAGGGAAATTGGCTACCCTATGATTGAGCGTTCCACCAACATGGCGGCAATACACCGGCTGACGCGGCGATGCGGGGCGCTCTGATGAGGCGCACCAGCCATGGTATGAGCGGCGTGCTGCTGGTCATGGTTGGCGCGTCCTGCTTCGCCGAAGCGCAAGTCAAGGAAGTCCCGGTTCGCTTTGTCGGCGCGCTCGGGTTTGGTGCGGGCTACCACTTCATGTACAATCCCGACCTCACACGACTGACCGGTATCGGCGGCGGTGAGTTCACCCCTCACAGCGGCGGGCTACGCTTGGGCGCCGGCATCGGCGCGATGGTATTCGACCGGTTGGCGCCAACGCTGGACTTCAACTGGACAATGACTTGGGGCGGGGCGTGGCGGGACTACTACGGTAGCTCCAACCGGTATCCTGTCGCCTTGACAGTGCTCGACCTCGGTCTGCGGATGCAGCTTCGGCAAGGGTCATTTTACCCATACCTGCTGGCCGGCAAGACGCTCAAGTATGACTGGGTTCATGCTGAAACGGGCATCGGCCTTACTGGTGGCGGGGAGTACGCCGGCCTCGGCTTCGCGTGGGGGGGCAGCGGTACGAACGTCGGTCTGGGTGGCTTTCACTTCGTGGTGCGACCGCATCGGTTCACAAGCCTACGACAAGGCGGTCAGTCATTCGCTGTGAGTTGCTCGGGCCTGGCCTTCTCGGTAGAAGCGGTCACTTCGTGGATGTTGATGTTTCCCCAGTGACCATGAAGGTATCCCTGACTACGCTTCTGCTCTGCCTGTGCTCGGCCGCAGCCTACGCCACGCTCAGTCAGGATACCGTCTATTACTGCGATTTCGAGGCGGGCTGGAGCGGTTGGTATCCCGAGAACGGGGTGTGGCAATGGGGACATCCCGATTCCGGGCCCGGCGGCGCGCACGGGGGGCAGAATTGCGTCGGTACGATTCTCAACGGCCACACACCGGACATCGATGACCGGCTCATAAGTCCTGAGATCTCCATACCCGCGTACAACCCCGACCGCAAACTTCGGCTCAGGTTTTTCGGTTGGTTCAGTTTCGGGTACTTGAGCAGCGGCAAGGTCCAGATATCAGTCAGCAACGGGCCTTGGTACGATCTGAGCTACAGCTGCAGCGAGTCCGGTCCGTGGGCCGAACCGCAGGTCGACATCACACAGTACCAGGGAAAGAGCGTTCGGTTCGGCTTCTTCTTTACCGGCAGCGGAAACCCGGACTGGGGTTGGTACTTCGATGATGTTGCAGTGGTTAGCAGCACGTTCACTGATTTTCATAACCCGGAGGATTTCGAACAGGGCTGGGGCGATTGGTGGACGCAACGCGGGTACTGGGAAATCGGCCACCCCTTGGGTGGTCCGAACCAGCCTCCTTCAGGCGAAAACTGCGTCTGCACTCTACTAGGGGGATATCCGCCGGACCAAGATTCCCGGCTCGTCAGTGCCCGTGTATTCCTGCCCGATACCGTCGGTGGCCAGAGCATCAGGCTGAGTTTCTACCACTGGTTTCAGTTTCCCTACCTTGCATACGGCAGCGTCCAGGTATCCGTCAATGGTACTAGTTGGACAACGCTGTCCCAATATGAAGGCAGTAGCGGTGGCAACTGGCTACGGCCCAATCTGGACATAACTGCCTACGCCGGCCGTAACATCTATCTCGGGTTCCTGTATGAAGGCAGCGGGAATTCCGGCTGGGGTTGGGCCGTCGATAGCCTCTCAATCGACGGCATGACCGCACATGACGTGATGACCACAGAGATATTGGTGCCCGCCGATACCGTTGATAGCGGGACCGTAGTAGTCCCCAGCGCGGTCGTCGAAAACGCTGGCATGGGTACGGAGACGTTCGACACGCGGTTTCGGATTGCCAGCTACGCTGAGGCAGCTAATGTGACTTTGCCGGCCGGACACCGCGAAACGCTGAGCTTCATCCCTTGGGAGGCGACGGAAATCGGCCAGCAGGCCGCGTCCTGCAGCACGGAATTGGCCACCGACCAGAAGCCGGACAACGACCGACTGGCCAAGACGATCTTCGTTCGGACACTGGACGTCGGCGTCTCGGGCGTAGCCGGGTTTGGGGACACTATGTATTCGGGTGGCGGCATCTCGCCTACGGCCACGGTTGGGAATTTGGGCAACACCACCGTCTCTTTCATGGCAAGCTTCGCCTTTGTGCGTATGGATTCTCCGCCGGGTCCTGTGTCCCTGGATTCGACGCAGATAACGCTGCCGCCGTACGTAGACACGGTCGTGAGCTTTCAGAGCTGGACTGCAGTCGAAGGGTCATATCAGGCCGTGGCCCGGGCGAGCCTGGCCGGGGACATGCAGTCGAGTAACGACAGTATGGCAAGGCCATTCGTTGTCGTGCGGCTGCCGCACGACGTCGGTACGGCGGGAATAGCCGCGCCGACGGACACAGTCGATTCCGGCACCACGCTGTCGCCATCGGTCGTCGTCGCCAACTACGGCTCGTCGGCAGAGACATTCCCGGTGGAGGTGAGGATACCCTCCACCTACGTAGACACGCAGACTACGACGCTCGAAGTCGGGAAGTCAGATACAATCAGCTTGCGAGCGCTGACCTTCGAAACGCCCGGGCCAGTCACGGTTGTCTGCACGACCAAACTGGCCGGGGACATGAATCCCAGCAACGATCGTCGGACGGGAGTGACATTCGTCAGGGTGACCGATGCCGGCGTGACGGCGATCATCGCTCCGGTGGATACCATGGACGCCGGTACGGTTGTGCCGTGCGTCCGGGTCAGGAACTACGGTAACCTGCCCGCAGTCGTGCGCACCGTGTGCCGAATAGATGATTTCCTCGGTCAGGAGGGGAGTTTTGTCGATACGCTGGACACGACGATCGCTGCCCGCGAAGAAGAGTCGTTAGCATTCGCCGCCTGGCGAGCAGACCCGGGCTCGTACCGCGTCAACTCGTGGACCGAGCTGGCCGGCGACCAGCATCCCGATAACGACAGCGCCGGCGGCGGCTTCGTCGTCCGCCGGTTGCCTCACGACGTCGGGGTTGTGCGGATAGTCAGCCCGACCGGCGAAGCCGACTCGGGCGCACTGCCGGCAAGTGCGGTCGTCATGAACTACGGCACAAGTACCGAGAGCTTCTTTGTACGGCTTGGTGTTGGCGCCGACTATCGCGACAGCGTTTCCGTGTCCGGCCTGGCGCCCGGCGAAACGGCACTTGCCGGTTTCCGTGACTGGTCGCCATCCACCTTTGGTGTCTTCCCGGTGTGTTGCACGACCATGCTTGCCCAAGACATGAACCCGGGCAACGACATGGTGCGTGACTCGGTCGTCGTGCGTCGACTAGATGTCGGGGTCACCCAGATAATCGCGCCCGCAGGCTCTCTTAGCCCCGGGGAGGTCATTCCGGCTGTGACCGTGAAGAACTTCGGCAGCACAACGGCCAGTTTTCCGGTGACATTCACAATCGAAGCAGCAACGCTGGCCGGTTCCGGTCGGAGCATGAAGAGGCTGGTGCCGGCAAACTTGCCGCGTGGCCTCAGCGGCAGTGGCCGGTGGCACAGGACAACCAGCACTGCCGTCTACACGGACTCGGCACAGGTCACCGACCTGATGCCAGGTGATTCGTGCCAGGTGACCTTTGCCGCCTGGCAGGCAACCGGCGGCAGTTACGTGGCCGGGTCGTGGACGGCGCTGGCCGGCGACCGCGACTTGGGAAACGACACGGCTGCGCGCTCGTTCTCGGTTGCTGCTGCTGCCCGGTACTGGGCGCTACTCGCTGGGGTTGAGTCATATCAATCCCTTCCGGCGCGGGACTACGCTGCCGCAGACATACAGGGGATGCGCGGAGCCCTACTCAAGTACGACAACTGGCAGGACAGTTCGGTGGTGAGCATCCTGAATAGCGAAGCCACGAAGGCCGGCATCAAGTCGAAGCTCGACAGTCTGGGTTGCTTAATGACGAGCGATGATACGTTTCTCTTTTACTTCTCCGGTCGTGGTGCGCGCGGCCCGGATGTGGACCCGATTGACGAAACCGATGGTCAGGACGAGTACCTCTGCCCGTATGACGCAGCTTCGGGTGAACTGGGAAACGCTATCCGAGACGATGAGCTGACAGGTTGGCTTTCGGCGTTGCCGACCCGGAATGTCTGCTCGATGATGGACGCCGACTTCGCTGGCGGCGTTGCCGAGGACGTCGTCGGGCCGGGCGCGGTGGCGTTGGCGTGTTGCCGCGCGTCCGACTCCTCGGTCGGTGCGACTGCGCGGCTGCAGCACAACCTGTTTTCCTATAACCTCATCGGCGGACTGGGACAGCGCCCTGCCGGGGAGGCCGGATTGATTACCGCCGGGGCGCTGTTTGCCTACGCCGACAGCGCGACAAAACGAATGGGCGCGTTGCTTGCCCGGAACGTGCTGCCGGTCATCTACGACTCCTGTCCGGGCGGTTTTGTGCTATGCCGTCGGAAAATAGCGCCGGCGTCGAACCTGTCGGCGGCATACTGCTACCCTAATCCCTTCCGGCCGGACTTGGGCCATTCGCACGTAACATTCACGAATCTTACCGCCGGTTTCCGGCTCCGGATCGTGGACGCATCGGGTTACGTGGTGTTGGACCGGGACGTCACACCCAACACTAACGGCACTTATGTCTGGGACGTAAAGAACCACGCCGGGCTTGACGTGCCAAGTGGTGTTTTGGTATATGTTCTTTCCAATGAGGCAGGTAATGTCCGCACCGGCCGCCTCGCCATAGTCAGATGAGCACGCGCGAGGGTCTAGTGTGGCGCTGCGCGTTGCTGTGGGTGGCCGCAGCCACCAGTCTCGCCGGCGGCGTGGGGTTGCCGGGCAGTGCCTTCCTGAAACTGGGGGCCGGCGTGCGGCCGGCTGCCCTCGGCGATGCGTATTGCGCTGTCGCAGGCGATGCGATGTCAGCTTATTGGAATCCGGCCGGACTCGGGCGCCTGCGCCTCAACGACATATCGTTCACCCACAACATCTGGATTGCCGGCATGAGCCACGAGGACATCCGAATCGGATGGCACATGCCGGCGGGTAGCATCGGAATCGGCCTAACCTATCTCAACTACGGCAGCATCAGCAAGTACGATGCCAGCGGGTTCTACATCGGTGAGTTCACCCCGTATGATGCCGCCTTGACCGTCGCGTACGGTATCGTACCCGGCGGTATGCCGGTAGCCGCCGGTGTGAGCATCAAAGGGATAATGCAGAGGATTGACGACCGCAGTGCCGGCGGCATTGCGTTCGATGCCGGTCTGCACTGGCAGGTCGATGACTGGCTTTTTGCCGGTGCCGCGCTCAGCAACGTCGGTCCCGATGTGCGGTTTGTGAACGGCGCATCGCCACTTCCGCTGACGTTCCGGTCCGGATTGTTCTGCGTAGTACCGGGCAGCGTTCTGTTGCTGTCGGGCGAGCTGGATTTCGTCAAAGGGCAGCGAATCAGCGCGGGGGGCGGCGCCGAACTGAATCTGGTCTGGATAAGGCCGAGAATCGGCTACCGCGCCGGCTCCGGAACGCTGGCCAGCGGGGTCAGTGCCGGCGTCGGGCTATTCAATGGATCTTTCAGGGTCGACTATGCCGTGGTACCATTCGCTGTTCTCGGCTATACGCATCGCATCGGCATGACGATATGCTTCTAGGGTTGAAGTTCAGTATCGGGCGTCGAGTTCACGAGTGTTCAGAGCCGGAGAGATGACTATGCTGGTGCTGCTGATTGGTAGTCTGATTGTCGGCCAGTTCCAGCCCGGCAGTCCGGCGCCGGGGTTCGAGCTTGAACGGGCCGACGGGACCGGGCAGGTGCGGCTGGACCAGATGAGAGGCAGATACGTCGTCGTCTACTTCTGGCTGCCAAGCACCGAGAACGACGCGGTGGACGCGAGGGAGCTTGACGCGATTCGGCAGGGGCCCGGTTGCGATGGGGTCACCGTACTCACGGTGCTCTACCCGCCGGACGAAACAGCGTCCGCCATGGCGTTGCTGCGCAAGGAAGATGTCGGATTTGACGTGCTGGTGGGTACCGATGAGGTAGCGGAGAAGTACGGCGCGGACCAGACACGTGCGCTGGTCGTGATAGACCCGGGCGGCGTGATTGACACAATAAGCCATCGGGGCATGCCGGCCGAGCTGTACTCGTATCTCGAACGTAGGACCGATGAAGCTGCTCGCCGATGGCTCGACTCGCTGAGCGTACCAGAGGCAGAGATCGACTCGGCGCGTTGCCGGCGCGTGCTCGCGTCGCTTGATTCGTTTCTCCGGGTTTTCACCAGCAACAAGTGGCCCGGCCTACCCTAACTCGCCATTCACGGAGAAAGCCCGGGCGCTGAAGGCGAATCCGCCGGTACAATCGCAAGTGCCGCCCCCGCCGCCACCCCCGCCGCCATCACTTGGACCGCCGCTGTCCCCGCTGGCTGCGGCAACCGTGAACCTGGCGGTACCCGGTCTTGGGACGGCAATCTGCGGTGGGTTTTCGACCGCGGCGCGGCCCAGCGGCTTTGCCAGGTTCGCGACCGTTGTCAGTTACCTGTCGCTCGGCGCATTGATAGCCGACCGCGCGGGCCAGCACGGCGCCCACTACCTGACGGCAACTGATAGAAAGCAGGCACAATTGGTGCTCAAGCTTGAACTTGGCACCACCGCCGTCAGCTATCTGCTCAACGCAATAGCAGGCGCTGCCGCATCCCACGACTGGGGCTACCGGCGCGAACGGGCAAGGCGGCGATGAACCTCACAAGGTACTGCCTTCCGTTAGTCCTTCTGGCGTTTCTGGCAGGCTGCACGAGCCTTCTCACTGAGTCGGTTGTTTTCACCGGCACCGCAAGGCTCTCTGACAACCCGGCCGGCGGATACGCAGGGACACAGGTGTCGGCCGGCGAGGCAGTAGCGTTCACGGATTCGGCCGGCGCGTACCGGCTCGAAGGACAGGTGTTGTTCAACCGCTATGTTGACGTGTCTTTCTCGAAGGATGGTTACGAATCACTGGTTATCCGACGTTACCTGAGTGCTGCCAGTAACGAGAGAGTGATCGAGTTGGGGGACACCGTGCTGCAGAAGTCGCCCGGAGAATAGCCGGCCCGTCGCGGTTCGTTATCGGGGCTGCGGTCGCTTCCGGTACTCGACAAACGGCTCAGAGCCGGCGCGCAACAGAAGAGGGAACTTGTCACCGGCCTTGAATTCCTGAGGACCCTTGGAATAGACTCTCTCTTTGTTGCCGTCGCGGTACAGCACGCGGATTGTCATTTCGCCGGCGGGCACGCTGGCATCGTGATTGCTGGGGACGCTGAATGTGCTGTCGTATACGACGTGGCCGCCTGTCAGAATCTGAATACCGGTGATGACTAGGTCCTGTGGATTGTCGGTCTGAATCGAGATCGACAGGCCGCACCTCAGGTAGATCGGGAAATCCGTTAAGCTATCGATAAGCCGAGCGTTGAGGATGTTTTCGGGCATGTAGCCTAGAGCGGCAACGAAGATGTTGTGGGTCGTGTCCATGACCACCGAATCGATCGTCAGCCGGCCGTTTCCGTCAACCGTGAAGTGACGCGTCCCTCCATCAACTGCCACTTTGACTGACTCGGGTTCGTAGCGCGTATCGCGTGTGGTCAACGAGATGCGAATACTGCCGTACCGTACAGGTATCGGTCGATTGTCGTGGATGACGATGATGATGGCAGCGACGACCGCCAGAATTGCAGTCAGCGCGTAGGGCAGCCACCAGGGCATTACCAACCTGCCTATCCGCAGCAGGGCCCAGTACCGGCCGCACAGGCCCGAGTCGGTGTCAGGTATCTCACATTGAGTCGGCAGTTCAGCAGTTGGGGTTGATGGTGCAGACACAAGGGCAACCGCGGCGGTGATGTTGTCGGCGCTTGAGCTACCACGTTGCTTGGCAGACCTCACCAGTGCCTTGGCGAGGAGCCCCGGGTCCGCTGGCAAGCCAACGCACAATGCTGCGATTCTCTCCGCGTCAAGCAGTTCGTACAGGCCGTCGGAGCAGAGGATGAAGACATCCCCCGGCCGTACCGGTTCGACACGGACCGTGAGGTCAAGGCGTGGGGCGTGACCGAGATAACGCGTGAGCCGGCCGCGTTCGTCGGCGTGGTCATTCGTGAGTGGGTCGAGCGCGCCTGCGCGATAACGATAGGCGCGCGAGTCACCGGCGTGGACGAGACAGATTCTGCCATCGGCCAGTTGCCGCAGGGCAACCAGCGTCGTGCTCATGCCGCGCAGACGCCAGACGTTGGCCTGGCGGGTGTATATGGCGAGGTTGGCCAGCCGGACCGCGGCGACCAGAGATGCGGCTTCGTCCGGCAGGTTGCTGTGCTTCGGGGCTGCCGATTTGAGCAGATGCTCGTGACCGGGCTGGAGCAGCCCGGCGGTTACCTCAACGGCCGACCGGCTGGCGACTTCACCCTTCTTCCTGCCGCCGACGCCGTCGCAGACGATCAGCAACCCCAACTGCCGGTTGACCAGAAACGCGTCTTCGTTCTGCTTTCCGCCGCCGATGTCGCTGTCGGCGGCGACGTACAACTCAGTTGGCGGCGGATTCACGGCATAGCCGTTCCAACCGGTCGAGCCGTCTGCAGCGGGCTGCGTTGACCATCACGTTGGCGCCGACCAGAATCAGGACTAGCCCCAGCATGGCATAGACAGAGAGCATCCGGGTCTGCGGGTCAAAGCCGCGGAATCGCTCGACACCCTCACGACCGGACGTGCCGCCAGCCATCGGCCAGAAGGCCCGTCGCTCCGGTGTTGCCGAGTTGGTAGCGAGTATGCGGAGATGGCCGTCGGCATCCTCGACGACTATGTCCACCATGAAGTCGCCGTCAACGTCGCCCACCAACGGGGAGCCAACAATCTGGCCGGGCACGGCCTGAACCATCGCCAGCCGGTTGCCGGTGCGGCCGGTGACGATGTGGACCTCGCCTCGGTTGTCCGCCATGACGATGTCCGGAGTGCCGTCCTTGTTGAAGTCATATAGCGCGGGTGTTGCCAGAACCATGTCCCATCGTTCGGGGTCGTAGTAGGACCAGAGGGTGTCTCCCGAGGCGCCATTCAAGGCCACAAGATGGCCGGCTTGAGTCCCGAGGATGACGTCCGGTTCGCCGTCGCCGTTCAGGTCGGCCATGACCGGTGAAGGATAGTGAGCCGGCGTGATGGAGTTGGGCTTGGGCAGAACCGCGAAGAGGTTCTTCGCCCACCGAAGCCGCGGCTCCTGCATGCTCCAGTCGAGAGAGAGCACGAGTGCGGCATTGGCGTCGCGACAGGCAACGACCAGGTTGTGGTTCCGGCCGCCGCTAGGAGCAGCGGCTGCCGGAGAAGTGAGAACCTGTTGGTCGGAAGCTATGCCCGTCTGGCGCCTGATTTCGGCGTCCGGGTAGAACTCCCCGGCCTTGATTGTGCCGCTCACGCCGTCCATGACAGTCACCCGGCCGACAGCGTTGACGACAACTATCTCCGGTTTCGAGTCTCCATCGAAATCAGTGATTGTCGGCGGCGCATAGAACTCGCCGGCAAGACGCTGTGCGCGCACGAAACGGACGTTTGGCGGCTTGTTCCAGCCGATGAAGACCAGGCCGTCCTGGCTCAGGCACACGACATCGTTCGTGCCGTTGCCATCCAAGTCGGCTGCGGTCGGGGTCAGGAGAGCGGCATCGAGCAGGTCGCTCTTCCAGAGCCAGACGTGCTTGCGTGGATTCGCGGCCACGACCCTGCTGCCGGCGGTGGCAAACAGAATGTCGTCGGTGCCGGCGCCGGTCAAATCTGCGACAACAAGGCCCTGGTCTGTGGCGATGCGCTCGTCAGCGGCCCAGAGCCTGTTGAGCGACCGGCCGTCAAAGACAACCGGCCGGCCACTCGAGTCCGGCGCGACGATGCCGCAGCATCCGAGCCCGGGCAGCCAGACAAGGGCCGGGGCGTAGTTGTAGTTCACGGTCAGCTCCACGACCGGGTCCGCGCCCGACTGTCCAGACGCGCCGGGACGCAGCTCCAGTACACCCGGCCTTGCCGCAGCAAGGTCATGGTAGCGTAACGCCGGCACCACCACGAGTGGAATCAGCAGGGCAACGATGAGCACAGTGGCGGCAAACAGAAGCCAGTGACCCAGCCCGGTCCAGACAGGACCACTCGTGCGCGGCAGGCGAATCTCGAGGTTCTCGCCGGCGACGAATCGAAACGTAGACCGACCGATGACTATCTCGTCCCCCGGTCTCATGTCAACGTGGTCGTCTTTCCGAGCTAGACGCTGGCGGTTGACGTACACGGGTGTGGTCTTGCCCCGTGCGTCGGGTTCGGCCTCGAAGGTCAGCCGGAACAGACCGTCCAGGTCGTCAATCCGGGCCTGTCGGTTGTGAACAGAATCGTCTTCCATGAACACATGGTTGGGCTGAAACGAGCCAGCCTGGTTGTCCGGGTTGCGGCGGGCAGCACCTCGTCCAATCAGGGTGGGTTCGCCTCGATTGACCCGACACTTCCTGCCGAACGACGGGCCGGCAATGCCGAATAGATAGACGTCGCGGTCACTGGGGTTTGCGACGAACCGGCGCTCGCGACAGAGCATTGCTAGTTAGTCAAGCCGCCAGTGCCGATGAACAACACGACAACAGGACCGATGACCAATGCGACTGTAAGGGGCAGTGCATTCTCACTCGGTGGTGGCGGTGGTGGCATATCGTGAATCAGACTGTCCAAGTGGTCGATTGCCGCCCGGAGTCGGGCGGCTTCCTTGAGCCTTGGCTCCACTACGTCTCGCTGGAGAGCGTCTACCTCTCTGCGGGCGATAGCTCCAAAGCTGTCCGGCAGCGACTTCCACTGGGTTGCGAGCGCGTCGAACTCTTTGGACGGCGCGGCGAATTCCCGGCCTTGGTCCGGTGGCATCCGACTTGCGAGTTGATGAGTCGCAAACATGACGTCGCCCAGTTGTGCCATCTGGCCCGGGTCCCTCTCAGGGAGGTAGCATAAGATGACGGAGGATGGAAGAGGAAGGACGCCACAATCCTCATTCCTCTTTCCTTTCCATCTGGGGCTCGCGTTCGGGCCACCTTGGTCTTTGCTGTGGGTGCTGCTATCACGGCGCGCTACGAGTAATATGGACTCAGGCTTGTTGTTCAACTTGGAGATGTCTATGGCGTCTTTCTGGAGCCATGTGACCGTCTTGCCCGTCCAGTTGACAATCGCGTGCTTGCGGTCCACAGTTTCAGACCGGTCTTCGACCTGGGCTGCTCGGTCGCATTGATTCCATTCGTTTCCTTCGGGCAGTTGCCGTCCGAAGTGCGTCCTCCCCGGACGGAGACGAAGCCACTTGGGCCGCAGCGGACCGGAAATGCCGAGCAAACAGCGGTCTTGCTCGGCTACCTTTTCCTGTCTCGGGGCACTGAAATCCTGCATGTCCATCCTCCTCAGTCCGACAGCAACAGCAGCACTGCGACCACACCTGCCGTATTCGCGCGTCGCCTCTTCATCAGCTTCCGCTTGGTTTCAGCTATTGTCCTTAACGTCAACGCCGACTCCTGTCTTCAGCCCTGGGCCATCGGGACGATTCTTCTCCATCATTCGGCAATGAGCATCTTCTTTACAGCATCATTGTTCTCGGTTTTCAGAGAACAGAAGTACACGCCCGAAGGACATACTCGCCCCTTCTTGTCTCTGCCGTCCCACTTCAGGCTGTATCGCCCGGCGCCCTGCCAGCCACCGACCAGCTTTCTCACCTGCCTGCCGTTTGCGTCATAGAGAACGAGGGAAACATTGCTTCTGACCGGCAGGTCGTAGGCGATTCGAGTAGCTCGTTGGAAGGGATTCGGGGAGTTTCGGTAGAGCTTGAAGGCTCCGGGGGTCTGCGATGCAACGAGGACTGTTGCCCTGTCCGGATTGAACCTGACCTCGCATTCCGAACTCCAGAAGCCGCCTATGATGCAGAATGCGCCGGCATCGATGACCACGGTTTGGGATATTGGAGATTGCGAAATGCAGCCCGAAAGACAATAGGGGCCGGCTTTGTCGCACAGGACTCCGGCGGACGTCATCGTGTACCAGCCTAAGCTGCCTGCCGATAGATTGGTCGCAGGAGCCAAAGGCGGGCCTTTCTGGGCCGTAACCGGACTGGCTCCCCATAGACATAGCCAGAGAGAGAGGAAGGAAAGGTAACCCATGAATTCCTGCTTACCTGCCGATCACTGTCTAATCCAGATGTATCGCCAAGTATTTAAGGTCGGATTCCAGTCAGTATCAGGGTCAGAGTTCCAGACTCGGAATCTGAGTGTGTCGTCTCCCGTCACTTCGGAGCTCCCCAAACCCTGAATGTGCGGCCACGCAGACCCGTTTCCGGTGATGGGGTGCGAGAGAAAGACGCGGTCATTGGGCCGTAGTCCAGAAATGGCGACGAAAGTGTCGCAGACAGAATTCCGCGGTATCGTACCCAGATTGAAGTTGAATGTGCCGGTCTTGATAAAAGCTACTCGAGTTCCCGAATCACCGACTGCGGCTGGATATCCCCAGGCAGGATCTGAGTCAGTGCCACGTGCTATGATTGCCTTCCCCGATGTGCTGCCTCGCGCAATCTTGCCCAAAGTCACCGTCGTGTCCCGGATGTCGGCCGAGGTGACGCTGCCGTCAACGATGTTGGCGGAAGATACCGCGTCACCAGCGATGGTCGGATTCGGATAGGTGCCGGTCAGGCCACCGCCGGCATTGCCGGACGGAATCGTGCTGTCGTTTCGCGGCGCCCAGGCCGAGCCGGCCCATTTCATCACCTGCCCGGTCCCAGCGCCCATCTGGTTGAGCTTGGGTGCTGTGACGGCAGCGTCTTTGAGTTGCGCTGTGTTCACTGTTGTGTCGCGGACGTCAGCCGACGTAACCGTGCCATCGGCAATCTTGCCTGAGTTCACCGCGTTGGCGGCTATGACGGTTGCACTGTGAGGCCCGGTGATATCACCCAGGTGGTTCGGAACCGCCGGAACTGCCTGCCAGGAGGGATCGCTGCTGCCGCCGTTCGATGTGAGCACATACCCGGAGTTCGCGTTACGCTCGACCTTGGTCGTGTTCACCGCGTTGGCGGCAATCTTGGCCTGGGTCACGTTGAGATCGGCTATCTTGGCCGAGATCACCGCGTTGTCCTTCAACTTGGTGGTGTTCACGGTCGTATCCCGGATATCGGCCGAGCTTACCTGACCATCGGTTATCATCGCACCGGTGATCGAGTTCGGCTGTCCCTTATTCACGTAACTCGCATTGAGCGCAGTCGTGTCCTTGCCCTGTAGTAGGTAGGCGTTGGCGGCGACCCTGGCGCTATCTGACGCCATCTGGGCATAGTCTGCAGTATCGGCGTGGACAGCACTATCAGCATACGGCGCTTTGAAATCAGGAGCGACATCGGCTCGGGCAATTGTGCTGTCCTTGATCTTCACCGTCGTCACCGCCGCATCAGTAATCATGGCCGATGTGACAGAGCTAACTTGGCCAGCATTCACGAAGCCGGTCGAGTCTTTGCCCTGCAGCGTCTTGGCATTCCAGAGCGCGATCGTGTCCTTGCCCTGTAGCAGGTAGGCGTTGGCGGCGACCCTGGCGCTATCTGACGCCATCTGGGCATAGTCTGCAGTATCGGCGTGGACAGCACTATCAGCATACGGCGCTTTGAAATCAGGAGCGACATCGGCTCGGGCAATTGT
>JAPLUO010000184.1 GCA_026397595.1 Caldifarciminota bacterium
CGCTGGAAGGCGTCTTCGAAAGTACCTTCAAGAGCTTGTTGCAGAGCATCGGCAGACGCTCCTCGTATCGCTCAGCACATCCCTTGGGCCAAAGGTCAAGACATCGCTTCCCGCATCGCTCGCGGCAAAGCTCGCTCGAAAGCTCGGGGCAAAGCTCCTCTGAAGACCTGACTCAAAGCTCATTTCAAGGCTTCTTACAAGGCTTCTTTGAAAGCCAACTCGATGGCACGTTCCTAAGCTGCTCCCCCGGGGCGGTGTTGAGTTGCGGCTCCTCCGCCTAACCACTTGAACCGCAGCCGGATAAGCTTGAAAGCCGGCCCGGCGGTCTGTAACCTATATCGGTCACAAGCCAGAAATGAGGCCGCCTTGAAACACAGCCGCACGACGTTCGCCTTCACGCCCGAGCTCGGGGCGAAACTGCGCGCCCTGCGCAGACAGCGTAACCTGAGCCTGCGCGGGCTGGCCGTGATGATGGGCCGGGGTTCCCCGGGCGCATTCGTCCCCCTTGCCAGGCTGGAGCGGGGCGACATCAAGCACCCCTCGGTCGGCCTGCTCCTCGACTACCTGCGTGCCTGCCGAGCCGGGCCTCAGGACGTTGCCGCCTTGTTCGCCGCCTACCTTTCCCTGCCGCCGGTGCCAACGACAAAGAGCGACGCCGCAGTCAAGAAGCTGCTTGAGGTCTTGCCCGAGAAAGAGCAGCGGGCGATTCTTGCCTGGGACAAAGGAATCACCAAAGCGCGGGAAGAACGTGCCGCAGCCGAACCGGGCAGGAAGAAACCCCGGGTCGAGACCGCGCAGCAGCGGGTCATCCGCATCGTCTGGTCGTTCGTTCACGCCAACTGGAGCGAAGTCTTAGAGCAGAAGCTCTACGAGGCGATGCTCAAACTGAAGGACGACGTGCCGAAGAGTGAGCGCCGGCTCGCCTGCGAGCTTGCCCGCCGGTTCTTCGGGGTCCTCACCCGGTACTACGCGAACCCGGCACGGAGACAGGGCGCGCTTGGTCGAATCGAACGCCGGGCAGCGGAAGCAGGGTTCTCCGAGGAGACCGTCGCTACGCTGATTGAGGCCGCAACCCAGTCATACAACCAGTTGCTGCTCTCGGGCCGGCTCGACTGGGAGCCAACGCAGGAAGAAGTCATCAGACGCCGGGGCCAGGCCCCAAAGGTACTCAAGGCCGAGGCGCGGCTGGACATTGAAGAAGCCAGGCCGGTGAGCGAACAGAACCGGGCGTACAGCCTTGTCCAGTCGATGGTCTTCCTGGCGGTCAACGCCAAACTCGACGAACAGAAGCTCGACCACTACTACGTCAAACGGCACTACCACGACTGGGTGGATAGGCTGCTCCCGATTGCCCTCGCCCACGGCACCGGCTCCCCCGAATGGCAGACCGAAGTAGACGCCACCGCCCCGCGTCTCCATAACGAAACCTTCGCCCGCGCCATGGCCGTCCTCGCCGCAGAGACGTTCAACCTGTGGGCGAAACGCCTGCCATCCAGGCAAGCGCAACGAGCCTGACGCGCGTTCTCGGTCCTGCAGACTGCAAACTGCGAACTGCAAACTCGCTCCGCGTGAAGGTCAAGCTGCCGCCTGGACCTCCGGCTGCAGGCTGCTAGCCGTCAGCCGTGAGCTGTCTGTCCCGCCCCTGAATCCGACATTGAACCACTAAGAGCACCAAGCATACAACGGACATCTCCGTCCGGACCCTCTTTGTGCCTTCCTATCTCGGTTCTAGGGCCCGCGCGCCTGCTTGACTTGCAGCGCCCGACGCCTATTCTCTTGACGCATGTCAACGCCCGCGCCCGACGCCGTCAAACGTCTGATTGAGGCGAGGGACATGACCGAAATGTCCGACATTTCGGATCGTGTCCCAAGCCCCGCCGGTCGAAAGGTCTTCCTCTCGGCCGACTACAAAGAAGAACAAATCCGCATTCTGACTGCGGTCGGCTTTCAGTCGGCCAAGCTTGACCGCGTAAACCTATAGGTTAGCATATTCATGAGGCTGATTCAGATGAGGAACGGGCCAGCGAGGGCCGTGCTGGCGTTCGAGCGCGACGGCAGGTGTGAGACGCAGGAGTTCCTCAGCACGCTGCCGGAACGGGCGGTGCGAAGCCTCGACGGCGTTATGCAGCGCCTGGCCGAGGTCGGCCGCGCCGGTAAAGGCGAGGAGCGCTTTCGCCACCTGCGAGGTCCGGCGTACGAGATGAAGGAGCACTCGTCGGGCGTGAGACTGTACTGCTTCGTCTCCGGACGCGCCGTGGTCTGCACTCACGGAGGCCCGAAGCGCGCCGGCCGGGCTCGCCTGAACCTGGAGACTGACAAGGTCATGGAAACGTATGAACTTTGCGCGAGAGAGGGCTTGCTTGATGACTGAAGCTGCCGAGTGGTTCCGACAGATGGTCGCCCGCCACGAGGGCGAACCGGAGTACTGGGTCGAGTACCTCAAGCTCGTTTTCAGCGAGGAAATCGGCCGGATCATGGACGAGCGCGGCGTGTCTCAGGCCGAATTGGCTCGCCGGCTTGGCACGTCGAGGGCCTACGTTGCCAAGGTGCTCCGCTCCACCGCCAACCTGACCCTCGCCACGATGGCGAAGCTGGCGCTGGCCCTCGATGCGAGGGTGGACCTCTCTCTTGTTCCCAAAGAGAAGCACGTCTCGTCCTTCGACTCGGGCGTTGAACGCCCTTTGCGGGAGCGCACTTTCCGGCCCGCTCGACAAACGCGCCACAGAGCGGCTCGGCCCGAGTTCATCGCTTCCGACAAACCTGCCAAGTCCCGTGGCCACAAGACGCCTTGACCTGGCGGCGCGAGGGGCTATATTGACTCATCAAACGCGAGGTGAATTCTGAAGACACTTGATGAAGTGGTCGAATCCACGAAGGAACTGCCTGAGGAGTTGCAGGCCGAGGTCAGGGACTTCGCGCGCTATCTCCGAGACACGCGGATTCCGAAATCCCCGGGCAGGATGAAACTCACGTGGCGAGGAGCCTTGCGTGGCCTTCGTGACCGCTACACGTCAGTCGAGTTGCAGCACAAGGCCTGGGGCGGCAAGCCGTGAGCCGTAGGCCGTCAGCCGTCCCCGACCGCACCGACCGCGGCCCGCTTCGCTCCGCCCTCAACCCCTACCTCCCTCTACCTTGCCCTGTCCCTGCCCGCCGCCGAAGCCGTAAGCCGTGAGGCGCATGTTGTGAGCGAACACCCCGCGATGCAGTCCGAACCCCGGCGGGGAGATGAATTGTGTCCTCGAAATCCCCCCGCAACCACTACGCCGGTCACGCTGTCCTTGATTTGCACGTCAAAGACCGCCGGGTCGCTAGCATCACCAACCCAGACGCTTGCTCTCGTGATGTTGTCCAGCGTATTCCGGTAGTACTGGGTGACGCCGACTTCACCATCCTCCTGCAAGCCGATGTAGTTACGATAGGGAACCACATCGTAGCTTTTCGACAGTGGAAATGCCACTGCCGTCAGGCACAGAAACAGCATTGCTGCTCGGTGCATGAGTTACCTCCTTACTGTTTTGACTACCTTCACGATACTGCTCCCTTTGTCGGTCTCGAGTCGCAGCAGGTAGACCCCTCCGGGAGCACTAGATAGGTCAATGCTCCTGTTGCCGTTGAAACCTGACGTCACGGCGTACTGAGCGCCCGTTGGGTCATACACGGTGACACGACCCCGCCACGGTTCCGCGTCATTGGTCAGGAACCGAACCCAACCGGTGGTTACCGTCGGCACAACCATGGCCTGCCCTACCATCGGGCGTTTCGCCTCCTCCGAGATGCCGGTTTCAAGCGTTTCGTGGATGCTGACTCCGCCATCGGTACAGCACGTGTAGATGTACGGCGGCGCGTAGATGACCCGCCGAATCCAGGACGGCGGGACCCAGCGGTCGGGCAGCCGGCGCAGGTTGCGCGGGTCCGCAACACTAACGAACGCCATCTCCCAACCAGCGCAATAGGCAATTGTATCCACGACTACGACATCGTGCATGTAGCGCGGAACCGGTGCGAAGCCAAGCACGCTCGGAGCAGACGGGTTCGATACGCTCAAGCACCACAGCGTCTCTGGTGCAACGGCGTACAGGATGGTGTCGTGCAGATCGATGCCGTTCGGGCGGCCATCCCAAGCGCCTATGATGCGGGGATTCGTCGGCTCGGCGATGCTAAGAACCGTCACAGAGAAAAGGTTGTCGACGTAGGCCAGTGTATCAGCAAGCAACACCTCCCGACTGCGCTCCGGCAGCCCGCACGTCCCCACGACCACGGGCTGGCGCGGCCGGGCGACGCTGACGATGTTGAATTCGTAGTTCGACGCGGCGTAGACGAAACTGTCCCGAAGTACCATGTCCATGGGCTCCTCATCAGGCGGGAAGCAAGCGCCGAGAAGATCAGGTTGAGTCGGGTCCGATACGTCGTAGGTGCGGAAGTACGGGTAGAACCAACAGGCGTACATGATGCTGTCCCGCGCTGCGACCGAGTAGCTGGATGCGCCTTCGTAGGCGGTATCTATGCCCCCGACCAAGGCCGGCTTCGCCGGATCAGTCACGTCGAGTATCCGCAGCCCCGCCATGCCGTCGGCAACATAGCAGTAGTGCCCATCAACCGCTACGTCCTCCGCTGAAGCAGCGACCATGATGCTGGTGTCCAGCACCGTGTTGTTCAGGTTGGAGATGTCGACAATGGCCAGACCGTCGTACTCGTCGGCAACAAGCGCTCGGTTCAGGCCGGCGTTTTCCCAGACGCCCCAAGGATACCTGGTCGTGGTGCGGCATGAGTCGATGAATGCAGGGTGAGCGGAGTCGGCGATACTCAGTATCTGGAATGGCGGGTTGTCGGACCAGACACGTCCGGAGACGAAAGCCAGCGGGCCGTCAAGGAAGATGTCGTAGCCGCCGAGGTCGTTCAGCTTGGCCAGAAGGCGCGGCGAGGTTGGTGTTGAAATGTCCAGCGTGATGAAGCGGACTGGATAGGGGTCTGAGGTCTCTTCATAACTGGCGCAGACCAGGTTGCCGCGGGCGATCGCCGACAGCGCGTGGCCGCAGGGATAGGAGCCGACCTCGTGCGGGCTGGCCGGGTTGGATACGTCCACGAACGCGAAGCCGCCACTCTGGCAGACCACGACCGTGTTCTCCGAGCCAGTCGTGGCCGAACCGGCTTCAAGGCAGAAGCCAAGCTCGTACGGGTTGGCCGGGTTGGCGATGCTGAGGGAGTAGAACGTATCGCGCCTGATGTAGAAGAGGAATGTGTCCCGTATCCAGAAATCTCCTACCGGACCAAGGAGTTCTCCGCGTTTGACCGGCTGCGTCGGGTCGGACACGTTCCATACCTCAAGGTCGGCATTGCTGCTGGTGTAGAGCAGCGAGTCCACAAGGCACGACTGCGCGGTAAGAGACGGGAACTGAATCTCCGAAAGCACACGCGGGCTGTCAGGGTCGGCAAAGCTCAGTAACGCTACTTCACTGCCCAACGTCAGGACGACCAGAGTATCCTCGCCCGTGACTTCCGCCGCAGGACCTCGACCCCACTTCGAGACGAGTCTCAGGCCGGAGTCGCTCTTCGGGCCTCCCGCGTATCCGGGCATCTCGATTCCCCGCTTGCGCAACCACTCAAGCCTCAGCTTCGGTGGAACCGAGCGCGCCGAATCCATCAGCGCCCGTTCGTCCATCCCCGGCCGCCCCGCCGCGGCCAGCACAGCTAAACCCAAACCCAAGAGAGAGATTATCGTCTGCTTCACGGAATCATTCTAGTCCGCACCATCCCCGCGTCAAACCGCAATCGGGTTCGTGTCGCAGCATGCGAACGAGACCGCCGCGCCCGACGGCCGGGTCACGACGACCTTGTACGTCCGGCCACGGACGGGGTCGACCGGACCGGATTTCGGGGACAATACTTAACTGCCCTTGACATCCCCGAGGCGGGGAGGGGTTAGACTGGGGCATGGCTGGAATAGCGCGAGTGGTTGCGGCAGAGGTGCCGCATCATGTGGTCCAGCGCGGGAACCGACGTCAACCGGTGTTCTTCAGCATGGCAGACTACGAGGCATATCTGCGGCTGATGGCTGCCTGTAAGGACTGCGGGGCACTTCCCATATTTCTGAGCGATGTAAAGGCGCAACGCGGCTTCGCCGCGAGGGACCAGACGGGAGAGACCCATTCGACTCACTTCGTTCGCTCAGGGCGACTCGGCGTCGGTTGCCAGGTTCCAGTTTCCAGTTAAGGATGCCGGCCCACGATGAACGTTGTACGATTTTAGCCGTACCAACGTGGCAGGTCGAGACGATGATGACGGCCGACAGCTTGCAGCTTACAGCTTACGGCCACGGGGATCGGATGGCGAATGCAGGGACGTTGGATGACCTCAGCAGTCCTGGTTGGGTGTGCGACCGGCTTTGCCACGGCTCTGCTTGACCAACAGAGGCACGTTGGTTACCATCGACCGTGAGTAGCGCGGGTCTGCGACTGGTGATCGGCATAGTAGCTGCGCTGCCGATGGTTGTGTGGGCGCAGTGGGAGCCGCCGCGGCAATTGACTTTCGACGGGAACCCGGCGCTTATCGGGGCCGGCAACGGCAAGTTCTTGGCCGCGTGCGGAACCGGCACGTTACAGGCCATCTGGCTCGACGGCCGGGATGGGTCGCTGAAAACCTACGGCAAGCGCTCAACCGACGCGGGCCTGACCTGGCTTGCGGACGAAAACATGAGCCAGGGATCGGATACCGCGTGGTGTCCATCGGTCGTCGGCCAGGACAGCATGCTGCATCTGGCGTACAAGGTCAGGCGAAGTACCTGGCGGGCAAGTTCCGGGGACACAATAAAAGATTTCGGATGGCAGCGCACTTGACACTCCCGGCACGGCGTGACAAGATGGCCGAGATGGTCGAGACGATGCTGAAGCTGCACGGTGACAGTTTACGGCTTGCGGCTGACAGATCGAAGGAGAACCGGCATGGCTAGCATATTGAGACACGATGAACGGCTAACGCAAGAGGGTGAGCGCCTGCGGATTGGGGTCGAGAGGCTTCAGCGCGAGGTCGAGGATTTGCAGGAAGCCAGCCCGGTGACGCGAGTGACCTATGAACAGCGGTTCCAGGCCATAGCGACGTTCGGTCGCCGGCTGGACGTGCGGAGGGCCTGCGCCGCGATGCGGGTGCGACGAAGCAGTTACTACGCCTGGCTTGCACGTGGAAAGACATATCGACACCGAGCTCAAGTGCCACCTGACAAGCCGTGACGCACGCCGAGACGATGCTGAAGCTGCACAAGGACGTGCCCAAGGCCAAGACGCCGCACGTGTGGGCTAACGGCTAACGGCTGACGGCTGACAGCTTACGGCTAGCGGTCGACGGCGACAACGACGCCGTGCTTGGCAGTAAGCCACAATCGCGCTAGAATAGTCCCATGCTGACTGTCTACCTTCGCGCCGCGATGAGCAAGGCGAAGTACGAGATTCTGCCGGAGGACCGAACGTACTACGGCGAGATTCCGGGCTTCCAGGGCGTGTACGCCAGCGCCGCCACGCTGGAGGCCTGCCGGGACGAACTTGAGAGTACGCTCGAAGACTGGGTTCTGTTCCGGGTGTCGCGTAACCTGCCTCTGCCCGAAGCCGGCGGCGTCAGGCTTGAAGTAGCCGAAGTCGCCTGATGCCGAGCCTCGGCCCGGTCAAGCGCCGTGACCTCATCGCCTGCCTGCGCCGAATCGATTTCAACGGCCCGTACTCGGGTGGCAGGCACGAGTTCATGTACAAGGGGAACGTCACCGTGGTTCTGCCGAATCCGCACCAGTCGGATGTAGGTCGTGAACTCCTTGTCCGCGTCCTGCGACAGGCCGGGGTCTCCAGCGAGGAGTGGGAGAAACTCTAGGGCCGCCCGGCGTCGCGCTAGTACTCGGCCGGGAGGCTTTTGGTCGCGAGGGACACCTTCCATATTTCTGAACGATGTCAAGGCGCGGCATGTATCGTCCATCGTTGCGTCGTACATCGTTGTTCGTTCCCAGACGAGCGGAGCGTAGTGTCGGCCAACGATGAACGTTGTACGGTTCCTGTCGAACCAACGTAGCAGGTCGAGACGATGCTGAAGCTGCACGGGAAGACGGCCGACGGCTTTCAGCTTACAACTCACAACCCGGAAGAGGATGAGATTCGGATAGTCGGCACTGGATAGCGAGCATGGCGAAGGAACCGAACTGGTCGCGCGAGGAGCTTAGGGTCATTGACCGCTGCATACGAGGGGTCAAACAAGGTCAGTATCGCTCAAGGGACGAGGCTGTGCGTGACTGCCGTCAGCAACTCAGAACGGTGTGGCGCGACCAGGTTTCCAGTGGCCGGCCCGTCCTCTGGAGAACCGCCATGGCCGTTGATGTGGAACTTAGTATTCGTAAGCGAAAGGCCGGCATCTCAGCCGCCTACGACCGCTGGCAGCCTTCTGAGTTGCGGATTATGGAGAGCTTCGCGGCCGCGATTCGGCAGAACCGGTATGACTCGCTGATTACCGCAGCGCGTGCGTGTCACAATGAGTTACGAACCCTGCGGTCGGCCTACTCAGGAGAAGGTACGAGGCCTGTCGCTCGAACCATACGCGGTGTGTATGTCCGCCTCGGCACGGCCCTCAGGAAGTCAAGGCTGGTCTGGCCATATCGCGACTGGCGGGCCGATGAACGTCTGGTGGCGCGCAAGTTCGCCCGAGCCTATATTGCCGGCAGATACCCGAGCGTCCGGGCCGCGGCGCGGACATGCCAGTCCGAGCTGGCGCGGCACTCGAACCGCCCACGGCAGTTCAACGGCGTATACTGGACGGTGTTCAACGAAGCCCGAAGCCTGGGCCTCGGCCGACTGACGGAACCCTGGACACCCGCCGAGAATCGAATCCTCACGCGTTACCTGCGGCTGCTGTTTGAACGGCGCTACGACTACGCTCCCGAGGCGGCTCGCGATTGCCATCGAGCGATGGGCGGTTCACGCTCGTACAAGGCGGTTCTCTTCGCCCTCCGCACGCGCGCTGCGCAGGTGGGTATTCCCCGGTTTCACAGCCACCTGACCAGGGAGGAATTGCGCATGGCGGAACGATACGCATTGATGGTCCACAGCGGGCGGCTGCCGCACTGGCGGGCTGCGGCGCAGCAGTGTCATGCCGACCTGCAGCGCCGCATCGCCTGGGCGGGGCGGACCAGCAAGCTCGGGTTGCGCCGCGCGACAACTCACACGCTGGACACCATCCACTTGGCTATACTCAAGATAGCGCACGCCCGCGACCTGCGCGGCCCGCGCAACCCGCACTGGACTGAGCCTGAGGACCGGCTGGTCGGGAGTTGGGTCAAGTGGTACGACCGCTATCGGCGCGTGCAGCGTCTGCGACCGCTCAAGCAGGCGGCGGAGGGACTGAGCGAACAGCTCGATGAGGCGGGGTTCCGGCGAACTGTCGCCGGCTGCAAGTCCCGGCTCAGCCTGTTCTGGCGTCGGCAGCACGGGCTGGCATGACAAGAAGGTCGGTTTGGTCGAGACGATACTGAAGCTGCACGGTGACAGCTCACGGCTTACGGCTGACGGCCATCGGCCGACGGATGACAGTCCGAAGCGAGTGGCGTGCGACCTGTTGCGTGTGACCGGTGGTTCGACTATGCTATACGCATGGATGCAGACCGTGATGTCTGAGATAGCCGAAATGGAACGCGCTGGTTTCCGGGCGGACCGCCACCGGGCCGCGTTCAAACCTGAGAGGAGTTGAGAATGGACGACCGTATGAACCGAATCACCGCCGAGATTGCGGAGGTGGTCGAAAGGAATCTGCGTCGGGAACTGCTCCGCGAGCGTGAGGCGATGCTCAGGGGCGAGTTGGAGGCAGTGCGGGCCGAACTCGGCCGGATTGGCGCTGGCCAGCCGATTCACCGGGCGGCGAGGAAGCCGGTCCCCGCGAGTCAGCCGCAGCCGACGCTGCCGGCGAGCTCCCGGCCGGTGCGCGGCGCCAGTGCGCGCGCCTTGATTACCCGAACCCTGAAGTACGCCCGGCGCCCGATGACAATCAAAGAGCTGACGAAGGCAATTATCCGGAAGGGCTGGAAGACTACCCGTAAGTACCCGACCAAGACGGTCGACGCTGCACTGCGGAAGAACCCGCAGGACTTCCGCCGAACCGCACCCAGTACGTTTGAACTGAATCGGTAAGACCCAGTCGGTCAGACAGGCCGGCCGACAAGGCGCGGCATGACAAGATGGTCGAGTTCGCGCGGAGAGTGATGAGCGATAAGCGCGGAACGATGAGTGCCGAATGCGGCGGCAGACGGCTGACAGCCTACGGCTTGCGGCCTCTGACGGATGCAGCGCCGGAAACACGTGGGAGCCGTTAGCCGTGAGCCGTAAGCCGATGGCGAACCACACGCTGGTGTATGAGTTGTACGGACTGTGAGGAGCCTAAGGGCTTACCGCAAAATAAAGTTTACCTTTCCGGGGATTCCGTCGGGTCCGATCCGGGCGTGGGCGTGTCGAATCGTGGTGCGATCGTGTAGTTCCATTGCCCGTGGACCTCGTGCGGCCTGATCTGTAGCTGCTGCA
>JAPLUO010000286.1 GCA_026397595.1 Caldifarciminota bacterium
TCTACAACCTTTCGTCCGGCGGGGGTGACTGGGCCGAGACGGATATTCATCCAGACGCGGTCTCCGTCGCCGCACCGGCCGTCGCCGCGGCGTTCACGACACCCGACTCTCAAGCGGTCCTCTGGTGGGCGTGGCACCATACGGTTGGGTCTGTGATTGAGGTGACGGCCTGCTACTCCACCGACGGCGGCGTCACATTCAGCACGCCGGCGCCGACTGCCAACCTTCCTACCGCGGTCCAGTCGTGGGTCGACCTGAAGAACTACCGCTCGACCGGCAACACGTACGTGAACATCAGCTACTTCAGCGTGGAGGCGAACTACCGCCGGGTCTTTAGGCAGTTCGCGTCCGCCGGCAGTCCGGGCGTCTGGTCGGACACGCTCCGCATCAACAACGAGGAGGCCTACCGAGTCCGCGAGCTGACGCCGTGGCTGGTCTACTCGCCCGGCGGGCCGGGCAGCGGGGCCGGGTGTGTGTTCAAGCACTACAACGCGCCCTACAACTTCTGCTTCAACTCGCCATGGACGACCGCTGTCGCCGAACCGGTTACGCCTGAACCGGTCCGGGCCGGCCTTACGCCGAGCATCGTGCGCGGCGTTCTGCTGCTCGAAGGGGACTGTCCCCGGACGGGGACTGTCCCCAAAACCGTCCTGCTCGACATCAGCGGACGGAACGTGATGAGCCTTGCACCGGGCGCGAACAACGTGAGTCGCGTGGCACCGGGAGTCTACTTCGTTGAAGGCGCAGTCGGTCAGCCGGCTTCCCGGGTAGTGATTCAGCGTTAGAAGAAGACCTATTTGGTGGGACCGCCGAAGGCGGGCGCTACCGAGCTAGCCCGCCACTTGGAGGTCGCCCACGCGGATGGCGGACGGGCCGTAGTAGTCGTCCATGACCATGGTCTCCTGCGAGAACCGGATATCGGCCAGCGCGGCAAACCAGTTGCCGATGAGCAGCCCGCCTTTGAACGGAGTCGCTGTTCCGTTCTCGCGCACCTCACCAAGCCGGATCTCGGACGCGAAATCGCCGCTGGCCGGGTCGGCACGGAAGTCGGAGAAAGTCTTCACGACAACGACCCTGCCCGGACCGGGCAGGTCCGCTGCTTTGGTCTTGCCGGCGGGCACGACGGTGTTGCCCGGCAACCCGGTCGGCTTCGCGCCCTGTTCGAGCAACCCGAGGTAGTGGTAGTAACGAGCCGTGCCGTAGAGCTCGGCATACCGGCTCTCCTCGACGAGCGCGATTCGCCGGCTCGGCGTGGCGTCTGTCTCAATCCGGGAATTGACCCCGAACGGCACTAGCGGGTCGGAGAAGAGCGTTAACGCGTCGCCCTGCAGCGGCTTGTCGCCCCACGCCGGCTTGCCCTTTTCGTAGCGTGACATCTTCTCGTAGACCGTGCGCGCCGAGCAGTGGAACATCAGTGGCTGCTGTTCCAGGCGCATGAAGTTGGACGCGGCCTCACCCGAAAGGACGACCGGGCCCTGATGTTGCGGCGGTGGCCCGGCCTGGACGATGGCGCGGGCGTGCCCCGCGTTCGCCCGGGCCAGTTCTTCAGGGTCCAGGTCTTCAAATCGGCGCGCGTGCAGCCGCGCCGTGTGCTCCGCCACCTTGTCACCCAGCCGGGCGATGAAGCAGATTTCCGCGTCAGCGCGCGTGGTCGGGTACTCAACTCTGATACCGGCGTCGGTTTCAACGCGGGTGCGGAATCGGCGGATGAACACTTCGAGATTCGAGACGTCGACGCCGGACTCGGCCGCGGTCGCCCTAAGTACGTCGTCGGAGAACTGCTGAACCCGGGCCAGCAACTCGGGTCGCGACGCGTCGATGAGCTTCGGGTCGGCAAGCTCGACCTTCGGGTAGACAGCCGTCTTGTCGACGAGCGGGTAGGGTTTGTTCGGTTGGCTGCGAGCCGCGGCGATGAGCGCGGCCAGCGTCGCTTTCACCCCGGCCTCGTCGTCAGAGACGAACTGACCCTGGGCCTCGCCCATCTGCTCCGCGCCGTCCTGCGTGTGGCGGCAGTAGACCGTCACCCAGACCTCTTCGCCGGGCGCGTTGATGACCTCGCGCGGGTCAGAATTGGCGTGGCGAACGAACCGGCCGTTCTCCGTCGTGTAGATGCCGGGCAGACGGATGACCGTGGTCGCGTCGGTCTCAACCCGGCGCAGTACCCAGCCGGTCAGGCCTTCGGTCTTTGCGACAATCGCCTTAATCTTGTCAATGTTCATGTCTCACCCCAACTTCATACGACAGCGGACATACGGACCGCCGGTTGATACGCGCACATACTCCTTGTGGCCTTTGCCGCAATAGCCGCCGGAGCTGACATCGAAGTCGGTTGTCAGGCCGTCGACGCTGGCCAGCACGTCCGGTACGTAGCCGGTCATGCCGACCTGGTAGTAGAGCTTGCCGGTCAGCTTCCCGGCTTTGATTTCCCGGCCGCGGAGCGCCTGGAGCTGCACGCCCCAGCCGAGCGGGTCTTCCATACCGCTGGTCAACTGCTCGATGAGGATTGCATCGCCCGACTCGGCGATCATCTCGTCCTTTGTCATTCCGCCCTTCTCCTTCGGCAGGGGCAGGAAATACGTATTGGTCATTCGTGCGTAAATCGGATGGTCGTAGGCTTCGAGCCGGCCGTTGGCCGAGAGCTTGAGTCCGGGCAGGCGGTCGCGCATGTACAGGTAAGAGTAAAGGTCGGTCATCAGGGTCGGCTGGAGGATGCCATCCTTTACCAGCACGGCCGGTTCCTCGGCCAGCACGCCGTCGTCCGAGAAGAAGATTGAGCCGTGCCGGCCGGGCAGACCGCCAAAGTCCACGATGTTCACCAGGTCCGACCCGACGCGACGGCCGACGTAGAGCGCGGCCCGGGCCGCGCCGCGCATCAGCGCGTCCACCTCGCAGCCGTGGCCGAACGACTCGTGGGCCAAGGTGCCCGTGATGTCCGGGTCGAGGATGACTCGGTATTCGCCGGGCGTGATTTTGTCGGCGGACAGGTAACGCACGGTCAGGTCCGCGACCTCGCGAATCTTCTCGTCGGAGATACGCGTCGCCTCGTGGCCGGTGCCGTTGAACCCGGCGTAGTTCATCACCTGCTTCTTGCCGTCCGAGGCCATCGGCGTTAGGTAGAGGCTGACGCTTGAGACGTCCGATGAGAGCAGTTTGCTGCGGTTGCAGAAGAGCCGGTACTCGCGGTTGTAGCCGCATATCGCGCGCGGGGCGACGATCCGCGCATCGAAGTCTTTGAGCAGCTCGAACGCGTGGCGACAGATTTCCTGCCGCTGCTGCGTTGTTACCTGCGCGGGGTCCTGCTTGAACTCGCTCTGGAAGTGGCGGTCAAGGAACGGGGTTCCGGGATTCAAGGGGTCCGGGGTTCCATTGGCCTCGGATCCTTGACTCCTTGGCCCCTCGATTCCTTTCGGCATGGTCTCGACCAGTTCGCGGGTCAGGCGGCGCAGGTAGTCGAGGTCGCTGATGCGGCTGGTGGCAACGCTGTGAAAGGTCGCGCCGTCCCAGGCCGAGATGCGGATGCCCGGCTGCGGCGGCATCGGGTTGGCGCGCTCGTCGGCCGGGCTCTTAAGCACCATTTCGCCAGCGGACTGGGTGACGAGCGCGGACGCGTAGGGCACTTTCTTTTCCGCCTCGGCAACGAGTTCGGGCAGGAACCCGCGCAGGCTCTCAAGCTCGGGCGGGAGGTTGTGGCTCATTGTTGGTTACTCCTTCCGGGAAAGAATGTCGTTCGGGTCGGCAAAACCCATGGTCATCAGCGGCTCGAACCCGAGGTTCTGCCAGCAGGTGCCGCTGGGCGGGTTGTTGTTCGCCCAGTCGAGCATCACCATCGGCACGTTGCGGCCGGCGAGGAACTCGGCGGCGGCCATGGTCAGGCTGCGCGTCACGCCCTGCTCGCGCCGGTCCGGGTCCACCCACGCGTCGTCGATGCGGCCGAACGGGCGCGGGTCCATGTTCGGATTGTCGAAGATGCGCACCATCAGCATCCCGACCGGCTTGTCCTCAGGCGTGACCGCGACGAAGACGCGGTTCTCATCCTCCTCCATCATCTTGGCGTAGAACCGGTCGAGTGTGTCGGTCAGGTCCTTGCTCAGGCGCCAGACCTTCGGATCCCTGACGGCGAGCAGGTCCTGCAGGGCGACGCGCATGCGTTTCAGGTCGGCCAGGTCACGGGCTTCGGCACGCCGGATGGTGTAGTTCACGCTCAAACCTCTTGCCCCGGCTCCATGTCATTCCGAGGAGTCTGACGACAAGGAATCTCGCCTGTCATCGCTGCGGGACGGGATTCCTCGCTACGTGCCGAATAGGGGCGGGATTCCTCGCTGCGCTCGGAATGACAAGGGCGCTGTGGGATGACATTGTCGCGGCGGATCGTGTATCCCATTGCCATCATGACGTGCGCGGGTTCGGGACTCAATCCGTGTCCATCTGCGTTCATCTGTGGTTCTCCTTAGAGACCCTTCGATTCGTCCGACTCACTCAGGGCGACACTTCGTGTCGTCTGCGTAATTTGTGGATTCAAACCAGCAGGCAGCCTTTCCGCTCGTACTCCTGGAACAGCCTGCCCCACTCGGTATCGCGGCGCCACTCTTCAAAGATACGCTTGTACCGCAGCGGCCATTGGAGCACGTCGTGGTTCACCGCGGACACGAGAATCGGGAAGTAGACGATGGGCGGACGCAGGACGAGTTTCTGCAGGAACTTGGTCGGGCCGTACCATGACAGCCATCCGAGGAAGCGATGGAAGTTGTATCCTACCTCGAAGTGCCAGTTCTCCCCGGACACGTCGTCGCCGACCAGCTCGATTTCGCGCGGGTCGCCGACCCCGAGCCCGGCCTCGTGCGCCAGGCGGATGTAGCCGATGGTCATCGGGTCGAACCCCATCAGCTTGGCGGAGACCGCGTCAATTGCGGTCTGGTCGCCGGATGCGAGAATCACGTTCTTCACCACCGGCGTCATGGTGCGCGGGCCCGGTCCGTTGCCGGCCGTGGTTCCGTCCATCACTGCGAACACGCCGGAGTGAATTTCCTTCTGGATGGCGAGCAGGTCAACGAGCGTCTCGTGAATCCAGGAGTGAGTGTAGTGGCGGTTGGTGGTGAGCAGACCGCCGAACGCGTTCTTCATCGCACCGGTTGTGGTCGTGTAAATGTGACACTTCACGGTCGGCAAGTGCACTATATTCTTGCCGAAGAAGTAGTCGGGCAGCTTCAGACCCTTGGGGTAAACCTTGTCGAGCGCGCGCATCTTCGCCTTGGGTGTGTACGGAACCCAGTTCATGTCCTCAGGCTTGAAGTTGTAGAGCACCGGCAGTCCGTACTTGCGGAAAATGGGCAGGTAGCGATTCAGATCCTCGCCTTTTGCGGTATCGATGACCACGGTCTTGTTCTGAACAACCGACAAGTCGGTGTAGCCAAGGTCCTTCAGTGCGATAATCGTGCCTTCGAGTTGCCACGGCGTGGTATTGGCCGCAGGCATGGGGAAGTGCCAGGAGATATTGTCCTTCAGGATTGTGGTCTTGCCCGGCGCGAGGAACTTGTCGGCCTCGCCCAGCACGAGCAGCCGGCGGTAGTCATCGAGGACCGACTCAGGCTTGGTGCGAAGGACCGCGACCCTGGCTCTGTAAGGCATGGACGGTCATTATACCGATACTCAGCCCACCCGCAACCCGGAGAGTGAACTCCGAATGCCGAAATAGAGAGCCACGAAAACACGAATCTGAGTGAAACTAATCCGGTTCCGAACTCAATCTGTACTACAAGCCTACAGGATCATCGTTTTCGCGACGTTGTCATTCCGAGGAGCGGGCGACGAGGAATCTCGTCTGTCGGCGGGGCAGAGCCTGCCCAGGCCTACCGAAGGGGCGGGATTCCTCGCTACGCTCGGAATGACAGTCGTTCGGGGCAATTTGACTTTTGACATTTGCCTTTTGACCTTTGACTTGCCTTGCGCGCCCTGCGCCCCCTCCCCACCCGCTCTCGGCGTTCACGGTTCATAGTTCATCGTTCATCGTTCCACCCGAGGTCCCCCATTTTGCATTTTGATATTTGCATTTTGCACTTTGACTTGCGCGTCCTACGCGCGCTGTGTCCATCTGCGTTCATCTGTGGTTTCACTCTGCCCTGCCTTCGTGGCGTCCACGTCGGTTTCCGGACCGCAGTCACACGCTTGACTTTGCTGTCTGATGTCGCTAAGTTGATGTCATGAGAGAGCGTCGAGCCGGAGCCCGGTCGTGACCGACCAGGAAAAGGCGATTCTTGGGCGGTTCAAGCGGGACGTTTCCCTACGGCTCTCGGTGCACAAAATCGTCCTGTTCGGCTCCCGCGCCAGAGGGGACGCCGATGAGTCCTCGGACATGGATGTCCTTGTCATCCTGAATGAGCCCGCAAATCGAGCAGCGCGCGAATACGTCAGCCATGTCGCCTGGGAGGTCGGTTTCGAGCAGGGCATCCTGGTCGTGCCCGTTACCGTCTCACGTGCGGAATGGGAGGAGGGGCCGGAGCGGTCTTCACTTCTGGCCATCGCGGTCACTGCCGACGGAGTTCTTGTATGAGACACGATGACGTCCTCGTGCTGGTCAGGTACCGGCTGGAACAGGCGAACGAGGCGCTGGCGGACGCCGAGTTTCTCCTCGCTGGGCTACGGGGTCCACGGAGCATCGTCAACCGTGCCTACTACGCCATGTTCTACGCTGTCCTGGCGTTGCTCCAGAGCGTCGGTGAGGTTCCCTCCAGGCACTCCAGCGCAATCGGCATATACGACCGGGAGTTCGTGTTGAAGGGTGCCTTTGCGAAGGAATACTCGGCCTGGCTGCACCGGGCATTTGAACTGCGTCAGACCACCGACTATCGCGTCCAGGAATTGCCGACCCCGGCAGAAGCCCGCACGCTGTTGGAGAAAGCAACCGCTTTCGTCGGCGAGATTTCCCGGTACCTGGAGCGCGAAGGGTACCCTCCGGCGCTTGGTCAAGCAAGCGAGGAACCGAAGCCCACGAAGGAATCATGATGAACGCAAGGACTATGCTCGTCTTGTTCGCCTTGGTGGCGTCCGGCCTCGGCCAATGGCGCTGGCAGTATATCTACAACGGCCCGCAGAACCTGTATGACGCAGCCCGATGTGTGGTTTACGGCCTCGACGGCAATCTCTACGCCGCGGGCACGACACACCCGGCGACACCACCGGTAACGACTTCACCATCATCAGCCTGAACACGGTAACTGGCGTGGCTGAGACGCAGCCGACCCTTGGTCACGAACCCTTGGGGCCGACCATCCTGTCGGCCGGCCAACTCGAATCCGCCGGGGCAGGGGAATTCTACAACGCGGCGGGTCGCCGGATCAACGGGCCGAGACCGGGCGTCTGCTTCGTCCGCGAACCGGTCAACGGGTCCGGCTCACGTGTGCGGAAGCTCATCATACTAATGAGAGCAGGAAATGTTTGTCATTCTGAGGCGTTCGACGCCGAAGAATCTTCGCTGCGCTCAGGGTGACAGGGTATAAGGATACTCAGGGTGACATCAAGAACTGTCCAGTATTTCATGCTCTCCGTAATAGCAGGCCGCACTCGGCAGCCAGCGGTGGTCGTCGAGGACCGATTCCGGTGCGGAGGACCGCAGCTTCGACGCGAGCCCTCATGGACGGTCAGACGCCGACATCACGCCCGCGGATTACGGGTTCGAGTATCCGAATTCCCCTTTGCCATTTCCCCTCTCCCCTTAGCCTCTTGGCGTTCTTGGCGGTTCATCGTTCCGCTCCTCACTTCTGCCTTCTGACATCTAGCTTCTGACATCTGACTTCGCCCGCTCCGTCCTTCGCCCTTTCCCTTCCCCTTTCCCCTTTGCTTCTTCCCTCTACTCCTGCTTCTTAAGATGCGGGTTGTCCGCCAGCTTCACCTTCAGCGCGCTCTGGTTCGTGGGCTTGGCATCGAGCGAAACCGTCTTGGTGTTCTGGGCCAGGACGACGTCGTAGGTATCGCCCGGCTCAAGCCCCGGAATCGCTATTCCATTCACGCCCGGGAACTTCAACGGATAGATGAACTCCATCGTCGTAATGCCGGTCTCTTCATCGAAGTCGATTTCGGCCTCACGGATTGCGCTGTCCGACTGCGGCGAACGGACGAGCTTGTGATTGACACCGACCTGATTCAGAACGTCGGTAGAATCCTCGGAGTAGTAACCGACTATCATGTTCGACTCGTCCATCTTCGCCGACCCGAAGCCGATACCTATCCAGCCCCGGCCTTTGGTCTGGAGCCCGACGTATATCAGACTGTCGTCAAAACCCCAGTGAACGGTCAGGCCCGACGCCTTGTCCAGGAACGTTGCCGGGTATTCCGGCCCGTCCTCGTTATCAATCTCACCGTCAATCCCGACCCGGTCCTCCATGATCGAATCGTAAGGAATCACCGGGACCGTCTGCGCCCGGGTTAGCGCCAACGCGCCCAGGCCGGCCAGCAGCAAAGCGAATCTCTTAAGCACCATTCAGTCTCCTTTCGAAATCTGCGTCTGTTGTGACATTATAGACCACGACCGGCCCGCTGGTCAAGCCGCAAGTCGCCGCGCGCCACGGTCGGTTTCACGCCCGGCTTGACAAGACCGGCGGTCTTGGCTAAAACTGATGAACTAAAAGGGAGGTTCGATGTTCGTATCAAAGTCTGCTCTGTCCGTATGCTGCTGTCTGCTCCTGTGCGCTGCTGCCGGCGCCCAGATAACCATCACCGAGGGTGACATACCCACCACAATCGGGGATTCGTTCGCCTTCAAGATCTGCTTCGACAGCACGACCGTCAGCGTCGGCCCGACCGGCGGGCCGCACGTATGGACTTTCGACACCGCGGCCTTCTCCGGAATGGTCGTGGGTTCCGAGATTGTCGACAAAGACTCCACGCCCCTCGGCGCCCGGTTCCCGGACGCCAACATCACCATCCAGCAGGCATCTGGTCCATACAAGTTCTGGGCCTACCGCAAGCTGGACGCGGACCAGATGCTCGACGTCGGAGCAGGGATGGCGAATGCGGATACCCTCATCGGCTACGCCTACAGCCCGCCCGGCGTCAACCTCGACCTGCCGCTCACCTTCGGCACGCAGTGGCTGACCACGTTCGGCCACACCGACACCACTTCCGACACGACCCAGTCCGTCATCCTCAACATCTACGACTGCCGCGTTGACGCCTGGGGCACTGCCACGTGCCCGGTTGGCACTTACCCGTGCCTGCGGGAGAACGTCTTCCAGACCGAAATCACGACCAGTTACCTGCGCGGCGTCATCGCCTCGGCGGAAACCGTGCTGACCCG
Organism: Caldifarciminota bacterium; assembly: GCA_026397595.1. Classification (GTDB taxonomy): domain Bacteria; phylum Hydrothermota; class Tepidihabitantia; order Tepidihabitantales; family Tepidihabitantaceae; genus UBA2258. The sequence continues at coordinate 9,290 of JAPLUO010000286.1, forward strand.
CCGCTTCTACTGGCACGGACCCAGGGGCGGCGTGGTCGCGATGGCCCACAGCGTGGAAGGCGACACCAATTCGAGCTTCACTCTGGCCGACGACTACATGGTTCTCGTCTCGACCAACTTCGGCGCGGTCACGGAAGAACGCGGCCTGCCGGTAGCCTCGCAAGCGCGAATCCTGCCCAATCCCTGCACCGGCAGCGCGACTCTGAACCTCGCGCCGGGCATCCCCGGGCCGGTGACGGTGCGCGTCTGCGATGCGACAGGCCGGGTCGTGCTCCGCCGGGCGTTGAGCGTCGGGCGTCAGGCGTCGAGCGCTCTCCTCGACCTGCGCGGAAATCCGGCCGGGCTGTACATCTGCACGGTAACCGCGGGAAGCCGAATCGTGACGAACGAGTTCGTGCTGCTTCAGTAGTCCTCCACAGCATCGAGTAGGGGGCGACTTTGCGGCCGCCCCCTCTCACACCACCGGACGTGCTTTATTGCATCAGGCGGTTCGCCAAGGAATAGACAGGACAGCCGGGTTACGGCTTCCTGCCTCGGACATTTCCTCGCCCGGCGCTGGGGAAGGCTCGGCCCTCTGGTTGAATCCCGGCAGCTTCACTGCCTTCGCCCAGCCAGTAGTACCTCCATTCGGAGTATTCTGCCTTCATCGCCTGTCCCGCGAGCCGCTCAAGTTCCTGCCCTCCTCAACGTTCGGCCCTTCCCGATGCCGCCGCATCGGTACTATGACCTCTGCTGACTCCTGCCGCCTCAATCCAACCTCACGATTGGGGTTGCCGTCCGAAGACTGCCTGGCAACAGGTCTCCCCAGGTAAGAACGCTGACTTTCCCTGCACCCTTGCCCCATCTACCTTGTCAGCCTTTGATTGCATCGGGCTTCGCTGTCATTGGCCAGCTCGCCCGGCTGACCCGGCCTCGTATGGGATTCGTGTTCCTCAAAGCGCAGTTTTGCCTCCGGCTTCCTTCGCACCTCACCTCGCGGTGACGCA
>JAPLUO010000043.1 GCA_026397595.1 Caldifarciminota bacterium
GTCCTGCTGATGGACGAGCCCTGCTCCGCGCTCGACCCGATTGCCACGCTCCACATCGAAGACCTGATGCGGAGCCTGAAGGACCGCTACTCGATTGTCATAGTGACTCACAACATGCAGCAGGCGGCCCGCGTTTCCGACTACACCGGCTTCATGCTGCTGGGCGTGCTCAAAGAATTCGGCACGACCAAGCAGATATTTACCAACCCCAAAGAACCCGACACCGAAAACTACATCTCCGGCCGGTTCGGATAAGCTGCCCGGCGGGGCACCAAGTCGTCGGGCAGGCTACCAGCGGAACACGATGACCGAACGCGACCGGACGTTCGGTATCTTTGGCTGAAGCGTCAGCGCGATGTGGCGGCCGGGCAGGTCAAATTCCCCGACCAGCCCCAGTTCCTCGACTACCTTACGGCAGAACCGAATCGCGTCCTCGGGCCGGCGGGGAAGGTCTGCGCCGCCGTGGTCGACTAACACCGGACAGACGTTGTACAGCAGTCGCAGCAGCCGCGCAGTCACGACGTTCGGCGTCAGCGCCAGAATCGGCATCTTCGGCCGGAACCGTGAAATCATGGTGGCGCTGATTCCGGTCGTGGCGTAGGACATGATGAACGGCGAATTCGCGACCTCGGCCAGCTCGCAGATCGGGTAGCCCAGCACGTTAATGATCCGGTCGGTCGGCTCCTTGCTGTAGTTGCCGTCGAACTTCTCAAGATAGCGCCGACGGTCGATGGGAACGCTGGCGGCGATGACACGGGCCATCACCTGGACCGATTCGAGCGGGAAGTCGCCGGCCGCGGTCTCGCCGGAAAGCATCAGTGCGTCCGCGCCTTCCTCGATTGCCGTGGCTATGTCCTGCGGCTCGGAGCGGTGCGGCCGCGGCCGGTGCATCATCGACTCCAGCAACTGGGTCGCCACGATGACCGGCTTGCCCGCGACGTTGGCCTTGTCGATAAGAGCCTTCTGCACCTTTGGTATCTCGTCGTACGCGACCATGTTGCCCAGGTCGCCGCGCGCTACCATCAGCCCGAAGACGGCGTCCAGGGCGAGTATTTCATCCACGCGCTCATAGCCGAGGCGTGACTCGATCTTCGCGATTATCGGCCGCGGTCCGCGCGGGTTCTCCTTCATCATGTCGCAGAGGTCATTGACATCGCTTGCCCCCTGCACGAACGACTGGGCAACCATGTCGACGTCGAACCCGTGGCGCAGGGCCGCCCAGTCTTCGGCAACGTCCTTGGGCCCGGCCGCGAGCCGGCCGCCCGGCACGTCGGGCAGGTCGACGCCCTTGCCGAGCGCCAGCTTGCCCTTGTGCTGCGCCACGCATGTGACCGTTGCCGGTGCGGCCTTGCTCTCCACCCGCAGGAAGACGTCGCTGTCCCCGACCACGACGGTATCGCCGCTGTTCACCTCGGCCAGAAAGCTCTTGGGATAGAGGACGTGGAGGCGGACTTTGACCCCGGGCGTCATTGGCTGCGAGGACACTGCCGTCGAAAGTTCGACCCGGTCCCCACGAGCCACCTCAACGTCGGCCATCGGGACCGGCGTGCGACCGCTCGCCACGAAGAGCCCGCGCACGCGGATTTTCGGTCCCTCCAGGTCCATGATGATAGGAATCGGGCGCCGCTTGTGGCGTTCGATCGCCCGGATCGCGGCAATCAGCCGGTCGACGCGCGGGAACCCCGCTCTCGTCACGTGTGAGAAGTTGAGGCGTACTGCAGCCATCCCATTGTCTACGAGCGCAGCCAGGTCGGTATGCGCGCGGGCGTCGGAGTACTTCCCGTCCCGGCGCGGCGCCGAGATGGAAATGCTCGGGCCGACCGTGCAAATGATCGCAAGCGGGTGGTCGCGCACCGGTCCGTTCATCTTCACGACGCACCGGCTGTGCTCGCGTGCGGTCGCTCTCTGGTGCATGGTCCTGCTCTTGGGCATTATCATCTCCTTTGTCCGGCTGCGGTACGATCCGGTCTCGACGTGATAACGGGCAAGCTGTTCTCCATTACTTCGTTCTAAAGGACAGGCTGGATTATCGCCTAACCGCCTGCGAAGTCAATCCGGCACGTTCGTCAAGGAAGGCAGGGGAGTCCAAGGCGCTTCTTGCCGAGAAGCTGCCGGAGAGTCTGGACTATGAGGATGGCTTCGAAGTCAGCCCGGCGTGGATGGATGAGATAAGACGGTGCTGCCGGGAAATCTCCACCCAATTGTCCCGGTTTCCTCCTGCCGCAAGCAGTCGGCCGTGATCCATCGGCCGTCGTAGCTCGGCCATCGTGTCATGCTGCGGTACGCGCCCTGATTAGGGCCGGGTTCGACGTTCAGCCTGCGACGGCGTACTCGACTGAGCGGGGGTTCTCCACGCGCTTCGAGGCGTTCAGAATCTCCAGCCCGACCACGTTGCCGTCCTGGTCGTAGTCCAGAATGACTCCGGGCTTGTCCTCGTCGCTTTCCTGAATCTTCGCGCCGCTGAATACAACTCTCAGAACATCCACTTCCTGGTCATACGT
>JAPLUO010000390.1 GCA_026397595.1 Caldifarciminota bacterium
CGGGCAGTGATCTGAACTTGCACTGAAATCAACCTTTCCTCCTGTGCCGCCCAACGGTCCGGACGGCACAAGAAATAGTCTACCAGGGGGGTCAGTTTTGGATGGCACAGGGGGGTCAATTTTCAGTGGCACACGACACCGTGACCCCGCCGCGCCAGCGTCCCCGGCGCGCCCGGAACGTCCCAACGTTCAGTTGGAGCCGTTTCAGCACGACATCGAGACGATGCTCTCGCAGGAACTGATCGGCAGCCGGATTCTCGCCGAGCTGCGCAAGCAGGGCTACCGCGGCCCTCAACGTACGTTCTACCGGTATCTGGCGCGTCTGGCGACCCTCCAGTCGCCCAGTCCGGCCGTGGAACGCTTCGAGACCGAGCCGGCCAGGCAGGGCCAGTATGACTGGAGCGAGTACACCGTACTCCTGGGCGGTGCCGTGACTAAGGTCTATGTTCACAGCTTCGTCTTGGGCTACAGTCGCTTCCAGCACCTCTCGGCCAGCCTGCACGTCCGTCAGGCCGCCATCTTCGAAGCCTTGGAGGACAGCTTCGCCTGCGTGCGCGGCGTTCCGCAGGAGATGCTCTTCGACAATCCCCGGGCGCTCGTCACTCGCCCCCGACCCAACCTGGTCTTTAACCCGCGCCTCCTGGAGTTTGCCCGCTTCTACGGCTTCGCCCCCCGGGCCTGCTGGCCCGGCCGCGCGCAAACCAAAGGCAAGGTGGAACGGCCGTTTCAGATGGTCGAGGAACAGTTCATCAAAGGCAGCACCTTTCTCGACTGGGCCGACCTCAACCGCCGCCTGGCTCAATTTGCGGCCGAGACCTTGAACGCCCGCATCCACGGCACCACCCAGGAGCGACCGCAGGATCGCCTGCTGAAGGAGCAACTCCTCCTGGGCAAGCTGCCGGCGACGCGGTTCATCTCCGCTCAGGAGTGCTTTCGGAAGGTGAGTCTGGACTGTCTCGTCTCGTTTGGCGGCAGCCGGTACTCGGTTCCCTGGCAACATGCCGGCAAGTACGTCTGGATCAGGCTCACGCGGGACCTCGACCTGGTAGCACTGGCGCCGACCGGCGAGGTGCTGGCCCGGCATCGGCTGAATCCGGACCCGGGCTCGACCAACATCGACCGCGAGCATTACCAGGGGCTGCGGGAACAACCCGGCTCGAGAAAGAGTCTACTCGGCCGAGTCTTTCAGCAACGCTTCCCGGAAGAACGTGCCGGTCGGTTTCTGGAGAAGCTGTTGGCACAGTACAAGTTCAATGCCACCTTCCAGTTGCAGCGGATCCTCTCGCTCCTCGCCAGCTATCACCGAGAGGCGATACTGCTGGCCTTCGAGCAGGCGCTTCTGTATAACACCTTCTCCTATCGCTTCCTGTGCGGGATATTGAGCCGGCAGGAGTCGGCACCAGACTTGCCGGAGCCGACGCTCTTTGGGCAGGAGCGAGTCCTGCCCAGGCTCGATATCACGCGAGGACTCGACCGCTACCAGGCCCTGCTGAATGAGGCACCTCATGACTGAGTCCGAAAGCCTGAAAGCCAATCTCGGACGCCTGGGGCTCAAGCGAATGGCCGAGGTCTTTGAGAACGAAGCCGACCGTGCCGTCCAGCTTAAGACCAGCTACAGCGGCTACTTGGGCCGGGTGGTCGAAGAAGAACTGCTGGCCAAGACCGAGCGGTCGGTCGACTGCCGTATCAAGAACGCTCACTTCCCGTATGGCAAGACCCTGGAGAGCTTCGACTATGCGTTTCAGCCGGGCTTGAGTGAGGTGCTGGTCAGAGAGCTGGCAGAACTCGGGTTTCTGGGGCGGCGTGAGAACATCATCCTCATTGGACCGCCTGGAGTAGGTAAGACTCACCTGGCCATCGGGCTGGGAATCAAAGCCTGTGTTGCCCGCAAGCGGGTCCGGTTCTTCTCGGCGATGGAGCTATTGGACGAGCTGACCGCCGCTCAGGCGGTGCGGAATCTGGTCCAGCGGCTGGAAGCGCTTTCTCGATGGGACCTCTTGATAATCGACGAGTTAGGCTATCTGCCGATGGACAAGCCGCGGGCCAACCTCTGCTTCCAGTTGGTCAGTCGGTGCTACGAGCAGAACTCGCTGGTGGTGACCAGCAACAAGGCGTTCGACCAGTGGGGCGAGGTCTTCGGGGACGAAGTGATTGCCGGGGCGATTCTGGACCGGCTGCTGCACCACAGCCATATCATCGCGGTCCAGGGTGAGAGCTTCCGGATGCGAGACAAGCGAACGAAAGGAGTTGACAGGGCAGCAAAACAACCGGACAATCAGCAGGCCGAAAACAGCTAAGGAGGTGGGTCAGTTTTCAGTGGCACAAGTGGGTCAATTCCAAATGGCAATCCGCACCTGTGGATTGCCACTGAGAATTGACCCACCTTTGCCTTTCACTGCAAACTGCAGACCGGTCACTGCAAACCGGCGCTGAGCCGCCCTGAACGAAGTGAGAGGGTCTCTTCTCTCCGTTCCTCGCGCCCAACGGCCGCGCCAGGCATTTTGCATTTTGACGTTTGCATCTTGACCTTTGACTTGGCGGCTGCGCCGCCCTCGCCCTCGCTCCAGCACCCGCAACAGCACAACCTCCAGCCGCCGCACCAGCCCATTCGCCGGCTCCCGTGGCGGCAGCCGTCCCAACCGCCGAACGGCGCGGTTGCGCCCGCCACACGAAACGCGCGACTCGTATATCCTGTCATCCGTGGGCTACAAACCCTCTACCGGGCCTGCCAGAGGAATCGAAAGCTCTGCATCTTAGTATATCACAACTAGTTAGCTGACATCGGCTGCGGCTTTGTGGCCGGAGCCGATTTCCTGCTTGACTTGTACCATAATAATTGTATTATGGTGGGTACAGATGAATCTTGCCC
>JAPLUO010000386.1 GCA_026397595.1 Caldifarciminota bacterium
GAAAACGACGATCCTGCACGCTTGTAGTACAGATTACGCAGATTCTGGGTTCGGATGCCGAGGACCGGAGAGGATCAACCACGGATGAGCGCAGATGGACACGGATTGAGTCCCGAATCGAACCCGAATCCTGCGTCGCCGCGGGCGGCATTTGCGGGCGGTTGCCAGAAACCCGGCGGCTCCAGGACAGAGGCGGCGAAGAGAAACAACGTCGCGAAAACGACGATCCTGCACGCTTGTGGTTCAGAGGACGTTGTCCTTATTGCTTTCAGGGAGAGGCTCCAAGGCACACAGATATGCCGGCAAACATGTCTTGGTCGTGAATGACAAAGTCGTGCCACTCAAGGCGCGACGCGAGGATATGTGGCGGGACATCGAGGCGCTCAGAAAGAAGTAAGGGGAGATGCCCGTCGTCACGTTCGTCCCTCGGCCGGGTCTCTCCTGCATTCTCTGCGGATGGTAGTAGCCAGGTTTCCTTTTAGGAAAATCGGCAGGGAGTACCTGGGTACAATCCGGCGTCCAGTTGCCGGTGACGACTGATGGGCACCGGAGGGGCAAACAGCAGTCAGCGGTCAGGAACCGCAAAACCGTCGTATCAGTCGCGGGACGTAGCGGTTGGGAGAAATCCCCGGCTGTTCCTGGCCCCGCGCCCGCAGTCGAAGGCGAGTCTGGGCTCACCGGAGACCGGCCTGGCCGTTCAGTCTCTGTCACGCGGCAACGAAGTCGCGGATTTCGAGCCGGGTGCCGTTGCGGGCCGGGGCCTCGGCTTCTTGCTCAAGCCGCTTGGCAACCGCGGCATCAATGTACTCTTCACCGCAGTTGGGACAGACTTGGGCTGGGACGAGCTTGAACATGACTGTGAGCGAGCCGCGTTCAAGCACGACCGTGGCTGTGCCCGGTCTTGTGTCGGCTAACTTGCAGACAACGCATCTCATGGTTTCCTCCTCTTGAACCCCGCGTTCCATTGAGCGGGGTCGGGTTCGTAAGCAGTAATCACTATCGTCTCGCCATCCTTCTGGTTTTCCGCAGCGACCACGTGAAGCGGGCGCTCGCGCACCCAGCCCAGGACCAGCCGACTGGGGTAGGGCGTGTCCGAGGGATAGTCCTCAATCGTCTCGCCGCCCGAGAGTACTGCCTCGACATCAGCCGTCTTTATACTTCGAGCGAACATGCGATGCTCGGCATGAAGTCGCAGGACAACCTTGGCCGGCGATGCTTGGTCCGGTTTCATGCTTCAGCCTTTGCCGGTCTCGTGCTGGCGAGGTCGCGGGCGAGAATCTGCGCCGCGTCCTTGGCCGGGACATAGACGATTACCGGCTTCCGGATTCCTCTCTTGAGGGCCGCAGCGAAGACCTTCTTCGGGTCGCGGCCGTGCGCGATTATCGTTCGGCTCCGGAAGTCATTTAACGCCACGTACTGGCGGCGGTACTTCTCGCTCTTGATGATGGCTTCTTTCATCTGTTCTCCAATCTGAGACCTGAAGTGTGAAGCACGAGAAGGGAGTGGCTTCATTCAGGCTCTGCCTTTTGGGGAGCGAGGATCCCCGTTCACTGCGTCCTCAGGCGGAAACGCCTCGGCCACGTCCGGGCTGAGTAGAATCAAGTTGGTTCCGGACCGATAGGCATCCAAGTACTTGCCTCGGACGCCGAGACCGAGTTCGTTGCGTCGGTAGTCGGGACGGACCTCCGACCTTAGCCTTCTTCATGAATCTTCTTCTCCCCGCGCGTCACGGGGCGCGCACTGATAATCCTGACCCGTTCCCCGCGGTCAACATGCGAGACAGCGACCGGTCGGGCGAATCGAGGCTTTCCGAACGTCAGGTATCGCTGCTCGCCAGTCGAATGGTCCGGGTCAGCGAAGGTCATGGCCAGCGGGTCCCCGAAGACCATCGCGGCCTCATGGAAAGCGACGCCGTGCTGACGCGCAATTTGCGCCGGCCTTCTTTGCGTTCCACCCGAATACCGTGACACCACCTTGCGTATGTCATTATATGCTGCGTCGCTGCAACGTCAAGCGACCGGTTACACCGGCCAATAATCCGGCAGATTCGGTCAGCCGAATCCCGAGGAGGAAGGCCACTTGTCAATTGTCAGTCGCCAATTCCTTGCACCCCATCTTTCGCGTCTTTGTGGATCAATGTCAGTTGCTGGGGCTCAGTCCTGCCGGTGGAACACGCGGTCAGGCTCGACCGCGGCATCACGCACACACCACACGTCCCCGGCCGGGCCGAGCAGCAGGTTGATGACTCCCGCGAATGCCAGGTAATTCGGGACCGCCCCGGCTCAGGCTTGTATCCAATACAGGATAAACGCCGCCGGGCCGGCTTTCTGGTCTATCTGCTTGTGAATTGGAGTGTTAGGCGTGAAGTGGCCAACTCAGAGCCCCACTGGTGGAGTAGCTGGCTAGGTTGCTCTCCGAATCGCCCTGTACTACAATCATGCAGGATCGTCGTTTTCGCGACGTTGTTTCTCTCCGCCGCCTCTGTCCTGAGGCCGTCGGGGTCCTGAAGACCGTCGTCAAGTGCCACCCGCGGCGACGCAATGCTCGGGCTCGGGTCGGGACTC
>JAPLUO010000387.1 GCA_026397595.1 Caldifarciminota bacterium
ACCAGTGAGAGTTTCCGCTCACCAAGGTAGGGATGGCCTGAAACTGCGGCGTCCTTCACGCTCCGAGTTCCTCCAAGTTCTGCTGTATCCTTCCGGCTAGCGCGGCGGCTTCTTTGTTCAGGTCGGCCAGTTCGGTGTGGATATCGTGGATGGTCTGTTCGAAGTCGAAGTCTTCGTCCACTTCCTGCGGTGCAACACCGACATAGCGGCCAGGAGTCAGGCTCCAGTCAGCCTTCTCGATGTCGGCGCGGGACACGACCCTGCACAGGCCGGGTACGGCGCAGAACTCCGCCTTCGGGAAGCGGGAAAGCAACCAGTGGGCCTGCCGCTCGAAGTAGGCCGTCTGCTTGAGTTGTTCGACCAGCGCCCGGCGCGGTTCGTCCAGTTCCTTGAGCAATCGCTTGAGGACGCGCACGCTTGCGCCCGACTCCTCACCCCGGCCCTCTCCTCTGAGAGGAGAGGGAGAGGATTGCTCCAGAGCATCCGCGACGCGACCGGTCAGCTTGTAGACAAGGTCAACATCCTTCACGAGGTCGCGGCAGGCGGTGGCGAGTTCGGCCAGTTCGGCGAGCCTCTTGCTCTGCGCTACAAGCTCGGGCTTGCAGGGCTTCGGCCAATCCTTGGCGATGCGAGCCGTCAGGTTTGCGAGAGAGTCGAAGCAAGCAGTCGCGGCCTCACAGCGTTCCTTCATGACTTGCTGTACGTTGGCTTGCTTGGGTTTCGCACCGAGCAATGACTCGACGGCGATGGTTATCGCGGCACAGCCCTTCTTGAAAGGTTCCACGACTGCGGCAATGTGTGAGGCTTCGAGAATCGTCTTGTCCAGGTATTCCTGCACCAGAGCTATGAAGCGGTCACGCTGGCCGCGGTAGAGCCAGACGATGGCCGCGATGTTCTGTTGCTGCTCCGGCGAGAAGTCGAAGACCCGGCGCGTGACCTTGCGATAGATGTTGCGGCAGTCGAGCATCAGCACTGAGTCGCGCCGGTCCTTAGGCTTGCCTTTGTCGAAGAACCAGAGCTCGCAGGGCACGGTGCGCGTGTAGAAGAAGTTGGAGCGGATGGAGACCATCACGTCCACGTCACCGGTCTCGACTATCTTGCGCCGGACCTCGGCCTCTTTATGCCCGGCACTGGAAGCCTGGGATGACATTACGAAGCCGGCGCGGCCTTTCGGGTTCAGGTAGCTCCAGAAGTAGGATATCCAGAGGTAGTTCCCGTTCGAGACCTTGCCTTCCTTGTTCACACCGGGCAGGCCGAACGGCAGGCGCGGGTCGCGCTTCACTTTGTCGGCGTCTACTTCATCAACGTTGAAGGGCGGATTCGACATCACATAGTCGGCCTTGCCAAAGAGCTCGTGCGGGTCTTCGTAGTAGGTGTTGCCCTCCTTGATGTCGCCTTCGAGCCCGTGCACCGCGAGGTTCATCTTGGCCAGCCGGATGGTCGTGACAATCTTCTCCACGCCACGAAATGTAAGCTGGTTCGGGTTCTCGTGGCGGAGCCTGACGAACCGGGCGCTCTGGACGAACATCCCGGCTGAGCCGTTGGCTATGTCCAACACGGTGCCGCGTTCTGGCTCCAGCACGTTGGCGATGAGCGTCACGAGCGAGGACGGCGTAAAGAACTCTCCGCCGTCGTGTGCTTTCTGGTCCGCGAACTGGGTAAGGAAGTACTCGTAGATGCGGCCGAACACGTCGAGCGGAGCGGTCTTGAGTTCCTCCGGGTTCAGCTTTCGCAGCAACTGGCCCAACACGTCCTTGCCCAACTCCTGATACTCAGCCTTTGGCAGTTGGCCTTTGAGGCTCGTGTAGTCTGCCTCGATGGACTCCATCGCACCAGCAACGGCCTTTGCTAGGTCGGCGCCCTCGGGGAGGCTTACGAGGTAGTCATACTGCGCCTCGGGCCGAAGCAGGATGGCGCCTCTCTTGGAGTAGTCCTCTTTGGTGGCCGGGCGTCGCTTACCGCCGCGAACGGGCAGGCTTGCTTCGACGTCGTCCTTCACCGCGAGGTAACGGCTGTAGGCGTAGCGGAGGAACAGAAGGCCCATCACCGGCAGGAAGTACTCGTTGCTCGGAACGCCGGAGTTGGCCCGCAACGTGTCGGCCGCCTGCCAGAGCTTCTGCTCGAAACCCAGATAGGCCGGGCTGTCTATTGCGCTGGACGAAGTCCGCGAACTCATACTATCCGCCTCCAGAATCTCGGCGAACTCTTGTCAATCACGCCGATGGTATAACTGGAAAACGGGCCAAAGTCAAGCAAAGGACAGCGGTCAAGCGGCGGAGTCGTCGGAGCGAGGAATGAGGACGGAGGAGTGAAGATGGAGGAAACAGAGGAGAGGATGGAGGACGGAAGATGGAGGAGGGAGGAGTGAAGATAGAGGAATGAAGACCCTGGAAGGAGGACACAAGAACGAAGAGAGAGGAACCGGAAGGGCGTCAGGCGCGTTTGCCATCAGGGTTTGAGAATAGCAGGAGCATGTGAGGAGTCAAGTCAAAGGTCAAAAGGCAAGACTGCGGGCGGCCGAAGGCAGGCACGGCGGGAAGTTGCGCTGGCGGTTTTGCTGGTGCAGGTGCCGGTGTCGTGTGCCACTGAAAATTGACCCCCCTGTGCCATCCAAAACTGACCCCCCTGGTAGACTATTTCTTGTGCCGTCCGGACCGTTGGGCGGCACAGGAGGAAAGGTTGATTTCAGTGCAAGTTCAGATCACTGCCCG
>JAPLUO010000344.1 GCA_026397595.1 Caldifarciminota bacterium
TCTGAAACCGTCCCAATGTGGTGCCCGTGGCCCGACTCGAACGGGCGGCCTACGGTTTAGGAAACCGTTGCTCTATCCTCCTGAGCTACACGGGCACGACCCATAATCGTAACATGCTCCGGGCCGCGGTCAGCGCACGAGGCGCACCAATCGACATAGGGGGGCGGTCGCCCGCCTCCCCTGTCACACCACCGTACATGCGGGTCCGCATACGGCGGTTCGGTGAAGGTTACGTCATCGACGACGGCGCCAAACGGGGAAGGCCGAGCGAGGCGAAGAACGCGTTCGGCAGCGCGTAGCTGAGGGCCGGACTCCGGCTGAGACGCCAGGGGCCGTGCGGGCTGTCCGCGGTTTGCGCCGCGAGGTCCCGACCGACCGAGAGGCGTCGCAGTTCGGCGTACCGGCGCCGGCCGCGCTTCCACTGCTTCCAGACCACACATCGAAGACGACGCTGGATCCACGAGTCGAGGGCGCGCAACACGCTAGGGGTCTCGCAGTGGCCAAAGTACCCGCGCCACCCCGTGAGGTAGGTCGCCAGTTCTCGGACCATCTGCGGCAGACTCACCCCGCGTGTCCGCCGCGTCACGTGCCGGACTCGCGCTTTGCAGCGGGCCAGGGCCTGCGGCGCAATGCGCCGTCGCGGGTGCCGACCTGCCGTGAAGCTGAAGCCCAGCAGTTTCCGCGCCGCCGGTCGCGCCACCGCACTCTTGGCCTCGTTGACTTTGAGGTGGAGTCGCGTCGTGATGAAGCGGGTCACGCTGGTCATCACGCGCAGGCCCGCTCGTCGACTGCGGACGTAGATGTTACAGTCGTCCGCGTATCGCACGAAGCGGTGCCCGCGTTGCGTCAGCTCGCGGTCCAAGGCATCGAGCACGAGGTTGGAGAGCAGCGGGGAGAGAGGACCGCCCTGGGGCGTCCCTTCATCCGTCGGACTCACCAGCCCGTGCGCCATCACCCCCGCGTTCAGACACGCGCGGATGAGGCGGCGCAGCCGCCCATCGGCCACCCGCTTGGCCACGGCGCTCATCAGGTGGTCGTGATTGACCCGGTCGAAGAACTTCTCCAGGTCCATGTCCACGACCCACCGATACCCGTCGGCAATATACGCTTGCGCCTGGGTCACGGCCTGATGGGCGGAGCGGTGTGGGCGGAATCCGTAGCTCTGGGGCGAAAACGTCGGGTCCCAGTCGCGTTGCAGCACCTGCAACACCGCCTGCTGGATGAAGCGGGCGAGCACCGTGGGCACGCCAAGGGCGCGCGTGCCTCCGCCGGGTTTCGGAATCTCGACCCGTTTCACCGGCTGCGGCGCATAGGTCCCGTTCAGCAATTGGGTCCGTAGGGTCGGCCAGTGGGTTTTCAGGTAGCCCGGGAGAGCGTCGACGGTCATGCCGTCGACGCCCGGGCTCCCCTTGTTCGCCCGGACTCGTCGCAGTGCCTGCTGGAGGTTCTCTCGCTCGCACACCTCCTCCATCAGCCCCGTCGCTGATGCCGGACGCTTCGGGG
>JAPLUO010000331.1 GCA_026397595.1 Caldifarciminota bacterium
GGCGAACCGCCGGATGCAATGAAGCATGTCCGGTGGTGCGAGAGGGGGCGGCTGCAGAGTCGCCCCCTCTTAGTCAGGGTCCCGAGGGACGGTTACTCCATTTTCACGAGCTTGCCAGTGAGTGTCACGCCGTCGGCAGTCAGCCGCATGAAGTACGCTCCCTCAGCCACAGCTCGGCCGTACTCGTCAGCGCAGTTCCAGGCCACGGTGTGGTAGCCCGGCACGCCCAGGCCCGAAGCGAGGACTCGAACCCGTCTGCCGCAGGCGTCGAAGACCTCGAGCCTGATGACGGCACTCATCGGCAGGCCGTATTCGATCGCCGCGCGTCCCGCGAACGGACCGTTACCCCTGAGGGTCACCGTCCGCGGCAACCCGGGTCCCTGGTCGGTCGCGCTGATGCCGAGAAGCGTGACCTGAACCGAATCGAACTTGTAGTCATTGGTCGGGCCCACGTCTCCGGCCATTGCCGTTGTGCATTCCACGCTGAACGTACCCGCCACGTTCAGAGTACAAGGCCTGAATGTGACCGACTTGGACGTCGAGTCAATCGTACGGATAGTGTCCGCGTAGAATGTTCCGATGCGGAAGATGACCGGGAAGCTGTCGAGCCCGTTCCCGTAGTTCCACAAGGTGGCGGTCGGCGTGACAACGGTGTCCTGAGCCACGACCCCGATCGGCGCAGTGATGCTGAACACGCCGATATCGCGCACGCGCGTAAAGGTATTCTTCATCACCCGATCGTTGGCCGTGACTTGGTCGCCCGCCAGCATCGTGCTGCACCGGGCGGGGTAGAGGCCGCGGTAGCGCGCGGTGTCATTCTTAAACGTAACCGTCAGGGATTCATGCGACGCGAGGCTGGTCACCTGCTGTGTGTCGGTGTAGATGGTAAAGAACGTGCCGATTACCAGCTTGACCGGGAACGATTGCGCGCTGAGCCCGTAGTTGTAGACTACCACCTGGGGCGCAACGACGGTACCGGAATCGACCGTGTCAGGCGGAGCGACGAAGCGCACCGCGCCGACATCGGTCGTGCGGATAATCACCTTCACCGAGTCCGAGTACTTGTCGTTGGTCGCGTTCGAGTCACCGGCCAGCGCCGTGGAGCATCGGGTCGCAAACGTCCCCAGCGGACTCGCGGTCCAGTTGGCGAACGTCACCAGCGTCGAGTCAAGCGACGGAAGGTTCGTGACCTGTTGGGTATTGGTATACGTAGTGCCGATCTTGAAGATAACCGGGAACGAAATCGTGTCGGTTCCGAAGTTGCGTACCATGGCCTGCGGTGCGATTACCGCACCCGAGTCAACGACGCCGGTGGGGGCGACGACACGCAGCGCCCCGGCATCCTTCGCCAGGGTAACCACGGTGAACGAATCCTGCTTCCAGTCGTTGCCGGGCACCATGTCGGTGCCGCCAAAAAGCGCCAGGGTACACAGGGTTGTGAAAGTGCCGAGCGACTCCGGGGTCCAGCTCGTGAAACTGACCATCTGTGAAGCGCCCGGTGCGAGGCCAAAGACGAACGTACTTTCCTTGAGGATTGTCCCGATGCGGAACCTGGCCCAGAACATGGCCGAGCCGGTGCCATGGTTGGTCACGCCCGCCTGGGGCGTCACCGCTACTCCCAGGTTGATTTTCCCCTTCGGCGCCATGATCGAGTCCACGCCGATGTCACGCACCCGGACCGTGTCGGTGCGGGTGACGCGGTCGTTGGCAGTGCTCTCATCCGCCGCCAGCTCGGTCGAGCACCGGGCCGTCCAGACGCCGCGCTGGAGCGCGGTCCACGTGTCAAAGGAGACCGTGACCGAGTCGCCATGGGCGAGACTCTCCACGCTCTGAGTGTCTGTGTAGAAAGTGCCGATGTTAAACACGACCGGAAATGAGGCGGTGCTGTCGCCGGGGTTCATGATAACTGCGCTCGGCACCACCGCCGTGCCTGAGTCCACTCCTCTGGGCGGCGACACTATCCTCTTGGTGCCTACGTCCCATGTCCACGCCATCGCCGGCCCGACGATACAAACCACTGCAAATACAGTGGCTACGAACTTGCGTAGCGCCGACGGCCGTTTGCCGCACGCGCTGCCGTCATCACGATACTGACGTGCCATCTATCCTCCCTATCTTACCGATGCTCTGCCGCATGTTTGGAGCAGACCGACCGGCGGCCGGCTCATGCGGCGACGGTCGACAGTCAGCTATCTCGAGGCAGGACGGCTGAAGACGCCGTCGTCGGTTGGACGCTGGCCAAGTCTGCGCCTTCCGTGACCCCGCTGTGTCATCATGCACTGCAGCAACACGAACCGCGCACGATGACGACCGCACCTTGAGCACGAATCCATCGGCCGCCGATCCTGATAGAGACTCGGAGCAGGGCTGCACGTTGATGACTCGACCCAGGGCAGGAATCATGCCACCCCGGTGGGCGTCGTAGCCGAACTGGTTCCGAGGCGGAAATCCGGGATGCCGTCAGTGACGGAACGGTTCGGGTCAGACGAACGTGCAGGAAATCCACATCCGTGAGCACGCGCTGCCAATGACCCGAAGGGCAGGGTTCCACGGGCTATGCCCGTGGGGGAATGCTCCTCCCGCCCGAAGGGCGTCGGGCAAAGCTCGCACTCCGGGAGTGCCACGGGCTATGCCCGTTGGTATCTACGGTGAATTCGGGTTCGGGTGCGAGTTATGGTGAACGGGCTACAAGCTGAATAGACAAGCCCAGCAGCAACCGTGCGCACGGAGGCAGATGCAGGAGCCAGGCTGGAGCGCGCAGTTTCTGCACAGTGGCGGGAAGTTGTTTTACGGGGCGCGAAGCGCGGTGACAAGGCTGACGAGCCAGGACGTGACTGCGGTCGCCGAGAAAACCAGCCGGACGTGGGACCAGTTGTTGACGGTGTTGTAGCGGGCAGCGATATCTGCTGGAGCCGACGCTTTCAGGTATTCAGCGCGGGCGTCGTTGTACTCGAAGTGGCTGAAGGCGACCCCAGCGAGCGATAGCACGGTGGCGCCGGCCAAAGCATAGCCGCTAACCGGCCGACCGGTCGTTATCTGGTGCAGCCCGGGGATGAGCACCGACAGAGGCACCGGCTGGCGCAGGTACAACGTCTCACGCGGCACGGTTGGCTGCGGCGGGGGTGGCGCGGTCATTTGCGCTCTCACCGATTCGAATACCGCTCGGATCTTGGGTGACACGGACTCCGGGTCGAGCGTCAGATTCGGGTCTTTGGCGATGATACTGCGGAAGACGGCGGCCGCCTCGTCGGTGCGGCCCAGCGCCACGAGTGCGAAGGCACATGTCCGGTTCACGTTGATGGAGTCAGCCACGGTGTGAGCCGAATCGGCGAGGAAGGACGGCGCAAGCTGCACGACTCGCTCGTAATCGCCTGCCTGGTACACACTATCCAGTGATGCCAGCGCGGCGGTGAGCAGCAGGAGGATCATCGGACGACCGTGATTGTGCCGGTCACAAGCTGGTCGTCCATACCCGTCACGCGTGCGAAGTAGACGCCGGGCGTCAGCCGGACATTAACCGGCCCGGAGCCGGCGAATGCGCGGCGGCCGGAGCCGTCGTAAATCGCGGCGCTGCTGCAGGCGATGCGCACACGGCCGGAGAAGACCGTCGCCCATCTCGGTGCGGTCCGCACCTGCATCTGGGACTGTGATTCCTCAATGCCAGACGGGAACAGCGTTGAATCAGACTTCTCGACCGAGCCCTCAACTCCGTACGCATCCCGGCCGCCAATGACCACCACAAAGCCGTCTGCAACCGCTGCACCGCAGAACACGCGCGGCACCGACAGGTATGCTGCATTCAACCAGAAGCCGCTATCCACGTTGACCATCTCCACTGAATTCATCGGCCCGTGAAGGCTCTGGCCGCCTATGGCGCAAAGCCACTGGCCCCACCCGACTGCTGCAGCGCCGCTGCGTGCGAAGTGCATCAGACGGTAGGACTGCACCCAGCTATCGGCTTGATACCGCTCCCATGTCGGCAGGGCGTTGAAGAAAAGCCCGCCCACTGCGCACATTTCGCCTCCGGCCACCGCAGCGGCCGGGTTCGTACGATACGTCTTTAGTGACTCAACCACGTCCCAGTGCCCCACGCCGGAGTCAGACGTGAACCGTGCAACCGCGCGTTGGTAGCCCAATGCAGTTGAGAATCCGCCAATCGCGTAGATGTTACCTTCATATGCGCAGCCGGCCAGCGACCAGCGCGGCCACGGGAGTGGGGCGACGGTATCCCAAGTGTTGGTCGATGGGTCGAATCGGTCAACCCGGCTAAGGTCGGACTGCCCGTCCCAGCCGCCGATGACATAGATCTTTCCGTCGAGCGCAGCGCACCCTGTGTACCACTTCGGCTTGGGCAGTGGCGCAAACCCTACGATCCAGGAATCGGCCGCGGCATCATAGGCCTCCACCGCAAGCCGCGGAACTGCCGGATAGACTTCGGAAACCACTCCGCCGATTGCGTATATCCGCGACCCGACTTCGGCGCAGGCGAAGCCGTAGCCCGGCGTGGGCATGGGCGCGCACGGCTGCCAGCCCTGCATCAAGACCAGTGTCAGCAAACCTATCATCTCAGCCTCCAGCTAGCAAGTTCCATGCCTACCTCGAACCCATGTCGTAGGAAACCCGGTAGACACGGGGTGAGTCAGTGCGGATAGAGTCGCGACGCACGCCCAGTTCCGGGTGCGTCAGCGTTATCATGTGGCTGCCCAAGGCCACCGGGATGGGTCGGTCCATCGGTGTTGTGTCGACCACCCGGCCGTCAATCGCGACAACCGCCCATGGCGTGACACTGATATACACCTGTGCTACCTCGCGGTCAAGGTTGAAGGCGAGCGTGCAGGCCGGCTGGTCCAACGCGACCGTCTTTGTCACCTCCGGGTAGTACGGGTTCCGCAGCGTGATTATGTGGCGGCCCGACGTCACGACCGGCTCGGACGACAGCGGCGTCGTCCCCAGCAAACGGCCGTCCAGCAACACCTCGGCCCAGGGCACTACCGTAATCCGCAGTCGGCAGTCGGCATACGTCCTGTTCGGCCTATCGGTCCTGTTCCCCTCAGGAGGCGCGGAGTCGATTGACCTGAAGGATGGTCCCGCTGCGGGCTGCATCGCCACGCTGTCGACCCGGGGCGGAGCCGTGTCGGCAGCCGCCGGGACCGCCGCAACGTTCACGTGCCGAACCCGCGCCAAGACAACCCCTGCCACGACCGCAATCAGGAGGCCGCAAGCCACAAGCCACAAGCCGTAGCCCCTATGCCGCATGCCGTGTGCCGTATGCGGTCGGCTGTCGGCTGTCGACTGCAGGCTGTCGGCTGTCAGCAGCCGCACCAGTTCGTCCGTCGAGCCCGGCCGGGCCGACGGGTCCTTGGCCAGCATCCGCCCCACGAGTTCGCTCAACCCCGCGGGCAATCCTCCTACCAGTTCTGAAAGCGGCTGCGGCTCGTGGTTGAGTATCAGGCTGAGCGCGTCGGCGTAGGTCGCGCCGGCGAAAGGGTTCGTCCCGCTCAGCGCCTGGTAGACGACGATCCCCAAAGCAAGAATGTCGGTGCGCGAGTCCACCTTCTGGCCACGGGCCTGCTCCGGTGACATGTAGGACGGTGTGCCGATGACGGACCCCTCCTGCGTGAGCCCGCCTAAGTCCCGTGCGCAAGCCAGTCCGAAGTCGGCCAGTTTTACCTCTCCCGAGGCGGAGATCATGATGTTGGCCGGCTTCAGGTCCCGGTGAATCACCCCGTGCTGGTGGGCGTAGTCAAGCGCCCGCGCCACCGCCAGCACGATCGGCACGAGTTCGGCCGTGGTCAGCCGGCCCTTCTCGGCCAGCAGTTTCTCGAGGGTCCGGCCTTCGACGAATTCCGAGGCGATGTAGAAGTCGTCCCCGGTCCCGGAGTCGTACACCGTGACGATGCCCGGGTGTTTGAGTCGTGCTTGCAGCAGCGCCTCGCGCCGGAACCGCTGGACCAGGTCGGAGTCCGCCGCGAGCCGCGGATGCAACACCTTGAGCAGCACGCGCCGGTCGAGCACCCGGTCGTGCGCCTTGTAGGTGACGGCGACCGTCCCTACCTGGATGGTCTCAAGAATCGCGTACCGTTCCGCTCGATTCATCTTCGTTCTTCCACTCGGCCAGCTTGTTTAGGAGCGTTCGGCGCGATATCCCCAGGCTGGCGGCGGTCCGCGTCCGATTGCCGTTGAATGCCTTGAGTCGCTCCAGGACCGCCCGCTTCTCAATTTCGGCGGCCGTGCCCGCAGTCCCGGTGCCTGCCTCGGTCGGCGCGGGCAACATGATGTCCTTCTCGGTCAGCCGCTCGCCCTGACACAGCACCACTGCCCGTTCGATGGTGTTTTCCATCTGGCGGATGTTGCCCGGCCACGGATAGTCCACGAGCCGTTCGAGCGCTGGCTGGGTGATGCCCGCCACCGGCTTGCCCTGTCGGGCCGCGCTGGCGGTGAGGAAGTGACTCACCAGCAGCGGGATGTCCTCCCGGCGCTGGCGCAGCGGCGGTAGTTCGATGGGGATGACGTTGAGCCGATAGTACAGGTCCTCGCGGAACTTGCCCTCCTGCACCAGCCGGCCGAGGTTGCGGTTGGTGGCGCTTATCACGCGCACGTCCACGTGCCGGGCCGCGACGTCGCCCACCCGGCGTATCTCGCCGCTCGCGAGCGCCCGGAGCAGTTTGGGCTGGAGCGGCAGCGGGAGGTCCGCTACCTCGTCGAGCAAAAGCGTGCCGCCGGTTGCGGCCTCGAACAGCCCTTCCTTGTCGGTTACCGCGCCGGTGAACGCGCCCTTCCGGTGTCCGAAGAGTTCTGATTCAAGCAGGTTCTCGGGGATTCCGCTGCAGTTCACCGGCACGAACGCCGCCTGCCGGCGCGGCCCGCCGTAGTGGATAGCGCGTGCCACCAGTTCCTTGCCGGTGCCCGTTTCGCCGGTGATGAGCACCGCCGCGTCCGAGGGAATCACCCGCGCCATCATTTCGAAGACCGCCTGCATCGCCGGGCCGCGGCCGACAATCTCCGGGAACTGCCGCCACTCGCCCAGCGCGGAACGCAGTTGTCCGGTCTCCGCGGCCAGGTTTGAGCACAGGCGGGCATTCTCAATCGCCAGCGCCGCGATGTTGGCGAACGGCCGCAGGAACAAGAGCGCCGAGTCGTTGAACACGTTGCGGTCGGTGCGGCTGTCCACGTAAATCGCCCCAACCAGCCGACCCCGGCTTACGAGCGGCGCCACGGCCACGGAGCGCACTTGGCCGATGATGAGGCTCTGCGCGCCCGGGAACGCGCCCGGCGCGTCGACAAATACCTTCGCCTCGCGCTTCGCCACGACTTCGTCCAGCACCGTCCGCGAGACGCCGCCCAGTTCCTTCTCCACCGGGCCGTCAATATGCCGCGACGCCCGGACCGAAAGCCCGCCCGTCTTCTCGTCGGCCAGAAGCAGCAGGCCGCGCTCGGCGTTCATCGTCGCCAGCGCCTCGTCCAGCACCTGCCCGAACAGCGCGTCCGGGTCCAGTATCGAGTTGAACAACTGGCTGACGCGGAACAGGGCTTCGTACACGTCACCGGACATGGAACAACTCCTCGGCCGAACGGGACGAATTACCGAACTCGTCAATCGCCTCGACTGTCCAGTAGTAGTCGCCTGAGTCCAGCGAGGCCGATGCGAGGTGGTAGGTCGTGTCGGCGGCGTCGAACTCGGCCGCGATGCCGGCCGGGCTGCCGCCTTCGACCCGAACCACCTCGCTGTGGTAGCTTACTGCATAGCCGTGGTCGAACCGGTACCAGATGAAGACCGTGTCACTCGACAGCGTGTCCTGTCCTCCCGAAGGGAACACTGGTTCCGGCAGGTCGGTCATTATCCGCGTGATGCCGGCCACCGTGTCCGTCGTGGCCGTGCCTTCCTCGTCCATGACGTTGAAACGCACCTCCCGGCCTACTAGGGTCTCCATGCTCTGGCCGGGCAGGTCGGCGGCATAGAGCGTCTGGACGAACGCCTGCGAGTCCGGGTCATAGTCTAGCCGTTCGGCGTAACCGATGGCCGGAATCTCGGCCCACACCGAATCGAGGTCCGCGTCGCCGTCGGCGTCGCCGGCTGTCGCGGACAGCCGGCAGAATTCTAGCGGCTCCGGGGGCCAGCCCCGGCCGTAGACGTGGGTTGTCACCCGGCAGTTCTGCAGGAAAGGCAGGCCGTTCAGATAGGTGGTGAGGGTGTCGATTCTGCCATTTGCCAGCGCCACGAGTACCGAGTCGGACGCGTACCCGGCCGCGGTCAGGTAGACCCATGCGCTCGCCTCGGGCAGACCGCGCAACTCGAAGCTACCGGTGGAGTCCGTTTTCACAACTCGGCCGGCATCCGGCACGGCGACCACGGCTGCGGCTATCGGCGTCGCGCGCCGCGTGAGCACGCGGCCGCTGACGTTGCCTCCCAGCATTGGGTCAAGCGGGTTGTCTCGGGGCGCGTCCCACGAGCACCGCAGAGCTGCGAGCGCTGCGAGCGCAACGAGGAGCCGAGTGCAACCGCGGTGGGTACTCATCGCGTAAGGGCAATAGCTTAGCTCGGAGGCTGCTCCGGTCAAGCCGGGGCGGCCCGGGACCGCGTCACCGCGTGCGGACCAGTGTGGCGAACGCCGTGCCCGACGGCGTCCAGGCGGTGCAGAAGTAGAGACCGGCGGGCGCGTCGGAGGCATCCCAGACAAACACGTGGCTTTGGGTTCCGGGATTCCGGTCCGTCAGGACGCGCACCAGCCTGCCGAAGGCATCACACACCTCGACTCGAACCGGGCCGGGAACCGTCGACTCAAGCGCAAGACTGACCCGGTCGCGGAACGGGTTCGGCGACGCCTGCAGCCGGTTCATCATCGGCAAGGCCGGCCTCTCAGCCACCCCAGTGTGCTGGACCAGCACCAGGGTGTCGAACTCCGTCCCGTTAGGTTTGACCGCGACCGACCTGACCGTGTCACCGCGTACGTCCACGACTACGTCTTCAAACGTCGCCTCGCGGTACACAGTCCACGGCTGGGCAGCATTCCACGTGGTGTAGAGCGGCGCGCCGCCGCCGCCGGTGATGATGTAGTGGACGCCGTTGACGAGGCTGTGCTCGTAGCAGTGGTTGTGCCCTTGGAAGGCTATCGCCACGTGGAAGCGCTCGAACAGCGGGCAGAGGTATGACCGGATAGTCGTGTTGCTGGAATGCCCGGTGTTGGTCGTGTAGGGCGGGTCATGGAACCAGGCGAAGATGTGCTGGACAGTCGGGTCGGCGCTGTCGGCTTGGAGTTCCGAAACCAGCCAATTGTACTGGGTGCTGCCCGGCGTGTACGTCGAGTAAACGTCCACGCAGTGAAACGCGGAGTTGCCGTAGCGCAGGGTGTACCAGCGTTCGTTGTTGGGCAGGGCGAGGAACCGGAGCCAGTTGGTCATGTTGCTGATGTCGTGGTTCCCCACTGCCGGGTACATCGGCATCCGGCGCATGAGCCCGCCCTCGATGTTGAAGAACGTCTGGAAGTGTGGTGTAGACCCGTCGTAGGTCAGATCGCCTACGTTCAGGGCCAGGTTGGGCAGCGGTGATGCAGCGAGCATCCGATTGATGACGCTTTGGTGCCCGGCACTGTCCGACCGGTCGTCGCCATAGGCGAAGAACCGGAACGGCCTGTCAGCGGTGACATCCGAGTGGAATGTCGCGTCGGTGCTGGTGTCCGACCCGGAAATAGCCCGGTAGTGATAGAGCGTGTCCAACAGCAGCACGGTCAGGGTGAGCTCATGGTCAACAGTTGAGTTCGAATGGGAGACCTCTTGGCCGTAGCCTGAGGTCAGACCGTATTCCACCTTTCCGGTCTGGGTGGTCGACGTCTCCCAGTGCACCACGACCGTGCCATTGGTCAGGCTCTGAAGGTACGGCTGCTTGACGAACGCTCCCTCGGTTACTGGCGCGGCCAGCAGAATCAGGCAGAATAGCTTTGCAGTACGACTCATGGCGGGCTGTTCTTCATCATAGGCTTATATTGTCAGTGATGCCGCTACACGAGTCAAGCGCTGCCGGCTGCCGGCGCGATCGGTGCCCTGTGTTTCCTACCGTATTCCGGGGCTACTGCTTTACGCGATACAGGCTGTCCGACCGCGAGGCCAGATACTCAAGCGAGCCGTCCGGCTGGAATGTCGGTCCGCCTTGTACGATTCCGTCACACTCCGGTCCGGGCTGACCGTTTACGACCACGTGCTGTTTGCCGTCCTCACGCGCGACGTACGCGACCCGCTTGCCGTCCGGGCTGAAGGCCAGGCTGCCCTGGAGGATTCCGTCATACTCCGGTCCGGGTTGGCCGTCAACAACTCCGAGTTGCTTCTCATTCTTCTCCGCTGTATACGCGAAGCGCCTGCCATCCGGGCTGAAAACCAGGCCGCCTTCGCCGACTTCGTCAAACTCCGGCCCGGCTTGACTGTCGATGACCACGAACTGGCGGTCGCCCTTCTGGGTCACGTACGCGACACGCCTGCCATTCGGGCTGAAGACCAGGCTGCCTTCAACGATTCCATCCTGTTCCGGTCCGGGCCGGCCGTCCGCGACCACGAACTGTTTGCCGTCCTTCCGCGCCACGTACGCCACGCGACTGCCGTCCGGGCTCAGCAGCGGGCTGTCTTCGCCGATCTCGTCGTACTCCGGTCCCGGTTCCCGATTAACTGCCACAAACCACTTGTTGCCCATTCCCGCCACGTATGCGACCCGCCTGCCATCTGGGCTAAAGACCGGGTTGTCTTCGCCGAGCCCGTCATACTCCGGCCCGGGTTGACCGTCAACAACCACGAGTTGCTTGTCACCCTTGCGCGCCACATAGACGACGCGCCTGCTGTCCGGGCTGAAGGCCAGGCTGCCATGTTGGATATTGTCGTACTCCGGTTCGGGTTGGCCGTCAACAACCACGAGCTGCTTGTCGCCGTTCGCCGCCCCGTACGCCACGCGCCTGCCGTCCGGGCTGAAGACCGGTGTGACATCGAGAATCCCGTCATACCCCGGTCCGGGTCGGCCGTCAATAACCACGAACTGCCTGCTGTCCCTCCGCGCCTCGAAAGCGACGCGCCCGCCGTCCGGGCTGAAGGCCATGCTGCCCTCGACGATTCCATCACACTCTGGTCCGGGTCGGCCGTCAACCACCAGGAATTGCTTGTCGTCCTTGCCCGCCGCATAGGCGAAGCGCCTGCCATCTAGGCTGAAGACCATGCTGCCCTGGAGGATTGTATCATACTCTAGTCCGGGTCGGCCGTCGATGGCTACGAGCCATCTGCTGCCTCTTTGTACGACATATGCAACATGAAGCCCATCTTCGGAGGCGACGGCTGCCGTCACCCGGTCTGGTATTCTCCAGAGGAATCTCTCGCTGACTCGACCGGTCGCCTCATTAGCAACGAACGGCCCGGCCGCCATTGCGGCCTGGGCGATGGCTCCTGCCGCAACTGCAAGAGCTCGCAGGTTCTTCATCAGGCGAATCTTAGTCGGGCCAGCCCTGATGTCAAGGAGCCGGGGTGGGTGGTCAGGTGTCGGGTGAAAACCGCAAGCCGCCGGGAAGGGCGTCTTGGTGTCCGTGGTCCGGGGTTTCCAGTCGGTGGCTGCGCTTGTCGGCCCGGCGAGGCGCTGCGGTGGCGCTGTGCGAATCGGTCCCTTCAAGCGTGCCGCTGTCTCCACGAAGTCGAGCGCAGCGAACGGCCGACGGCGGGGTCTAAATACAACTGAGCAGCTTTCCGTTGACCGCCGCCAGCGACCGGCCGGAATCGGCACGCCGGCGGCGCAAGCACTACAACGTCGGTGCGTGGCGGCACCAAGGTCCGGCCGGCGACATTGAACAGCAGGGAGGAAATAGTGTCACACTTGAGATACCGTCCGATCGTTGCGTCGTTCGCACTGGCCACCAGGCGCTGACCGGGTATTGCCGCGATTCCACTTCTCTCTAGAGAACCGGACGTGACCCGCGCGGTCAGAATGGTCTTGGCGGCGGCCCTATCGCTGGTGCCGGTGCTGCTGGGCGCGACAGGCTTGGATATTTCGGCCGAGGTGGACCGCACGACGGTCGCGATGGGCGAGCGACTGCTCCTGACCGTGACCGCGACCGGACCGAACGTTTCCGGCCTGCCTCAGCCCACGCTGCCAAGACTGGCCGATTTCACCAACCATGGCAGCATGTGGGGGCGCTTCACGAGCGACTCGGGGGGCAGGGATGAGAGCCGGCAACTGACCGTCGGCTTCGTCTACACGCTTGAGCCGAAGCGAACCGGCACTTTGACGATAGGGCCGGTTAGTCTCACGCACCAAGGCACAACCTACCAGACGCAGCCGATAGCAGTGCGCGTTGTCGCCGCGGGTGAGTCAGTGCCGCCGCTCGCGCGCTGGACTGACGCGAACGGCATCGTACTCTCGTGCTCGGTGGACCGTTCATCGGTCTACGTCGGTGAGCAGGTCCTTGTCACCTACCGGCTCTTCGCCCGCACCAGGGTCGGCGGCTTGATGATGAAAGACGCGCCCGGGTTCACCGGCTTCTGGGCAGCCAGGCTTGATGACGCGAGGGACCTGAGCTGGTTCCCGACGACCTGCAATAGCCAGCCGTGCAGCGCCGCAGTTATCAGGCAGGCTGCGTTGTTTCCTACCCAGCCCGGCACACTGACCCTGGATAAGATGACGCTCTCCGGGATTGTCGCCGTGTCCAGCGGCCTGTTCAAGGGGATGCCAGCGCCGTTTACCGTGTCATCTGTTCCACTGAGCGTAACCGCCAAGCCGCTACCTGATGCCGGCAGACCGGCGGATTTCGGTGGTGGCGTCGGGAGCTTCGCTCTGACAGCGGGCTTGAGTGCTGACAAGTCCGACAACGGCGAGCCGCTCAAGCTGCAGGTCAAGGTGTCGGGCACCGGCAACATTGGCACCATCGGTGTCCCTCTGGTCAGTGTGGCGGACGGCGTGAGTCTGCTCGGGCCAGACGTGCATCTCCAGACGAGCGACGACGGCGGGCGGGTCGGCGGCACACGTGCGTTTGACTACTCGGTCATTCCGCGGGCCAACGGTCTGAACGTCGTACCCGCAATCAGCATGAGTTTCTTCAACCCTAAGAGCGACAGCTACTATACGTTGGCCACGCAGCGGATTGAGTTCGTGGCCACGGGTGTGACCGGCAGCAGGTTGGCGGGCGAGCCCGAGCCACGGATCGGGCCTCCGGGTACCGACATTCTCCACATTAAGCCCTCGTGCACGCGGCTGGCGTCGGCGGCCGCGAATCCGTGGTGGTCGCTGCTGTTCTACCCCTTCGGCATCGCGGTCTTCCTTGTCGGCGCAGTCGCGGGCCGGCATCGGCGAAGGCTGGAAGCAGACAGGGGCTATGCACTGCGGTCACGGGCCGGCCGGCTGCTGGCGAAACGTCTGAGGGAATCGGCGAGGCTCCTTGCCGCGGGGGATGAGCTCGGCTTCTACGCAGCGCTCGACCGCGCCGTCACGGGCTACGCCGGGGACCGCTTCAATGTTGAGGTCACGGGCATGACCGGTGACGAACTCCGCACCGCGCTCAGCCGGCGGGGCGTGGACGCGGCAGTCGTCGGCCGGCTGCTCGACTTCTCGTCCCGGGGCGACGTCGCACGCTTCTCACCTGGAGCGGCCAGCCTCTCGCCCGAGGAGGCTCTCGTTCTCGCCCGCGGCATCATCAGGGACCTGTAGCCGCCTCCGCGCTCGGTCGCAGAGAGGCCGCAACCAAACCTGATGGAACCACAGGTGAAGTACAGATGAACGCAGATGAACGCAGATATGAGTACCGCCAGGGAAGCGGAGGTCCGGATGGTCTATCCACAGATTCCGCAGACGGCACGGAGTGTCGCCCCGACGCTGACGGAGGGGTCTCGGCCGGGTTGTCCGAACCGGTCTCCGCTACTGGGAACTGCAAACCGACGCCTAGTCGCCCTGACGCCGATGGAAGGGTCTCGTCTGGGAACTGGAAACTCGCGGCGAAGCCGCGTGCCGCTGTTGACTTCGCTGGAGAGCAGTTCATAATCAGGCGTAGTCAAGAATAAGTCAAAGTCCATGAACCATATCAATTCGCCGAGCACATTCGGAGGCGACCAGCCATGAAGTCCTACCAAGGCAAGACGGTTTACATCACCGGCGGTTCGAGCGGCATCGGCCTGGCCGCGGCAAAGCAGTTTGCCGGCGCGGGCGCGAACGTCGCCATCTTTTCCAGGGACCAGAAGAAGCTCGACGCCGCGCTGCCGGCGATTCAGGCCATGGGACATGACCGAAATCCTTCTGGGATTTCGGATCGTGTCCCGGTCCCGGGGCAGAAGTTCCTTGCCGTGCAACTGGACGTGGGAAACCACACCGACGTTGACGCGAAGATGAGTGCGACGGCCCGCGACTTCGGCGCGCCTGACGTCCTCGTCAACTGCGCCGGTGTTGCCTGGTGCAACTACATCGAGGAGACGCCCTACGAGCAATACGAACGAATGATGATGACCGACTTCTTCGGCGTGCGCAACACGGTGACCGCGCTCCTGCCGTTCATGAAGGAGCGCGGCGGCAACATCGTCAACGTGGCGTCGATACTCGGGGTCATCGGCGTCTTCGGGTACGCCGCCTACTGCCCGTCCAAGTTCGCGGTCATCGGTTTCTCCGAGGTCGTACGAGCCGAAATGAAGAAGTACAACATCCGGGTATCGGTGCTCTGCCCGCCGGACACCGACACGCCCCAGCTCGTCGAGGAGAACAAGACCAAGCCGCCTGAAACCCGCGCCATCGCCGGCAACACCGGGCTGATGCAGCCGGAACAGGTCGCCGCGTTGATGATCAAAGGGATGGAAGGGAACAAACTGATGATCGTCCCCGGTTTCATGAACTGGCTTTCGTGGACTCTCAATCGGTGGACCCCGGGCCTTGTCCGTTCGGTGATGGACTCGGACGCAAAGAAAGCGCAGGCGAAGAAAGGTTCAGGGGGGCAAGGGTCCGGGGGGTCCGGCCAGAACCCCCGAACCCCGTAACCCCAGAACCCGTAGACCAACATGCCGCTCGAAGTCACTGAAGTCCGGAACCGCCGGGAACTGCGGGAGTTCATCTACGTGCCGGCCAAGGTCAACCGCGCCAATCCCCTTTGGATTCCGCCCATCTACATGGACAACTGGAAGTTCTTCGACGCTAAGAAGAACCGGGCGTTCCAGCACGCCGACGCGGTGCTGGCACTGGCGCGGCGCGACGGCCGGGTTGTCGGCCGCATCATGGGTATCGTCAGCCGGCGGTGCAATGAGCTGCGACAGGAGTGCACGGGCCGGTTCGGATTCCTGGAGTGCTACGAGGAGCAGGAGGTCTTCTCGGCCCTGATTGCGTTCGTCGAGAACTGGGCGCGCGGGCTCGGTATGAAGAAGCTGGTGGGGCCGATGGGGTTCTCGGACCAGGACCCTCAAGGGTTCCTCTACGAGGGCTTCGACCACGAGCCGACGCTGGATTCATTCCACAACCTCCCGTACATGGTCCGGTTCATGGACGAGGCGGGCTACACGAAGGAAGTGGACTACGTCGACTACATTGTCAAAGTGCCGGGAAAGCTGCCGGATTTCTACGAGAAGATCAGGGCGCGCGTGGCGCGTCAGACCGAGTTCAGGCTGGTCGAGTTCGCGACGAAGAAGGAACTGAAGCCCTACATCTACCGCATCCTCGGCCTGATGAACATCACCTACCAGAATATCTATGGCTACGTGCCGTTGACCGACGCCGAAATTGACGCGCTGGCAAGGCAGTACCTGCCGGTCATTGACCTGCGATTCATAAAGATGTTGCTCAAGGGCGATGACGTCGTCGGGTTCTTCATTGGAATCCCGAGCATGAACGAAGGCCTGCGCAAGTGTAAAGGTCACCTGTTCCCATTCGGGATACTGCAAATCATGGCCGCGATGAAGAAGTCGAAGCAGCTCGAACTGCTGCTCGGCTCGATACGCGAAGACTGCCGCGGGCGGGGACTCGACGTACTGATAGGCGGGGCAATGCTGCGGTCGGCAATCGCGGCCGGATTCGAGACGATGGACAGCCACCACGAACTGGAGACCAACTTGAAGATGCGGGCCGAGATGGAACGCATGGGCGGCCAGATAGTCAAACGCTTCCGCATCTATCAGAAACCCCTGTAGTCCCCGACAATCGGGTTGAGCCAGGCGTCGTTGGCCTCGGCGTCCCCTGTCAGATGGTGTCATTCACCTTCCGCTGACCCGACCCCGAATCCGACATTGAACCACAGAGCGCACAGGGCGCACAGGGTGCGCAAGTCAAAAGGCAAAAGGCAAACATCAAAAGTCAAAATGCCCCGAACGACTGTCATTCCGAGCGTAGCGAGGAATCCCGCCCCTTCGGTAGGCCTGGGCAGGCTCTGCCCCGCCGACAGACGAGATTCCTCGTCTCCCGCTCCTCGGAATGACAACGTCGCGAAAACGACGATCCTGCACGCTTGTAGTACAGAGCTAACTGAGGGTACGGACCCGGACTCCTGGCTTCACCCACTCTGCGTTCTCTGTGGCCTCTGTGGTTATGTCTACATCGGTTCTGGGGGACCGAGCGAATCATTGACACGGGCGCGACGGCGGCGGATAATCCAGTGATGAGGCGTTCAACTACCGGATTCTGCTGCGCCGAGAACCCTGGGGCGGCTACATTGTCACGGTCCCGTCACTTCCGGGGTGCGTCACCTATGGCGCAACGCTCGATCAGGCTCGGGCAGCGGCCGAAGAGGCGGTCGAGTTCTACGCCGAAGGTCTGCGCGCGCGGGGCGCAGAGGGCCTCGGTCAAATAGGTTCATTCAATGGTACTCGAAGTCGCTGAAATCCGCAACCGCCGCGAGTTGCGGGAGTTCATCTACCTGCCGGCCAAGGTCAACCGCGCCAACCCCCTTTGGATTCCGCCCATCTACATGGACAACTGGAAGTTCTTCGACGCGAAGAAGAACCGGGCGTTCCAGCACGCCGACGCGGTGCTGGCACTGGCGCGGCGCGACGGCCGGGTTGTCGGCCGAATCATGGGTATCGTCAGCCGGCGATGCAATGAGCTGCGGCAGGAGTGTACCGGCCGGTTCGGGTTCCTCGAGTGCTACGAGGAGCAGGACGTCTTCTCGGCCCTGATTGCGTTCGTCGAGGACTGGGCGCGCGGGCTCGGCATGAAGAAGCTGGTGGGGCCGATGGGGTTCTCGGACCAGGACCAGCAAGGATTCCTCTACGAGGGCTTCGGTCACGAGCCGACGCTGGATTCATACCACAACTTCCCGTACGTCGACCGGTTCATGGACGAGGCGGGCTATACGAAGGAAGTAGACTACATCGACTATATCATCAAACTGTCGGACCGGCTGCCGGAGTTCTACGAGAAGATCAGCGCGCGCGCGGCGCGGCAGACCGAGTTCAGGCTGGTCGAGTTCACGAAGTCGAAGGAATTGAAGCCCTACATCACTCGCGTCTTCGGCTTGATGAACATAACCTATCAGAACATCTATGGCTACGTGCCGATGACCGATGCCGAGATGGACGCGCTGGGCAAGCAGTACCTGCCGGTCATTGACCCGCGCTTTGTTAAGATGGTACTCAAGGGCGAAGACCTGGTCGGGTTCTTTATCGGAATCCCGAACATGAACGAAGGCCTGCGCAAGTCCAAAGGCCACCTGTTTCCGTTCGGCATACTGCAAATCATGGCCGCGATGAAGAAATCAAGGCAGCTTGACGCGCTACTCGCCGCGATACGCGAAGATTGCCGGGGACGGGGAATCGACGTACTGATAGGTGCGGCAATGATGCGGACGGCAATCGCGGCCGGGTTTGAGAAGATAGACAGCCACCACGAATTGGAGACCAACCTCAGGATGCGGGCCGAGGTGGAACGAATCGGCGGCCAGATAGCCAAACGCTTCCGCATCTACCAGAAAGCCCTGTAGCGCCCGGACAACCAGGCTGAGCCAATCGCCGTTCGCCGCTGGCAACTGGCACATGGAACTCGCAGCTCAAAGCTGCGGTGAAAGCTCGGTGGAAAGCTCGCCGGAAAGCTCCTTAGAAAGCTCACCCAAGAGCTTCTTGAAGAGCTTACTTGAAAGCTCATTTCAGAGCACTTTTCAAAGCTCGGACAAAAGCTCACTTCAAAGCTTCTCGCAAAGCTCGGTTCAAAGCTCGCTGCAAAGCTCGCGGAACAGCTTGTTTCAAAGCTCGTTGAAAAGCTTCCCGCAAAGCTCAGTCAAAAGCTCGGCTCAAAGCTCGTTCAAAACCTCATTCGAAAGCTAACTCGAAAGCTGCTTAGGGGGCGACCCCTCAGAGTCTTATTCTGTCTGCCCGACAGGGCTTAACCGGCTGACTGTACTGGCGTTAGGACTGATTGTGGCCCATTGCGAAACCGGCGGCGATGAGACAGTGTCCCGCCCGGCCGCCAACCCCGCGGGGAAACGTCGATTCCGGCCCCTGCGTCCTATCCTTTCCGGTTGCTTAGTCCTTTGTCCTTATCACTTGGTACTTGCCCGTCTGCGCCGTGTCACTGAAACCCGCGAATCGTGGCGGCAAACATGGGCTTACACGCGGGCAGGACGGCTGACGGCTTGCGGCTCACGGTCGAAGGCAGGCGGGTTCGCGTCTTGGGAAACGATGAACGAGGGAACGACCCGTGGCTGAACACGCGGGACGACACGCAGTCTTGCGCATGGCCCGAGTCGTGGCCTGATTCACGGCCGCATAAGCGGCCTGACAAACGGCCCGACTCATGGCTCGACACATGGTCCGGCACGTATCGGTCATCATGTAGGTCAACGCCTCGGTCATCGTTTCGGGTATCGTCTGAGTCTAAGTGTCATCGTGGAACTCATCATGGAATTGACCGTGTCGGTGAACGTAGCGATGAAAGTAGCGCTGAACGTATAAGTTAGCGTGGATTCCATCATGGAATCCACCGTGGCGCAGGCCAAGGCGTTGGAGAGGTCGGGGTACACGACCCCTATCCCCGAATTATCCGCGACCCGACAGGGCTTAACATCCAGATCGTGGAGACTCTACGTCTGGTGGTCGCCTCGCGCTGACCTGTCAGTTCTAGGAATGATAAGAATCTGTCTCAGACCCCAACCTGATACTGCGCTGACCCAGGTCTTCCTGTAACTGCTCTGTCATTCTCCACTTACTCCCTCTACTCCCTCATCCCTCTTTCCCTTCATCCTTTCTTGTTGGCCGTCCTCCGGGTAGTTCGGGGGATGCTTTCCCTCTAAACAGCCCTTGCTCCAGCAGCCGCCACAGCCGCTACAACAGCAACCGCAAAAGCACCGGCATCGGCCCAATGTGCAGGCCTCGCACCAGCCACCGCTCATTGAACCGCAACAGCGCCTGCTCCGGGTGCTGCATCTGCGCCCTGAACAGCACCCGGTCCTCGTCTCGCAACAGCCATCGCTCCTGCCCGCGCACCAGCAGGCGGGCCAGCCCTTGCCCCAGCGCCGGCAACAGCGCCTGGCGCTACTCTCGCAACAGCCGCCGCAACGGCGCTTGCTCCGGCCCCTGCAACAGGCCAACCGACAGCCGCTGCTCCGGCCCTCAGCCCTGCACCTGCCCCCTTTTTCGCACAATCCATTCGACCCTGTACTACAAGTCCGCAACATCGTCGTCTTTACGAAGATGTCTCCCGGTTGCCCTTCTTTCGCGCCTTCGTTCGTGGCAGATTCCGCCTCGGGGCATTCTGCATTTTGATATGTGCATTTTGCACTTTGACTTGCGCGTCCTACGCGCCCTGTGCCCTTCACTGCCAACTGCAGACCGGTCACTGCAAACCGGCGCTGAGCCGCCCTGAACGAAGTGAGAAGGTCTCTTCTCTCCGTTCCTCGCGCCCAACGGCCGCGCCCGACATTCTGCATTTTGACGTTTGCATCTTGACCTTTGACTTGGCGGCTGCGCCGCCCTCGCCCTCGCTCCGGCACCTGCACCAACAAAACCGCCGGCCGCCGCGCCAGCCAATCATCATCAGCCGCCTCTCGCAGCCCGTAACTCGCAACTCGTAACCTGCCCTCGCTTCGCGCTGGCCTTGACTTCTGTCTGCTTGCGCTTAGTATTCCGAACTCCATTTGGAGCACCCTAGGAGCGGTGAAATGGCTAGAACAAAGAACACTCAGCAGAAGAACGTCAACGGCGCGAACGTGGGCTTCGAAGCCCAACTCTGGCAGGCTGCGGACAAGCTCCGCGGCGTGATGGACGCGGCCGAGTACAAGCACGTCGTGTTGGGCCTGATATTCCTTAAGTACGTCTCCGACGCATTCGCGGAACGCTACGCCGCACTGGACGCAGCTACCCGCAATCCCAAGGACCGCGACTACTACACCACCGACGAGAAGCAGAGGGAAGCTACGCTTGAGGACCGGGATGAGTACCTGTCCGCGAACGTGTTCTGGGTCCCACCCGAAGCTCGCTGGTTTACCCTTCAGCGGCGCGCCAGGGAGCCACTCATCGGCAGACTGCTGGACGCGGCGATGGAGGCCGTAGAACGTGACAACCCCAAACTCAAAGGCGTGCTGCCGAAGATCTTCGGTCGCGAGCAGATAAGCAAGGCCACGCTCGGCGGCCTGATTGACATCTTTGCCAACGTAGGGCTCGGTGACAAAGAGAGCCGGTCCAAGGACGTACTGGGCCGCGTTTACGAGTATTTCCTAGGCCAGTTTGCCTC
>JAPLUO010000207.1 GCA_026397595.1 Caldifarciminota bacterium
CGTACCGGCAGGTGTTGCCGCAGGAAGACCATCGCATTCTCGATGCTGGACAGGATGTCCTCGTTGTAGTCCTTGCGGTCAAGGACGTTCAGCTTCTGTGTGCCTTTGTACAGGGCACACGTGACAACTGTGTGGCGGTAGGTGTGGTCCAGGTTCTTGGCGAAGAAGAGGATGCCGGTGTTGTTGACCGCTGCGCTGTCGGGCCGGTCGTTGGCCGCGCCGAGGTTGCGGAGCATCATCGGGATGTCCAGGGCTTCAGTGATTCCGGCGCGCGCCAGGAACCGGCCGAGCTTCTGGCGGTCGAACTGCCGGTCAAAGTCGAACCCCGGGTGCTCTAGCTCATCGAACCGGACCTTGCCTTCAGCCTTGAGGAACTCGACAATCTGGTCCCGGTTCAGCTTCTGTGAACTCGGTCCGACCCGCAGATAGAATCCCTTTGCGCACCGGTACGGTTTATCTCCGCCCTCAGGCACATCGACGACCAGCACGTTGCCGACTTCCTCGAAGTTGACACTAAGCGCCGGGTCGCAGTGGTCGGCAGTGTTCAGCACCCGGGACTTCGCTTCGTCCTTGTTCGTCAAACCCTTGATGGAACGGTCGGCGGCAACTCCAATGAGAATGCGGCCGCCCGAAGCATTGGCAAAAGCGACAATGTCCTCAGCGAGGTCAGAGAGTGCCTCCTTGAAATCGAGGCGATAGCCTTCGTCTTCCTGCAGCATCAGCCGGAGTTCTGCTTCGGTCATGACGTCAGCGCCTCACTTGTCCTCGGGCGTCCTGCGGATGTCGTGGCGGCTGAGTCGTCGGGTTTGGCCGGATTTGGCCTTGCATCAGTATGTATGTTAGGCGCGTACCGGCTGGAGTCAAGCGGATCCGCTGACTCGGGCAGTTGGCAGCGGATGGCAGCAGGTCGCGCGGGTTGTACGAAAAAGGGGGCAGGCGCAGGACTGAGGCCTGTTGCGGGCGCTGGAGCGCGGGCTGGAGCGATAGCTGTTGCGAGACGATGGCCGGGCGCTGTTGCGGGTGCTGGGACAAGGGCTGGAACGATGGCTGTAGCGAGACGAAGGCCGGGTGCTGTTGCAGGCGCTGGGACAAGGGCCGGAGCGGCGGCTGTCACGAGACGAGGGCCGGGTGCTGTTGCGGGCGCTGGTGCAAGGACCGGAACGGCGGCTGTTGCAGGACGAGGGCCGGGCGCTGTTGCGGGTGCTGGGACAGGGGCTGGCACGACGGCTGTTGCGAGACGAAGGCCGGGTGCTGTTGCGGGTGCTGGGACAAGGGCTGTATAGAGGGAAGGGACTCCCCGGATAGTCCAGGGGACGGCAGAATCGCCAAGGCGAAGTCAAAATGCAGAATGCAAAATGCAGAGTGCAAGATGGACTAGGCAACCGGAAAGGACAGGACGCAGGGGTCGGAATCGGCGTTTCCCCGCGGGGGTTGGCGGCCGGGCGAGACACTGTCTCATTGCCACCGGTTTCGCGACAGGTCACAATCAGGCCTAACGCCAGCACAGTCAGCCGGTTAAGCCCTGTCGGGCAGACAGAATAAGACTCTGAGGGGTCGCCCCCTAAGCAGCTTTCGAGTTAGCTTTGGAACGAGGTTTTGAACGAGCTTTGAATCGAGCTTTGAGCCGAGCTTTTGACTGAGCTTTTCTGCGAGCTTTGAACCAAGCTTTGAAGCAAGCTGTTTCTTGAGCTTTTCCGCGAGCTTTGCGATGAGCTTTGAAGCGAGCTTTTCGCCAAGCTTTGAACTGTGCTCTGAAATGTGCTTTCAAAGAAGCTCTTGAACGAGCTTTCTAAGGAGCTTTCCGGCGAGCTTTCCACCGAGCTTCAATCGCAGCTCTGAGCTGCGAGTGAGGCGCGTTCGCGCCCAAGGTCATGCTCCATGTGCCAGTTGTAAACGGAGAGACCTTCTCACTTCGTTGACGCTTCGCGACCGTAGGAACGAGCACGGCGGCTCAGCGCCGGTTTGCATCTGCCAGTATCGGAAGCCGGTCTTGCGGTGCCTCGCGCAGGAGGCAGCAGTCCTCACCGCCAAGTGGTTCGCACGGGAGAAGGCCACGAACCATGCGGGCGGAGTTCCGCTGCCGGACTCCGCCCGCGCATTGCACCCCTTTTCACCGGGCACTGGCTTGTGAACCCGGGATAGACTATGTACGTACAGAAGGCCGCGCCCGAAAGGCGCGGCCTTCCATATTTCCTGGTGTATTGACATCCGGGAAGAGTTGCCTAAACTAACCGCCGAATTCAATGGGCCGGCGAGAGGCGATCTCACCTGCCGGCATAGGTTCCTGCAAAGTCGTCGAAAGGAGTCTCAATGAGCCCGTATTTCTGGTTTGCGCCGGGCGGCGCGGTGCTCGCGCTGCTGTTCGCCCTGCTTCTGGCGGTGCGGAACATGAAGCTGAGCGAAGGCACCGAGCCGATGAAGGAAGTGGCCAAGGCGGTGCGCATCGGCGCGATGGCCTACCTGAAGCAGCAGTACAAGGGCGTCAGCCTGTACTTCATGGTCGTGTTCGTGTTGCTCGGCGCGCTCGCGGCGACCGGGCTGCAGTCGTGGTTCGTGCCGTTCGCATTCCTGACCGGCGGCTTCTTTTCCGGACTGTCCGGTTTCATCGGCATGTCGGTGGGCGTGCGCTCGAGCGCGCGCACGACCAACGCGGCCAAGCAGAGTCTGAATGCCGGCCTGCGCGTGGCGTTCAATTCCGGTATGGTGATGGGGCTGACCGTGGTCGGCCTCGGGCTTGTTGACCTCTCGATCTGGTACGTGATTCTGAACGCGGTCTACGCCAACCTGCCGGTGGCCGAGAAGCTGACCGCTATCACCTCGACGATGATTGCCTTCGGCATCGGCGCGAGTTCGATGGCGCTGTTCGCCCGCGTCGGCGGTGGCATCTTCACCAAGGCCGCGGACGTCGGGGCGGACCTCGTGGGCAAGGTCGAGGCAGGCATCCCCGAGGACGACCCCCGCAACCCGGCAGTCATCGCCGACAACGTCGGCGACAATGTCGGCGACATTGCGGGCATGGGCGCGGACCTCTACGAGTCCTACGTTGATTCAATCGTCGCCTCGATGGCGCTGTCGGTCGTGGCCTTTGCCGGTTCCGGGTTTGAGGTGAACGGTGTGCTGCTGCCGATGGTTTTGGCCGGCGTAGGCATAATCTCGTCCATCGTCGGCAGTTTCCTTGTACGTGCCGGGGAGAAGGCCGAGCAGAAGGTTCTGCTCGCGGCTCTGCGGCGCGGCACGTACGGCGCGACCATCCTGTCGGCCGTGCTCGGATTCGTGGTCACCAAGTGGCTGCTTCCCAGTCATGTGCAAGTCTACTGGGCAATTGTCTCCGGCTTGCTGGCGGGCGTGATTGTCGGCTACTTCACCGAGCGGTACACGTCGGATACCTATAAGCCGGTGCAGGGCATCGCGGCTGAGGCCAAGACTTCGCCGGCTACGGTTATCATCGAGGGCCTGGCCGTGGGCATGAATTCGACCATCCCGATCGTCATAACCGTGGCTGTTGCGATTATCACCAGTTACTACATGGCGGGCGGTGCATCGAATCCCGGCCTCGGGTTGTACGGCATCGGTATCTCGGCGGTCGGCATGTTGGCGACCCTCGGGATAACCCTTGCCACTGACGCCTACGGGCCGGTGGCGGACAACGCCGGCGGCAACGCCGAGATGACCCACCAGGAGCCGATTGTGCGCGAGCGGACCGACGCGCTGGACTCGCTGGGCAACACAACCGCGGCAACCGGCAAGGGCTTCGCCATCGCCTCGGCCGCGCTTACCGCGCTGGCCCTGATTGCAGCCTACCGCGACGAGTCGCGAGTCATGAGCCAGAAGCTCTTCGGCTTCGTGAAGGAGATTGACCTCTCGGTCATGAATCCGCGGCTGGTCGCGGGCGTGTTCCTTGGGGCGATGATTCCAATGGGCGTCTGCTCGATGATAATGCGGGCGGTCGGGCGGACCGCGTCGAAGATCGTCGATGAGGTGCGCCGGCAGTTCCGTGACATCAAGGGACTGATGGAAGGTACGGCCAAGCCCGACTACGCGTCGGCCGTCACCATCTGCACCAAGGCTGCCCAGAAGGAGATGATTTCGCCGTCGCTGCTGGCGATTATCGCGCCGGTCGTGGTCGGGCTCGTGCTCGGGACCGAGGGCGTGGTTGGCTTCCTCCTCGGCGGATTGTCTGCGGGTTTCTGCCTCGCGATCTTCATGGCCAATTCAGGCGGGGCCTGGGACAATGCCAAGAAGTTCGTCGAGAAGGGCAACTATGGCGGCAAGGGCTCACCCGCGCACCACGCTGCGGTTGTGGGTGATACGGTCGGCGACCCGCTGAAAGACGCCGCGGGCCCGTCATTGAACATCCTGCTGAAGCTTCAGTCGATGGTATCGATCGTCGTGCTGGGGCTGATACTGAAAGTCTCGTCCTACCTGCCGTGGCTTAACAGATAAGACGCACCGGACCTATTGAGGGCTCGGGGATTCCCCCGGGCCCTCTTCGTTTGCCGGACGGCGCGCCTCGGCTTCGTCGGCTTCGCGTTCGAGCGCGTGCAGGGCGTCATCGGACAGACCGAAGTAGTGGCCGACCTCGTGGATGACGACACGGCGGACGAGCTTTCTGACTTCCGCCGCGGTGCGAACCTGCTGCTCAATGGGCTTCTGGAAGATGAGAATTCGGTCAGGCAGCACGTTGCCATACCATGGGCCGCGCTGCTTGTAGGGCACGCCCTGATACACGCCGAGCAGGCCCCATGGGTTGTGGCCCATGTCGCGGGCAAGAACGGATGAGGCGATGGGCTCGACGATGACCGTGATGTTGTCGAGCTTGTCGCGGAACGCCGCTGGTATCGAGGCGATTGCCTCGTCAACCAGGGTGCTGAACCGCTCGACTTCCATCAGGCCGGACGCGGGCCGAAGATGGCGGTGCCGATTCTGACGATGGTCGCGCCCTCTTCGATGCCGACCTCGAAGTCGGAACTCATGCCCATGGAGAGGTGGGGCAGAGGAGTGCTGAAGCGCTGACGGCAATCCTCGGCCAGTCGAGCCAGCAGGCGAAAACACGGGCGCGAGGCCTGCGGGTCTTCGACCGCCAGTCCCGGGCCGATGGTCATGAGCCCCGTGAGTTGCAGACGGTCGAGCTTCAGTACCTGGGCGATGAGGTCAGGCAGAGCATCGGGTTGGACCCCGTGCTTGGATTGCTCGCCGGAGGTGTTCACCTCGATGAGTACTCTGATGCTCAGGTCCATCTGTCCGCAGCGGCGATGGACTTCCTGCCCGAGATGCAGCGAGTCTACGCTCTGGATGACGTCGAAGAGCTCAAGCGCTCTCCCTGTTTTGTTCGTTTGGAGGCTGCCGACCAGGTGCCACGTTGCGGGCAACGTGACCTGCGGTTTCTTGGCAATTGCTTCCTGTACCCGGTTCTCGCCGACCTGCGTGATGCCGGCCCGGATTGCCTCGTCTATTTCAGCGGCAGTATGCGTCTTGGTTACGGCGACAAGAGTGACGTCGGAGCGGCTGCGACCGGCGCGGGCGCAGGCCGAGCCGATTCTCCGTTCGAGGACGTCAAGGTTGTCGCTGATGCTCACAGAGCGGGCCGGCAGCTAGCGAG
>JAPLUO010000423.1 GCA_026397595.1 Caldifarciminota bacterium
AGGCGCGGGCGGTGTCCAGCTTCTCACGATACACCGTCGCCGTAGTGACCGAATCGTCATCGTACTTCTCTGTATCGGAGTAGGCGACAGCCAGTTCCTGTGACCACTCCCCTGACTTGAAGACCCAATCGTCGTCTATGAAGAACAGGGCCTTTGGCGGTAGCCGAAGCGTGTCCAGGCGGAAGGCGTTGTCCTTGCGGAAGTAACGCCTGAGCTGGGTCAGTTGGGAATCAAGGCAGCTCGGCATCAACCTGCCCACGTATATCTCAGGCGCGACGGCGCCTTCGTGAACGTCGTAAATCGAGTCGATGCCCGCATGCCAACTCGTGTCTTGACGAATCGTATCCCGCCACTCGCCGTCGAGGTCCATGTAGAACAGGTCGCACGGCCACTCCGCGTAGTGGTCCCTATCGAGGGTGTCGAACGAGTCGTTCCTGACCTGAAACCAAGCCACCGGAATGTTCCCGACGAACAGCGCGCCTTCGATGCCGTACCGCTGCCAATGCGCCCGGATACTGTCGCGCAGCATCTCCGGGTGATCGGTTGGTCGCACAGAGTAGATGCGGACGGCGAAACCGTCAAGCACGAGGTTGTCCTTCAGTTGCCATATCTCTTCATTCAGTGGATTCAGGTAGTTGTTGTCAACGTATATCGCCACAGTCGCCGTATCATCGACACCGAAGAACGTGTCCAGATGAATACCGGTTCCTTCCATGTCGAACGGATGCCCTGTTATCCATTCGCGATAGGTTCCCGGCCCTGACCCCGGCGGACCTATCCAGCGCGTAACCGGAACGCTATCTTCCTCGCCACCGTAGAGCAGCGAGGCACTCACGAGCAATAGGACGAGTCTCTGCATCTTTCCTCCTTTGGCGCTGTCTAGGCACCAAACACAGCTTCACTTTGCACAATCGGACAGCACGACCTTGACGCATTCTGTCGACGCGGGGGACGTCATCCTGAGCACATAGGCCCCGGGCGGAAGGCTGCCCACGGGCAGGTGCAGGTCGTGATAGCCACTGGCGGCTCGGATTGCCGGGAACGCCCTGACAAGGCGCCCCGAGACATCATACAGATCCAAACCGGCGTCAGACGGCTTGTCGAACCAAAGCCGGACGTCGATGCTCCCGCCTCTGACGGGATTTTGCCCCAAGCGCAGACCGACATGCGGCGTGTCCGCAGGCGCGGCCTCCTTCACCCCGTACAGCACGTTCTCCAGGATGTTCAGGTTAGTCCCTCGGTCTACCGTGAAGACGCGCGACCCCTGCACTGCGAGATTCCCCGCCGTTCCAGGTCGCGTGTGGTAGCCGACCTCCCTCGGATTGGCCGGGTCCGAGATATCAACGATTCGCAGGCCACCCGGGTAAATGGCCACATAGGCATAGGGGCCGGAGACTGCAATGCTATATGCGTGGCCAAGGCTGCGCAAGATTCCGACTTCGTACGGCGCTGCGGGGTCCGCAACGTCAATGACCGTGAGCCCGGAGTCCCCGCACGCAATGTAGACGTAGCTCTCCCTCACTGCCACATCATAGGCGCGCCCAGGGACTGCGAGCACGCTTAGTTCACGGGGTGCAGCAGGTTCAGTGATATCGGCGATTCTCAGTCCCCCTCGGCTGCTCGCGTCGGCCACATAGAGGAAGCTCCCCTGCAGTGCTATGCTGGACGGTAGGATGGGGTCCTGGTACAGGCCCACCTGGGATGGGAGAACGGGTTCGGATACGTCTACGATTGGCACGTCCATCTGGCCGGAGACGCACAGCATGGACCCCGATAGCGCAAGCCTGTCCACCGGCAGGTCAACGCCAGTTGCTCCTACTGCCCGCGGATTCGTTGGGTCTGAGACATCGACGACGTTGATGCCGCCGGCCTCATTGCCCGTGTAAGCGTACTGTCCGTGCACTATTACCTTGGTGGTTCCGCCGATGGTATCGCATCGCGCGACCTCGCGGGTCGCGGCCGGGTCGGATATGTCAATAACCCGTATCCCCTTGTAGCGATCGGCAACGTAGGCATAGTCGCCCGACACCGCTACTCCGCCGTAGATGTT
>JAPLUO010000174.1 GCA_026397595.1 Caldifarciminota bacterium
CCTGGTCGCCTTGACCGGCGCCTCTGCGGCGTCGGCCGGAAGCACGCGCTCGATTTCCTCCCAGAACCGGCCGCCGAGGCTGAGCTTGAGCGAGTACGCCGGGACTGCCGCTGCCAAAGCCCGGGCAGCGCTGATTCCCTCGCCATGGAGTGTCCGGGCAGCGCTCTCTTCGGTCGTTCTCCGCATTTCCCAGGCAAGGTCGACCGCAGATTCCAGGGCCAAGGCGGTTGCCTGCGTGGCGTTGACCGGCTCCAGCCGGTCAGAGGGTGATTGGCCAAGGAAGAAGATTGCCCGAAGAGGTACGTTATCCTCCACGGCCCAGCAACCGCCCGGACCGTTGTCGTAGAAGCGGCTCCAGGTCGGCCAGGGATGAGCCCGGAAGCGTCCCTTCCCGTCCGGCACTACCAGGGTCCGGTCGTCGCTCAGCGAACGCCAGGGCAAGGGAAGCCGGCGACTGGCCGTGCTCTTGCCTATCGTGCCGGGCCCGGCCATGATGAAGCCGCTTCCCTTGTATTCGGCCAAGGCTCCGTGGAGCAGCAGGCCGCCCCGAAACAAGGCCTCACGGGCAATTAAGGAAGCGACTATCTGCATCTGGGCAACTTCCGTGTCCCGGTCTATCGGTTCGTCAATACGACACACGACCGCGCCCGGCCCGTCCATGCCTGAGGCGGCACCCACTCCCTCGGCGCACACGGCGACGCACAACTCGCGTCCGCCCGCGCCCGGTCCCAACCGCATGGCCTTGCCCAACTCAGCCACAACCGCGGCTGCCACCTCGTCAGCCGGACGGATGTGCCGGCGCATGCCGTCGGCGAGGTCGAGTTTCAGACCGGGAAGCACGTCAGAAAGGAGAACGATGAGCGCGGCAGAATGAAGGGGAAACGGTGCACGGTGCATGCGGAAGGATGAAAGAGGAAAGCGGAATCGCTCAGGCGCACTGCGCGCAGGGGTTCACACTTGGTTCCAGTTGAATTCGAATCTGCAGAATCGGCCATGGCGTACCTCCAATACTCGTTTTAGGCGTAGCACCGTTGACTGGCCGGCAGAGTATAGCCCGCGCAGGCACCCATGTCAATTGGTCGCGACAGCCAAGCTTGACAGGGGGATCTTCACAGAAGTGTCCCAGACTAGCCAATCGGAAATCAGCGCGCGGGCGGAACTGGGCCGGAAAGTCTCTTGTCGCGTCCCTCGGATTCCGCGGGATTTCCT
The DNA here is from genome assembly GCA_026397595.1 of Caldifarciminota bacterium. Classification (GTDB taxonomy): domain Bacteria; phylum Hydrothermota; class Tepidihabitantia; order Tepidihabitantales; family Tepidihabitantaceae; genus UBA2258. The sequence continues at coordinate 1,210 of JAPLUO010000174.1, forward strand.
CCCCCGGTTGGGTCTCGGACTGGCGGGCGCGAGGTGCGACAGGTGCGACAGGCGGGAGTGCCATGCGTAGGACGTATGTCGATGGCTAACCGGTTCAAGGTACTGGACCTACGCCTGAAGCACCCTGCATTGCTGGGCCGCCTCCGCCTGCGACACTATTCCGATGTCGCATCTCCCAGGCCCGGACTTGACCGCGCAACATGCTCTAAACGCGTGGGTTACGAAAGGGCTGTTGGCACGGAAGCTGCACTAATCAAATGGCGGGAAGAAGTCCTTAGTAGATACCCACGGGCATAGGCCGTGGCACTTACGTAGCCCGAGCTACGCTCGCCGCCCTGCGGGCGGTCGGAGCATCCCGACCACGGGCAACACTGTGAAATCCTGCCCCTGCGGGCAGGATGGGGGTGTTTGCGGATTCGCGCAGGACCCTCTTGCTTGACATGAACGGGTCAGCGTGTACCATATGATGATGATAAATGTAGAATGCCATCGATGTAAGGACGCATTCGAGATAGCATCCCGAGTGCGCACATCGGCGGCACGCTACAAGTCGGGCCGGGTAGCAACCGGCTCTATTTGTTTGACAGGAAGCGAAAAGGACAGAAGGAGACAGTTAAGGTGCGAGACAAGATAATGTTGCTCTTGCTGGTTCTTGCGTTGCCCGCGCTTGCGCAGTGGCAGCCTGACCAGCGGCAGACGAATAACGCGGCCACGTCCTTAGCGACAAACAACAACACGTGGGGCGTGGCGGCGAACGGGAACACGGTCCACGTGGTCTGGTACGACAACCGCGACGGCAACTACGAGCTATACTACAAGCGTTCGACCGACGCCGGGGTAAGCTGGGGCAGCGACGTGCGGCTGACGACCGACGCTGGCGCGTCGTACTACCCTGCCGTGGCGGTCCGCGGGGACACGGTCCACGTCGTCTGGCAGGACAACCGCGACGGCAACTACGAGATATACTACAAGCGTTCGACCAACGCCGGGGCAAGCTGGGGAAGCGACACGCGGCTGACGACCGACGCCGGCACGTCACAATACCCCTGCGTAGCGGTTAGCGGCGATAAGGTCTGGGTTGTCTGGGACGACAACAGGAGCCCTGGCAACTACAACGTATACTGGAAACTTTCGACCGACCGCGGGACAAACTGGGGCGCGGACACGCGGCTGTCGACGGGCACCGGCAGCTCGATACTTCCTTCCGTCGTGGTTCTCGGCAACTTGGTCGACGTCGTCTGGCAGGACACCCGCTCCTACAACAACGCCCCCAGCTGTGATTTATACTACAACCATTCGACCGACAACGGGGCAACCTGGTTCAGCGGCGACCTGCTGCTGTCGCACGCCGACGGTCACTGCTCGCGCGGACCTTGCATAGCGGCTTCCGGCACAAATGTCTACGTGGCCTTCCAGTCCAACCGCACCGGAGGCGTATGGAACATATGGAACAAGCTTTCGACCGACTCCGGGGCTTCCTTTGGCGCCGACATTCTGTTTACGATCAACTCCGCCACCACGTTCATGCCTTCCTTGGCGGCTTCCGGCGCTCAAGTCTACGAAGTCTGGAGTGACAACAGCGCCGGCAACTACGAGATACACTACAACCGTTCGACCGACAACGGGACAACCTGGGGCGGTGACACACGGTTGACCAACGCCGCCGGCCTCTCGCAGTACCCTTCCGTAGCGGTTGGCGGCAATGCGGTCCACGTGGTCTGGACGGACACCCGCGACGGCAACTACGAGATATACTTCAAGCGCGACCCGACCGGGAATGCGGTGATCGATCCCGTGATCTCGCCGAACGGCGGCGAGACCTGGTACGTCGGGACCGTGGATAGCATAACGTGGGACCAGACCAACGCGGTGCTGGACTCGATTTTCTACTCCACCGATGGCGGGACGACTTGGAATTTCGTGGCCAAGGAATCGACGTCGTTGAACTTGGTCAAGTACGCCTGGACCGTTCCGTCCACGCCGACCACGAATGCGCTGGTCAAGATCGTGGCGTACAATGCCTCCGGCGGCAGGAACGAGGATGTGAGCGACGCGGTGTTCACCATCGGCGCGGCCACCGTCACCGTGACCGCGCCGAACGGCGGCGAGTACTGGTACGTCGGGACCGTGCATAACATAACGTGGACCGAGACCGACGGGGTGAAGGACTCGATTTACTACTCCACCGATGCCGGGGCGACCTGGATTGGCGTGCACTACGACGCGACTACGCCGTCCCCGCTCCAGTACGCCTGGACCGTTCCGAACGCGCCGACCACGCGTGCGCTGGTCAAGGTCGTGACGTGGGATCCCCTCGGCGACAGGGTCGAGGATGTGAGCGACGCGGTATTCACCATCGGGGTTTACCACCTGACGGTGAACTCTGTCCATGGCACCACCGGCGGCGCGGGCTGGTATGAACCCGGTACGACGGCCTATGCCACGGTTGCTCCGCTCATAGTGGATGGAGGAACCGGGATTCAGTACGTCTTCACCGGCTGGACCGGCGACGCAACGGGGTCCGGTTCGCCTTCGGACCCCATCATCATGAACTCAGACAAGACCGCAACGGCCGTCTGGAAGACGCAGTACTACCTGACGGTGGTGTCAGACCACGGCACCGTTGGCGGTACGGGCTGGTATGATGCCGGCACAAATGGCAATCCCACGGTAACGCCAACAACCGTCGCCGGAGATCCTGGGGTTCAGTATGTGTTCACCGGCTGGACTTGGTCACCTTCAGGCCCGACCATGAACGCCCCCACGACCGCCACGGCCACTTGGCAGACCCAGTACTACCTGACGGTGACCTCCGCCCACGGCAACCCGCAGGGCGAGGGCTGGTATGATGCGAACACGAGTGCTTATGGCAGCGTGACCACGCCGGATGTCAATGGCGGGACGCGGTACGTCTTCACCAACTGGAGCGGCGACGCGACCGGCAGCGACAACCCGGTAACGGTCAACATGAGTGGTCCCAAGACCATCACCGCCGGCTGGCAGACCCAGTACTACCTGACGGTGGACAACGGCGGCCACGGCACAGCGGGTGGTGCAGGCTGGTATGACGCCGGCACGACGGCCAATGCCACGATTGATCCGCTCACAGTGGCTGGAGATCCAGGGGTTCAGTATGTCTTCAACGGCTGGACCGGCGACGCATCAGGGTCCGGTTCGCCGTCGAACAACATCACGATGAACGGTCCCAAGACCGCAACGGCCACATGGAAGACCCAGTACCAGGTGACTTTTGTCCAGTCCGGGCTCAGTAGCGACGCCGTTGGTACTGTTGTCACTGTCACGGTTGGTGGACAGACGGTGTACGAGGACTATGCTCACCTGCCGTACACGACCGGCTGGATCGATGCCGGCCAGCCCGTTACCTACTCGTACACCAGTCCTGTGCCTGTCGATGCGAGCAAGCGCTATGTGCTCACGACCCCAGCCCCGTCGCCCGCCTCTCCGTTCAACGTTACTGGCGTGACCACGGTCACCGGCACCTACAAGATCGAGTACTCGCTGAACCCCTGGGGCGGCTCGATGTTGACCCAGGGATATTGGAAGAACCACCCCTACTACGATAAGAAACACCCGGATGCTCCCTACATCGAAGAGTTCCTTCCGGTGACAATCGCGGGCGTTACAGTGAGCACCGTTCCCCAAGCCCTGGCGATCTTCACTCCGCCGAAGCCCATGACCTCGTGGAAGATGTTCCTGATTCAGTTCCTCGCGGCCAAGCTCAATGCCGGCTGGCAGACCAACCCCAGTCTTCTGAATGCCTGGTACAACTACCCGGGTGGTGACTATCCGTTCGACAACCAACAGGTCTCCGCAATCTTCCAGGTGGCGGATGGCTACAGAGCAGGCACGCCCGGAGGCACTCTGGATACGATGAAGACCGTGCTCGACAACATGAACAACTACACCGATGGCCAGAACCGCTGCCTCTGGACCGCCCCGTGGCCATCTGGCCAAGGCCCACAGGACGCAGGGGTAACCGCCGTTCCGACAAAGCTGAACCTGTCGGTTGCGCCCAGCATTGTGAAGAGCGGCCTCGCTCGAATCGCATACAGCCTGCCGAAGGCAGCTCCGGTTCAACTGACGGTGCTGGACATCACTGGCCGAACCGTGATGACCCAAGGTCTCCCGGCGGTAATCGGCACCCACGTCATCTCGCTCGACACCCGTTCGTGGAACGCCGGCGTCTACTTCGTCAAGCTCACGACCTGCGACAACGTACTCCAAAAGAAGCTGGTGGTGATGCGCTAACTGCGCGCTCACTGCACCAAACACGGCAGGCGGCCTCTGGGCTGCCTGCCGTTCTTGGCGCGCCCAGCATGGGCGCTGACTTGAGAGTGAGAGTCTCTATCACGGAGGTTGATTGCACCAACCGGTTTTCGGTCATCCAGGCCCTGCCGTGCTGTGCGGCTGTCGGCCATCACCAGGTTGTGTGGACCCCGGAGCCCGACTTGCTCAAGAATCTTCGCCCCCCGACCCAGCCGCGCCACGCGGGTACGGGCCTTCGCATAGTTGTACTCACCAGGATGTACGACCCGTGAAAGAACCTTCATCTTCTTTCGGGTCACATCCATAACTCTGAGTAGCGCAGCGTGTTAGCAGAATATCTCTCAGGAAACAGACCGAAATCGATGCTCCGCGAACCGGAGAGGGAACCGTTCCCGGAACGGTTCCCGGGGCGATTTCCAGAGAGACTCTCGCGGGGGTGCGCGGAAGGGTTTTCTCCGCGATTCTGCGGCCGGTTTGCACCGTGATGACCGGGCCGTTCTGGAAGGTGATTGGCGGTTGGGTTCTTGCGGCGGTTGGGAACCCGACTTTCCGGCCGAACTGCATCGCGGTTCGAAGGCCGACTCTCGGCGCGATTTGCAGATGGAATTACGGGGGGATTTTCACGGTGACTCTGAGAGCGTTTTGCGGGTCAAGGCTGAATGCCGGGCGGCGTGGGCATAGGGATGGCCGTCGGAATCAGCAAGGTCGTCCTGCAGCGGAAGCTGCCTTGGACTGCGGCAGCAGGGCTGCCGCTTTTCAGGAGACGGGGCAAGGGAAAGCGGGAGCTGCGCTCCCGCAATCCACGGGCTGTCGCCTGCAGGCCGTCAGCGGATGGCGCGCTTGCGCGCCAGGAAGCGGACGGCGACCATGGGCCGGACGAGCGTGCCGCCTAGTTTCACCTAGTGCCCGGCGGCTTTGTACTACAAGCGTGCAGGATCGTCGTTTTCGTGACGTTGTTTCTCTCCGCCGCCTCTGTACTGAGGTCGCCAGGTTCTTGGCGACCGTTGGAGATGCCGCCCGCCTTGGGGCGTTTTGACCTTTGACTCTTACCTTTTGGCTTTTGACTTGCGTGCCTTGCGCGCGTTGTGTACTGGTGGTTCGGTTCAGGTCTTAGGACTCAGATGTCCCAAACGGTCACCTGCCGCTGGTCGCGCGACGGCGCGACCTCCGGTGCCCGAATGCGGAGTACTCGCCGCCCGTCAGACAGCAACTGGGGGCGGGCCCATTGTCGCACAGTAAGGCGGCTGTGCTGCCAACCGGACTGCAATCGGCAGCCGACGATCCAGGTCCGCAGGCTCCCGCGCCGGTCGCGAGTTCGCTCAAGTACACGGCGCGCGGTGGTTCATACTCGGTTCTAGTTGACTTCGAGTCCGTAGGATCCATCAAAACAAACCCCCGATATTAGTCACAGGTGTAAGACTACTGGATGTGCGGCTAATTATGGCCCGCGCAGCACCCGTGTCAATTGGTCGCGACAGCCAAGCTTGACAGGGGGCTCATCATAGAAGTGTCCCAGATTAGCCAATCGGAAATCAACGCGGCGGAACTGGGCCGGAAAGTCTCTCGTCGCGTCCCCCGGATTCCGCGGGATTTCCTCCCCCGGTTGGGTCTCGGACTGGCGGGCGCGAGGTGCGACAGGCGGGAGTGCCATGCGTAGGATGTGTGTCGATGGCTAACCGGTTTAAGGTACTGGACTTACGCCTGAAGCACCCTGCATTGCTGGGCCGCCTGGCCTGCGACACTATTCCGATGTCGCATCTCCCAGGCCCGGACTTGACCGCGTAACATGCTCTAAACGCGTGGGTTACGAAATGGCTGTTGGTACGGAAGTTGCACTGAGGAAACTGCGGGAAGAAGTCCTTAGTAGATATCCACGGGCATGGCCCGTGGCACTTACGTGGCACGAGCTACGCTCGCTGCCCCAGCGGGCGGTCGGAGCATTCCCCATGGGCGAAGCCCATGAAATTCTGCCCCTGCGGGCAGGGTAGGGGTGTTTGCGGATTCGCACAGGGACTTTTCGCTTGACATGAACGGCTCAGATTATAACCGAGTGGTGCACCAAGTCAAGGAGCACTATGTCCCCTAAACCCGATGTTGAGCCGCTGGGTTGACCGGATTTCGCCGTCAACGGCCCGATTGGACGGTCAGCGATTGTCTGGTGGACTTCAGTGTGCTCTCACCGCTTCACAACCGGTCGTCAGGAAGCGCTTGCGCACGAGTCAGGTGGACCGGTTTGTCGCCGGTGAGGTCGTCCTTCCCAATCGTTGCCCCCGGTTATCGGTTGGAGCCTAACCCGGCGCCGCTAGCAGCGCCAGTTGCCGGCGCACGGTACTGAACAACTCGAAGTGACTCTCCTGTACCCGCAGGATGAGCTTGCGCCCATGCCGCAC
>JAPLUO010000014.1 GCA_026397595.1 Caldifarciminota bacterium
CGGATGATGCGCGCGCCCACGACGCGCTGGTTTGCATCCAGACCGGCAAGAAGCTGTCCGACCAGAACCGGATGAAGATGACCTCGGGGGAGCTCTACTTCCGTTCGCAGGAGGAAATGGGCCGGGTCTTCGCCGACATGCCGAGTGCGGTGCGGCGGACCCGCGATGTCGCGGACCGGTGCAACCTGCTGCTCGACTTTGAGCACATCACGTTCCATCTGCCGTTCTACAAGCCGCCGGCGGGCTTTGCCGACGCGCTGGAGTATCTGAAGCATCTTGCGCGCGAGGGGTTGCACCGGCGCTACCATCGCGAGACGCCGGCGATTGAGGAGCGGCTCGCCTTCGAGCTGGACGTCATCGCGAAGATGGGATTCCCCGGCTACTTCCTCGTGGTTAAGGACATCGTGGACTTCGCGCGGTCCAAGGGCATACCGGTCGGGCCGGGCCGCGGTTCGGCCGCCGGGAGCCTCGTGCTTTACTGCCTCGGCATCACCGACATCGACCCGCTGCGGTACGGCCTGCTCTTCGAGCGGTTCCTGACGACCGAGCGCGTCACCCTGCCGGACGTGGACGTCGATTTCGCGGACGCCCGGCGGCAGGAGGTGATTGACTACATCCGGCAGCGCTACGGCGAGGATTCGGTCGCGCAGATTATCACGTTCGGTACGATGCAGGCGCGCGCGGCGGTGCGCGACGTGGGCCGGGTGCTGGACGTCCCGATTGGCGAGGTAGACCGGATTGCGAAGCTGATTCCCCAGAATATGGAACTGGAGCCGGCGCTCAAAGGTGTGGCCGAGCTGCAGGAGGCAGTAGCGGAGCGGCCGGAATACAGGGAGATGATGGAGATCGCGCGGAAGGTCGAAGGACTCTCCCGCCACGCGTCAATTCACGCTTCGGCCGTGGTGATTGCGCCGCAGCCTTTAATCGAGTTGGTGCCGCTCTACCGGTCGCCGGGTGAGGACATCTGCACGCAGTACGACATGTACGCGCTGGAAGCGGCCGGGCTCTTGAAGATGGACATCCTCGGTCTGCGGACCCTGACCGTAGTAGAGGAGGCGTCAAAGCTGGTCCGGAACAAGGGTACGGAGTTCGACATCGAGACGATGCCGCTTGACGATGCCGCGACGTTCAAGCTGCTGCAGCGGGCCGACACGGTCGGTGTATTCCAGCTTGAGAGCGCGGGGATGCGCGACCTGTGCCGGCAGATGATGCCGGACCGGATTGAGCACATCATCGCGTTGATTGCCCTCTACCGGCCCGGCCCGATGGAGCTGATTCCTCAGTACCTGGCGCGCAAGGCCGGCAAGGAGCCGATTCAGTACGAGCATCCCCTGCTCGAACCAATCTGCAGCGAGACCTACGGCATCATGATTTACCAGGAGCAGGTGATGCAGGCGGCGCAGGCGCTGGCCGGGTACTCGCTGGGCAAGGCCGACCTGCTGCGCCGGGCAATGGGCAAGAAGAAGCCGGAGGAGATGGCGGCCCAGCACGACACGTTTGTCGAAGGCTGCGAGAAGTACAACAAGATACCCGAGGCAAAGGCGGAACGGGTCTTCGACCTGCTGGCCAAGTTCGCTGGGTACGGGTTCAACAAGTCCCACGCCGCGGGCTACGCCTACCTCTCGTACATTACCGCGTACCTGAAGGCGAACTTCCCGGTCGAGTTCATCGCCGCGACCCTGACGAGCGAACTCGGCGACTTCAAGAAGCTGGCGAAGTTCGTCAACGAGGCGCGGCGCATGGGGATTGCCGTGCTGGGCCCGGACGTAAATGCCAGCTTCGTGCCATTCACGATTGACGGCGGCAACGTCCGGTTCGGGCTGGCCGGGGTCAAGAACCTCGGGACCGGGGCAAGCGAGTTCATCGTCAAGGAGCGGAAGGAAAGCGGGCCGTACGAGAGCATGCTCGACTTCCTGGTCCGAACCAAAGGCACCGTGAACCGCAAAGCGGCCGAGTCGCTCATCAAGGCCGGCGCGTTCGACTGGTTCGATCCGAACCGAACCGTGCTCCTTAATTCGCTGGAATGGGAGATGAACAAGGCGGCGTCCGAGAGGCTGCAGTTCGCCGAGCGCCAGTTCGACATGTTCGGCGCCGCCGAGGACAGGCCGACGCCGGCCCCGGCGAAGTTCGACACGCACGACTTGCTGGTATACGAGAAGGAAGCGTTCGGGTTCTACTTCTCGTCCCATCCGCTCGAACCGTACCGGGCCGAATACGAGGCGCTCGGCCTTTCGACCATCGCCCAGATTGAAACGATGCGCGATGGGGCGAAGGCGTCGCTGGGCGGGGTCATCACCGGACGTCGGTCGCGTAAGGACAAGCGGGACCGGGAGTACGCGATCCTTACGGTCGAAGACTTTGACGGCGGGATTGAGGTGATGGTATTCTCCGACGTGCTGGAAGGATGCCGGGCAATGCTGAAGACCGACAACCTGGTGGCAATCCAGGGCACCGTGAAAGTGCGGGCGGCGGATGCGTCCGGACGCGGCCACGGCGGTGTGCCGCAGTTCTGGGCCGAGCGGGTGATGCTGTTCAAGGATTGCAGCCGGTTCCTGACGGCGATTGTGGTCGTGGTTCCGGAGAAGGACATGGACGAGGTGATGCTGCTGAAGCTGAAGGAACGGCTCGAAGAGCATCCGGGCAACGGTCTCGTCTACTTGAAACTACTCCAACCGGACGGCACGCACCGGGAGATGAAGCTGCGCGAGCAGCGGGTGGCGCTGGACAACGAGCTGA
>JAPLUO010000300.1 GCA_026397595.1 Caldifarciminota bacterium
AGCCACGACTGGCCCGGGAACGTGCGCGAGCTGCGGAACCTGGTCGAGCGGGCGGTGGTGCTGTCTCGGTCCAACCCGGTTGAGCCGGACGAGTTGCGGTCGCTCCTCGGTGGAGATGCGACGGGGCGGCAGCACGATACGCTCGGGGCCGCCCGGGGACGGGCCGATCGCGTAGTCCTTGAACGAGCGCTGGCAACGACCCACGACCGGCCGCACGTGCATAGACGCCGGCACAGAAACAAGCTGAGCCATAGAGTCAGCCGATGGCTGAAGAAGGTGCCACGGCGCACGATGGCTACCCTCATAGTCGTCCTCGTGTTCGTCCTTGCGCTATTGCTGATGCTCATATGGAAATGGCTGACCGGCGAGTGGCTCGTTGACACGATCATGGGGATGCTCGCAGGATGAACCATGAACCATAAACGATAAACGATGAGCGATGAACGAAGAACGAGGCGCGATGTACGAAGAACGAAGAACCGGGAACTAGGAACTAAGAACTAAGAACCAAGAACGATGAACGAAGCCTCAACCTTTACCTCAGCCTTTACCTCCACCTTTGCATCTGCCTCAACCTCAACCTTGACATTTACCTCAGCCTGCCTCGCCCTTCCCGGACTTGCGTCCCCCCCGGGCATTGAGTAAAATTACTCGGTATGCTGAGTAAATTGCGGGAGATTGCGTACGTCCGCCCGTATGCCGCCACGCTGGCGGCACGCCTGTCCGAGCCGCGCCGGTTCCTGCAGGTGGTTGCCGGGCCGCGGCAGGTAGGCAAGACGACGCTGGTGCGCCAGGTTCTGGAAGCGCTCGCCGCACCGTCGTTCTATGCCTCGGCCGATGAGCCGGCCCTGCGCGGGCCGGAGTGGATTGCGCAGCAGTGGGATGCGGCGCGCCTTGCCGCCCGTGCGGCCGGACGCCGGGGCGCAGTACTGGCCCTGGATGAAATCCACAAGGTGCCCGGCTGGTCGGAGGCCGTGAAGCGGTTGTGGGATGAGGACAGCGCGCGACGTACGGCGCTGAAGGTCATCATTTTGGGCTCGGCGCCACTGCTGGTGCAGCGAGGTCTGGGCGAGAGTCTGACCGGGCGGTTCGAGGTGATTTCCCTGCCGCACTGGTCGTTTGCCGAGATGCGCGACGCGTTCGGGTTTGACCTCGGACGCTATCTCTGGTTCGGCGGCTATCCCGGCGCCGCCGGGCTGGCTTCGGACCCGGCGCGCTGGGCTCGCTACATCCTCGATTCGATTGTCGAGACGACGCTGTCGCGCGACGTTCTGCTGCTGACCCGAGTGGACCGGCCCGCGTTGCTGCGACGGCTGTTCGACCTGGCCTGCCGGTATTCGGGTCAGGTGCTCTCGTACCAGAAGATGCTGGGCCAACTGCAGGACGCCGGCAATACGACGACGCTGGCGCACTATCTGGACCTGCTTGCCGCCGCCGGCATGGTGACCGGGCTGGCAAAGTACTCGGGCGGCCGGGTACGGCAGCGCGGCTCAAGTCCGAAGCTCGTGGTCCTCAACACCGCGCTGATGTCGTCGGCGTGGGGACTGACTCCGGCCGAGGCGGAGGCGGATTCCGACCGTCGCGGCCGGCTGGCCGAGTCAGCAGTCGGCGCGCATCTGGCCAATGCCGCCGCTGCCCGCGAGTGCGAGTTGTTCTACTGGCGCGAGCGCAGTCGCGAGGTTGATTTCGTGGTCAAGGCCGGGTTGCGCGTCACCGCAATCGAGGTCAAGACCGGTCGCCGGGTCGAGTCGCTGCCCGGGATGGGCGCGTTCTCTGCCGAGTTCCGTCCGCACCGGAAGCTCCTGGTCGGCACGGGAGGAATTCCGCTCGAGACGTTCCTCTCAGAGCCGGTGAAGCACTGGACCAGCGGACAGTAGACAGTACACAGGGCGCGAGGTGCGCAAGTAAAAGTGCAAAATGCAAGTATCAAAATGCAAAATGGCCCGAGGCGGAATCTGCGCGTCCTACGCGCTCTGTGGCCTCTACGGTAATGTCTACCCCAAACCCGACATTGAACCACAGAGCGCATAGCGCGGCCTCGGAGGCCGCAGCCAAATCCAATGGAACCACAGATGAACGCAGATGGACACAGATTGAGTTCCGGCCCGAACCCGAGCATTGCGTCGCCGAGGGTAGCACTTGACGACGGTCTTCAGGACCCCGATGGCCTCAGGGCAGAGGCGGCGGAGTGAAACAACGTCGCGAAAACGACGATCCTGTACGCTTGTAGTACAGATTCCACAGATTGAGGCGGAATGAAACCACGGGAGGAGTCCCGACATGGCATCGTGTGATCTGAGGGAGCAGGGAACCGGGCCACAGCCGAGCACGCTCAACCTGCCCGAGGGCGTGCCCCCGCTGCGGACGTTTTACATCTACCTGTCCGACAACTGCAACCTGCGCGGCCGCCACTGCTGGATTGTGCCTCGGTTCACCGACGGAAAA
>JAPLUO010000381.1 GCA_026397595.1 Caldifarciminota bacterium
AGCTTGAAGAGATGTCTGAGGAAAGAAGAACGCTCCACGCAGCTATGCAAGTTGGTATATACACACTCCATTCGCATAAGTAGCACAATCTGAACAACTTGGCCAGAAAACGCGCGAGAAAGTGGGAAAGTCACGCTAGGCCCCGACATCGCCAGCGGTTGACTTCCGCAACCAGCCGGCCTAACATCACGTCATGGACTACCGGCTGCTGTCGGTGTTTGCGCTCGTGCTGTGGGGTGCATGGGGCTTCCTTGCCAAGATCATCTCAAGCAGCGTGTCGCCGCAAAGCCTGGCATTCTGGAGCACCCTTGCCACGGTGGTACCGGTTGCCGTGTTCGCGCTTACGGACAGCACCGGCAAGTGGACGCGGCCGCATCCGATGGCGCTCGGGGCCGGGCTTGCCTATGGTCTTGCGCTGGTGTTCTTCTTTGTCGCCCTGCGCCGCGGTCCGGCATCGGTGGTCGTACCGTTGTCCGGAATGTACATTCTGATTCCGGCCGTGCTCGGATTCATCTTCCTTAAGGAATATGTAACGGTTTCGCACATCATCGGCTTGGTCTGTGCCGCCCTCGCGGTCTTCTTTCTGACCCGTTAGGCGCGGCGTGATTTGACAAGGCCGGGGTACGGCCTATCATCGTGTAGTGACTGCTGGTAAGTCTGCCTTGATGCGCCGGAGGCGCGTGCCGTGACTCGGGACACTTCCCGGGGCCGTGCGCCTCGGAGACCGAAAGAGACGGACTCAGTTACCAGTTTCCAGTTACCAGTTTCCAGTTACAGAACTACAACAACTTTAGATAGGCAAGCGGCATGACCGACCGGCTTTGTGCCGGCAGTTTGCGGGCTCGAAATCCCAGAATAGGCCCAACAGGGCCTATAAGACCTTTGCCTGAGGAGGCATGATGTTCAAGAGGACCGATTTCAAAGAGAGCGACGTACAGGGATTCTACAGCGGCCCGGCCGGGTCGCTGTGGGAGCTTTGCATGACCGAGGAGATCCACTCGGGCGGCAAAGAGACCACCAACGTGATGGCTAAGGCCCTGGGTTTGAAACCAGGAATGCACGTTCTTGATGTCTGTTCGGCGCTGGGCGCGCCGGCCCGCCATATCGTGAAGGACCACGGCGTCCGCGTCACCGGGCTCGACTTCACCGACGCCTACAACGAAGAGGCCAACAAGCGCACCAAGGCCGCCGGGCTCGATAAGTCAATCCTGTTTGTCCGGGGCAACGCGATGGACATGCCGTTCCCGGCCGAGACGTTCGACATCATCTGGGGCCAGGAAGCGTGGTGCCACGTGCTCGACAAGGACAAGCTCATTGCTGAGGCCTTCCGAGTGCTGAAGCCGGGCGGGAAGCTGGGTTTCACCGACTGGATTGTCACCGGGCAAATCGCCGACGCCGAACTCAAGGGCCTGATGGAGATGATGGCCTTCCCGAACATGCAGAGCTTCACGGGCTGGCAGGAGGCGATGAAGAAGGTCGGGTTCAAGGTCCTGGACGCCAAGGATGAAACCGAGGCGTACGCTCGCTGCTGGGATGACTACGTCCGCACCGTCACCAAGGACGCGAAAGAGGGAATCATCAAGGCCAATGGCCCGGACATCTACGCGTTTGCCGAGAAGCTTGTGACCGACTGGCGTGCGGCAGCCTACGCGCACAAGGTCGGCAGAGGGTTCTATATCGCGCAGAAGTGACGCGGAGCTTCGAGCCGGCGGCAGGACGGCCTGCCGCCGGCTGACAAGACAGGAGGAACATGGAATTGACAGACAAGGATACAGCCAATATCGAGCGGGCGCGCAAGGTCGGCGCGGAACTCGGGTACGTCCTGAACCCGGACATCGAGCGAACGCTCAAGGTATCGAGCCTGCTGGCGAAGAACTTCGCCGAGCACGGCAAGTATTATTGCCCGTGTAAGCAGTCACATCCGTTGGACCCCGCAAAGGACGTGCTCTGTCCCTGCCCGACCTTGAAAGACGAAGTCGCCAAAGACGGGCACTGTGTCTGCCGGCTCTTTTTCAAACCCGGTGCGCTCGGCGCGGCCTTGAGCGCCGGGAACGGAGCGCGGCCGTGAACGGAGTGACGTGTCTGTTGCTGCTGGGCCGGAGGTGGAATTCGTGACTTCAGTGACGATGGGAGACAGGTTGTCTCCGGACCCGGACCACACCCCTGTTTCCCCACGAGGTCGCTTCCACCAAGACGAGCTGCTCGAAAGGAGAACCTGGCCGAGATGAGACGGAAGATAGCGTTCGTTGTGATTGCAGTCGCTGGGGTCGTGGCGCTGGCGCTGGGCGTCAAGCTCGGCGACCCGGAGACGATCCACCGTTTCGCGTCCCAGATATGACTTTCTTGTATGGGCCTGGTCTAGGCCCGTTCGTCCGTGCAGCGGGATGCCGGTGCCTGTCACCGGCGATGCCCGCGTTGTCCGTCAAACGTTGGAGAAACAGGAGGTCTGAATGAAGAATCTGTCAGTACTCGCACTGGTCCTGCTCGTTCCATTGACGCTATCGGCCAGCCAGCGGGTGATGGTGATTGAGGATGTCACCGCGACGTGGTGCACCTATTGTCCGGGCGGGGCGCGTGGAATGGAGGAGCTCGACTACCGTTCGTATGACTCGGTAGTCCCTATTGCCTACCACGCGTCGAACAGCGGCGACCCCTACTATACGGCCGACGCGGCAGCCCGGTTGAGTTACTACGGGATAACCGGCTACCCGACCGTCGTGCTCGACGGCAGTAGAAAGATCATTGGCGGCCTGCACACCGGCACGATGTACCCCACATACCTCAGCTACTTCCGCACACGCATGGGTGTTTCCAGTCCCTTGACGATAGCGCTTTCGATAACCTACGACACGACCGCGCGCACCGGCCAGCTCACAATCAAGATCAACAACACCAGCGCCAGTTCGGTGAGTGGGCAACTCCACACGGTGCTCACCGAGAGCCACATCTACTACCCGTGGCAGGGAATGGACAGCCTGCACTACGTAGAACGCGCGATGCTGCCCAGTTCGTCCGGTGAGGCGGTAACGATTGCGGCCGGCGACTCCCTGACCAAGACACGGGACTTCACTGTCTCGTCGTCCTGGGTGGCGAGTCACTGCGACTTCGTTGTGTTCGTCCAGGACAACTCCTCGACGCCCAACGTCGGTTTCCCAGATGTACCGGCTGCGGCCAGCGCCTACTCGACCACGCCGTTCCAGATTCACGTGGCGGACAGCTGTCCGAACCCGCACCTGGCGACGATGAACCTTGAGGTTGCCGCGACCGGTGCGCCGACCGCCAACCTGAGCTTCCCGCTGAACGTGACTACGACCTACGGGTTCGCCGACAACATGGAACACGGCATCGGCCAGTGGACGCACTCGGGAATCAGAGACAACTGGCACCAGAGCACGTACACCTACCAGTCGGAGAGCACAAGCTGGTACTGCGGCGTGGACGGTAGTCACCAGTATACGAATGAGAACGACTCCCGTCTCATGACGCCGTTGTTCACGGTGGGGAGCGACACGACGCTGAAGTTCTACGTATACTACGAGATGGGGAGCGACATCGGGTATCTTGAGATAGGTAACGGCTCGGGGTTCTGGTGGCCGCTGATGAGCTACTTCGGGGCGAGCGGCGGCTGGTACCAAGAGAGCATGAGCTTGGGCGCGTATCGGGGTCAGACGGTGCAACTCCGCTACCGCTTCATCAGCGACTACAACGGTACCGCCGAAGGCTGGTACATCGATGACGTCGAGGCAGGCGCAGCGCTTGGCGTCGAGGAAGACCGCGCCCTCTCCGGTTGGCACGTCGCGCCTTCCGGCAGTCTCGTTAGATCCACGGCCCGGTTGAACTACCAGGTCCCGGTTGGGGCCACCGGAAGCCTTTCCGTGTACGATGTGGACGGACGCCTGGTCCAGCGACTGGGTTCCGGCCTGGCAGGCAGTGGATGCTTGTCTTGGAACCTGACCGACGCCGGCGGCAGCGCGGTCCGGGCCGGCACATACTTCGTGCGTCTGGCGTCAGACGCCGGCGGGGCCGTCAACAAGCTGGTGGTGACGAGGTAGGCGAACCTGAGCCGGACAACAGGCAGATTCGGTCTGCTGATCAGCCTCGGAGCGCTTGGTCGTCGCCGTTGCCATGCTGGCAATCGGTGTCGTCCAGAGGGACTGGGAGCGCATTCGCCAGTTCAGTTCAAAGATATGACTGTCCGTCAAACGTTGGAGAAACAGGAGGTCTGAATGAAGAATCTGTCAGTGTTCGTACTGGTCCTGCTCGTCCCGTTGACGCTCTCGGCCAGCCAGCGGGTGATGGTGATTGAGGACGTCACCGCGACCTGGTGCACATACTGCCCGGGCGCGGCGCGCGGAATCGACGAGCTCGACTTCCGTTCGTATGACTCGGTAGTCCCGATTGCCTACCACGCGTCGAACAGCGGCGACCCCTACTATACGGCCGACGCGGCAGCCCGGTTGAGTTACTATTCGATAGGCGGCTACCCGACCGTGGTACTCGATGGCATCAACAAGGTTGTCGGCGGCGAGCATACGGGCACGATGTACCCGACCTACCTCGACTACTACAACACCCGCATCACTGTGGCCAGTCCGCTCACCATCGCGCTCTCCATCACCTACGACACGACCGCCCGCACCGGCACCTTGACCATAAAGGTCAACAACACCAGCGCAAGCTCGGTCTCCGGCCAGCTCCACTCTGTGCTGACCGAGAGTCACATCTACTACCCGTGGCAGGGAATGGACAGCCTGCAATACGTAGAACGAACGATGCTGCCCAGTTCGTCCGGTGAGGCGGTAACGATTGCGGCCGGCGACTCCCTGACCAAGACACGGGACTTCACTGTCTCGTCGTCCTGGGTGGCGAGTCACTGCGACTTCGTTGTGTTCGTCCAGGACAACTCCTCGA
>JAPLUO010000161.1 GCA_026397595.1 Caldifarciminota bacterium
AGCTGGTCCGACTCCCGTGACGCCATCTGAGCCTCCTTGCCGTTGATAGGCGGCTTGTTGGCCCATACCCTTGCGGGAACGTCATGGGTCTCCCGAGTTCCTGACTTGTCCGTTTGATACCTCGCCACGGTCTCAGACCCCACCGGTCTCGCCGCCCCTCGCATAACGGAGCGGAGAGTATTGCCTGCGGCACAATGAAAAGCATCGGCAACCGGGATGACAGGTATTTCGGGGCTCAATCCCTTCACTTGCGTTGTGGCTCTGTATCCCATCCCCCTGGCTTCACGATGGCCAGTTACCCGGCCAGGTGCAGGGTTCAGTTCTGAGCCGGCTGCTAGCCTTCGCTCAGACCGGATTTTCACCGGTTGGACAAACCAAGCTTCTCTCGGCGCACTCATCTCAACCCCTTTCGTTTGGCCGGGCGGTGGGCGCGGGAGGTGATGACTGGTCAGGCGGACGGAATCCGGGCGCGGCACCGTCCGAGCTTGAGTACAAGCTACTCCGGAGAAACCGGCTGTCAAGCACGTCGTTTCCTCCCGAAGCAAGCGAGAACGGAGGGCGAGAGGCCCGAGGCTGAACGCTCGACGCGCTCCACTTCAAGCCACACGCCTCACGCGAAACGCCGGGCCGAGTCGGCTGACGGCTGGCGGCTCGCGGCGAGCAACCTCCGGCCAGCGACCAATAATCGGCACAGGGTCGGGACACGACCCGAAATCCTCAACGGACTTCGGTCATGTCCACGTGTCCCGCGCCCAGCGACCGCGAGATCAGGAGGTCGGGACCGTTCGCTCCTTGCACTCGATGCCCAGCCGCGTCAGCTCGGCCAGGACCGGTTCGTAGATTTCCGGCACGACGGGAATCTGTACGCCGGTGAGCTTCAACTCGTCCTGTAGAATCATCCGCACGGCAATCGCCGCCGGCAGGCTGACCGTACGCGCCATCGCCGAATCGCCGCCGGGCTCGCCAAACGCAATAAGCGTCGAGTGTATCCCTTCGACTTTGGACTTCGGACTTGGGACTTGGGACTTTGCCACGGGGTACTCGGCCACGAACTCATGGTGCAGCACGACCATGTCCCGCTCACGCGGCTTGAAGGTCATCCGGTCCAGCATCTGCTTTGCGAGGATGTCGAGGTTTGAGCCCTCTTGCAGATCGATGGGCTTCTCGTCGAATAGCCCGAGCCACCCGAACCTCTCGAACACCGGGTCGCCGTCCTTGAGCCCAAGCTTCGCTGCCACGTCCTGCCGCAGCGTCCCGCTTCCCGGCGCGTACTGGCGCAGCCACGCGGCCGGCGTCAGCTTGCCGAGGCCGGTGCGGACCGAATCGTCCTTCAGGATTCCGAGGTCGGCAATCGCCTTCAGCGTCGCGCACCAGCCGAAGTTGCGCAGGGTTCCGCGCAGCATCGTCTTCACTCCGGCCAGGCCGTACAGCTCGATGTACGGCAGCGAGTTGCGGTTCGGGTACGCCTCGAACTCGAACGCGTCGGCCACTTTCAGGGGCCAGCGATGGCCGAACAAGTCCGCGCCCGGCACGAACACTTCCTTGCCGTCCTTGAGATAGCGCGCGTCGTTTCTACCCGCCATCACCACGCCCTTCGGGCTCCACGAGAACTTGTACCCCAGCGGGTTGTCATTCGCTTCGGGCGCAGGCAGGCCGCCGCAGTAGGACTCAAAACTCGCCACCTTGCCGCCCGCCTTCTGCACGTCGTGGATTATCTTCATGGCTGACATGTGGTCGATGCCCGGGTCCAGCCCGATTTCGTTCAGGAAGATGAGCCCCGCCGCCTTGGCCTGGCCGTCCAGCGCGCGCATCGCGTCGCTCACGTAGGAGGTCGTAACGAGCGGCTTGCGGTGTTTCAGACAATGGTTCGCCACCTTCACGTGATAGGTGTACGGCAACAGGCTCACTGCCAGGTCGCACTCGCCCACGAGCCGGCCGAGCGCCGCCTCGTCGTCCACCAGCAGCGGAATCGCCTTGCCGCGCGGGTGCGCGGCCACGAGCTCCTGCGCCTTGCTCACGGTCCGGGTTGCCACAGTCACTTCAAAATCGGGCACGTCGAGCAGGTATCGCACCATCGGCCGCGACACCAGCCCGGCTCCCAGGACAAGAATTCTCTTCATAGTTCCTCGCTTATCGTACAACACTCGCGCCCTGGCTGGACACCACCCTCACCCCCACCCTCTCCCTGAGGGAGAGGGAGAAAAGGGAAGGAAGCCGGCATTGGCTCATTCGGGCTTGATTGGTCATTGGGACTTGGCACTTGGTCATTTCCCCAGGTACTTCTCAATATAGCTGTATTCGGGTGTCAATTTGCCGCGGTGGAGGATTAGTGCCCGGCGTATCGGTCCGGGCAGGTCCAGCTTCTCCAGCGGCAGGCCGAAATCGGTGCGCGCAATCGCCGGCACGAACGGCACCAGCGCGACCCCGAACTCCCGCGACGAATCGAACGGCAACTCGCACGGTAGGTTGTCAACGGTCATCAAAAGCATGCCTTCACCCTCGACCCCGTCGCGGACCGCGCCGGTCTCGGGCTCATACACGAAGAACGGCTCGCCCGGCTCGGTCGCCTTGACCGTCGCCTCAATCGAGCCGTCAATGTCACACGAGACGTCGCCGATTGCCGCCAGCTTCGGCCTGCGGCCGTCGCCGAACGCCTGCTTCAGCCACGACTTCGTCACCAACCGAGGGTAACGCTCATCCCAGTAGATGCAGTTCAACAGAACCGAGAGGTGCGGCAGGTGGTCCTCGAACTTCGAGCGATAGAGTTCCGGGTGGCCGAAGTACTCCTTCAGGTCGAACCGGTGTCCAATCTCAATTGGCTCGACCATGTGTTCCTCGCGGAACATCACGCGGTAGACCGCGTGGCGGTCGCCTTTGGCAGTGAGCGCCGGCAGGTCAACCGGGTCAACCTCAGTCGCGCCCAGCGCATCCAGCATCTCCCACGCGCCCTTGGCTACGTGCCCGTAGCCCGCGACGCCGACCACGAACGGCGACAACTCTACAGGCAGGCCCTGTTCCACGATGTCGCAACCGACCTCCGCAACCGCGGCCTTGGCCAGGTCAACGCGACCGTACTCGTGCGACAGCCGCACGCGGCTGAACGGCGTGTTCACTCCCTGCAATTCCAGCCGTTTGCCCAGCCCGGCCAGCGTGTCAACCGTGCCGGCGAGGCCGGCAAAACGGCCGAAGAACACGAGCCGTCTTCCCGCCTCGTCCGTCATCTTCTCATAGTCAATCAGCGAACAGCCCAGTTCCATCATCCGCCTCAGCATTGGCATGTTGTGATGCTGGCCCTTGATGACGTGGGAGAAGAAGATGTACGTGTGCCGGGGCAGGAACGCCGATTCCGGAACCTCCTTGATGCCCAGCACGACCGGGCAGCCCGACAGGTCATCGTCTACCTCTGCCCCGACCTCGCGGAACTCCGCGTCGCTGAAAGTCCGAATCTCCGAAGGCTGAACCACGAACGAGAGCCCCTGCTCACCGATGAGCTGGCCGACCTGCTCCGGTATCAGCGGCGACCGGCGCTCCCAGGCGTTCTTATCCTCGCGCCGGATGCCGATTGAACTCTGTTGCATGAGTCGGAAATCATACGAACCGGAGGCGCGAAGTCAACCCAGCCAATCGCGCTTCGTAGCTATGTGCTGCGCCACCGCTTGACACTGCGCCTCCCCGGCCTAATCTACATACAGAGGACACATGCCGGCAAAGACCCACGCAGCGACCCAAGCGACGATAGGGACCCAAGGCTGCCTGCTTTGGTCCCTCTTGTCCCTTCTGTCGCTTCTGTCCTCTCCGGGAACTCCCTGACCATGCCTTCCGGTTTCATCCCGCCCCACGGCGGCTACCGCAACCTGCTCTCCTATCAACGGGCCGAGGTAATCTATGACGCCACGGTTCGCTTCTGCGCCCGGTATCTGGAACGCCGCGACCGTACCGTTGACCAGATGGTCCAGGCTGCCCGCTCATGCAAACAGAACATCATCGAGGGCAGTATGGCGTCCGGGACGTCGAAGGAAACCGAAATCAAGCTGACCAACGTCGCCCGGGCCAGCATTGAGGAACTGCTGGCCGACTACCGGGACTTCCTGCGGCTGCGAGGATTGGAGGAATGGGACAAGGACAATCCGCACGTCCACAACCTCAGGGAACTCGTGCGAACGCCGGGCGCGAACTACGAGACGTTCCGGGCGCTGCTGGAGCACGCCGACCCGGCCATCGCCGCGAACACGGTCATCGGACTAATCAAAGTGACCGGCTACCTTCTCGACCGGCAGATCAGCAGGCTGGAGCAGGCCTTCATTGCGGAAGGCGGCCTACGTGAGCGCATGACCCGTGCGAGACTCGCAGAGAGAAACCGGTCCCAGACCCGCAAA
>JAPLUO010000040.1 GCA_026397595.1 Caldifarciminota bacterium
CTTTCCACTTTTCCTTTGCTGATGGCCTCGGGCGAGAAGACGGAGTAGAGTTCGTCCCAGCGGTCAGGGTACTCGCTGTACCGGATGAGCTTGATGCGGGCGGTCGAGGCTTTGTCGGTCCTGACCGGGCGCGAGCGGCAGTCATAGACCGCTAATTCCTCGAAGTCGGTGAGGATTGAGAGCGGCAGTTTGGCACTCCAGGCGTAGCGGCGCAGTTGGAAGGCAGGGCCTGCGTCGGTGGCGATGTTGACCGACGGTTTCTTGGCCTCGACGAAGAACTTGCGCATGCCGCCGATGCGGAAGCAATAGTCCGGCGCTTTGGTCGCGCCGCCGACTTTCAGCGAGTCTTCGAAGATGACGTCACGGTAAGGCATGGCGCTGCCCTGCCGATTCTCAACGTCCCAGCCCAGGGCCTCGAAGAACGGGCCAAGGAACTCGTGGCGGAGCTGCGTCTCGTTGTAGCTGCCGGAGAGATAGGCGTCGCGGTTCTGGTCGAAGTGGTCAACCAGACGTTTGACGGAGTCGGGGCGTTTCCCATTGGGTTTGAGAATATGGCAGTAGGACGGGAAGTCAAGGCGAACGCAGCCGTCATCGCAACCGTCATCATGGCCGCTATCGTGGCTTTCATCATGGCCGTTATCATAGCCTTCATCGTAGCCGTCATCATGGCCCTCTTCATGACCGTCTTCATGGCTCCAATCATGACCTTCATCATGGTTCCGCTCACGGCCGTGAGCGTAGCGCCCATCATTGTACGGGTCATCGCACGAACCGCGGTCTGGGTCATGGTAGTCATCACGGTATCCATCACAGTCGCCGTCACGACATCGGTCACGGTCATTAACGCAATCTCGGACACGATCGCCATCATGGCGCAAACCATGGCGGCAACTACGACTTGGCACACCACGGACCCCACGACCCCTATCCCCGAATTATTGAGCTTGCACCAAGGCCTAACATGAGGATAATACGTATGTTATGTCAGGTGGTCTCTCTTTCCTAACTCCCCGGTTCTTTTCCGCCCCCTCCCTTCGTCATTTCTCCTTGGAACTTGGTGCTTTCCCGCCATGCGTCGCCTGCTTCTGACCTCTGAGACCCAGACCGTGTTCGTCCGCCTGCGCAAGTCGGAATACCCGCTCTGCGTGTATCGCCGGAGCGCGGCCCGGGTCAGGCTGATGGTGAAAGACATCATCAACCTGCGCATCAACCGCTTCGGCGTTGCCCTGCAAGAACTCGGCATGTACAACCGGTACGCTGATGAAATGCTCAAGGCCTTCAGGACCCGCACCCGGGAACCGCTCGTCCACGAACTCGAGCAGGCCATCCGCAAACCTGACTATGCGGTTTACTCATCAGCCAAGTTCTGTAGAATCAATGCGTTTTGAAGACATCCGGCTCGGTAACACCCGAAAAGCGCCCCTTAGCGTATCGTAGCATGGGGCTGCTGGACTTCCAGAACCGGTTCCCTGACGAGCGCAGCTGTTATGAGTACTTGGTCGGCGTCCGGTTTCCGAATGGGTTTGTGTGCCCGCAGTGTGGCTCGTCCGCCGCAGGGAGAATTCAGACGCGAGCACTGTGGCAGTGTGGGAAGTGTCGGCGCCAAGCCTCGGTGACCGCGGGAACGATGTTCCACCGAACCCGTACGCCGCTGCAGGAATGGTTCTGGGCGATCTTTCTGACTGCCAAGGACAAGCGCGGCCATTCGGCGCTGCAACTGAGCAAGGACCTTCGGATACCGTACCATCGTGCGTGGCTGATGATGCACAAGATACGGGCGGCGATGGCCTGCCGGGACGCCAGCTATCGGTTGGACGGCATCGTGGAGATGGATGAGGCTTACTTCGGAGCCCCAGATACAGGCAAGCGTGGGCGCAGCACGGGGCGCGCCAAAGCTCTTGTTGCCGTTGGAGTCACCGCTGACAGCCGACCGCGCTTTGCCAAGATGCAGATAGTCAAGCGTCTTGATACGCGTAGCGTCAGAACGTTTGCCGACGAGGGAATAGCGGCCGGCACGACGGTCCGCACCGATGGACTCAGCGTATACCGCGGCTTGGTCAAAGGTGGATTCCAGCACGAGCCGACCGTTGCTCCTGGCAGGACCAAGGAAGATGTTCTGTATTGGGCGCACATCGTTATCTCCAACGCCAAGACCTTCATTGCAGGAACGTTCCACGGGCTGGGAGATAAGCACATCCAGCAATACTTGGCAGAGTTCTGTTACCGGTTCAACCGCAGGCATCGTGAGGCCGAGCTGTTCGACCGGCTTCTGCTTGCCTGCGCCACCGCGCCGCTGCTTACGCATGATGAGTTAACCGCATAGTCAGGTCCGCAAATGGGCCAACTTCGGCCTGAACCCGAACCTGCTCCAGCTCATCCTCTGCGACTGCCACCTCACGTTCCACAACGCCGGGTACCAGATGAAACCCAGGCGCGAGCCCGGGCGCAAGACCAGACCCGGTCCAAAGCCAGTCGCCAAGCGCAGGCCGACCTACAAACAGATGCTCAGGCGACACCGGGTCCGGCTCACGGGCAGGTCCACAATCGAAGAACAGTCGGCCCGACACCATGCGGGCACAAGACACGCAAAGGACATCGGGTTCCGGCTGCGCGGGCTGCTCGATGCCCGGCGCGTGCCCACCGACCGGTTCACAGACTACTTCGCGTTCGCCCAGAGCCTGGGTAGCTGCGCCCGCAGATACACAGCCATAAGCCTTCAGATACAGACAGCCAATCTGATTGACCAGTGGGAAGCCGAATCCCTCGACCGCGACACCTTAGCCGCGATTGCCCTGGTCATCTTCGACATCCCGGGCCTCTCCTGACTCGACTGCCGCCCTCCGACATCTGCTGGCTGCTAACTGCTCACTGCTCCCACGGGCGCGAGCCGCGCCCGCCTTCGACGTCAACGTCAACCCCTGACCGCTGAAAACCAGGCTGTACTGCCCCTGTGTCACTTCTGACTTGTGGTCTCCGCATTCTGACCTGGCCCGGTTCCTCGCTCCGCCATTCTATCCCTTCGTCCCTCTATCTCTCGATCCCCGGAGTGATTTCAGGGACACTTTGAATATGACTCGGATTCGTGTCAAGGTCAGTCTGCCTTGATTCCTCCCGCGCATCTGACGTCCAACGGCTGACAGCTTCCGGCTTGCGCTTGAGCTTGAAGCTTGCGGCTTGCAGCTCCGCGCCCGCGACAGGCACTGCCGGAGCAAGATCGTCTGCTTGGTCTGCTCGCGCCCGCCCCCGCTTCCGTCAGTTGACACTCGACGCGGCCGCCCTATACTAGCCTGTAAGGAGTCTTGAATATGCGAATAACCTTGATCGTCCTGTTTTTCGCGGCGCTGGCTGCGGTTCCGGCTCAGGCGGATGATTCGCCCGAGGCGTGGCTAATCCCCTTTGCCGCCGCGTACCAGCCGCAGGTCAGCGGGTTCAATGCGAAGTTCGCGGAACACGGCATGCCCGAGGCCCGCAGCCGTCACTTCGGTTGGGGCCTTGAGCTTCGGTCCCTCACCGGCTCGTTCCTCGTCGGCCCGCTCTTCTTTCGGACTTTGGACGACGTTGAGAACGAAGGCTACCAGCTTCGCACCGACGCCACCGGCATCTTCGGCGAACTGGGCGTGAAGCTGGCGCCGGCAAGCTTCCTGACCATTGTCCCGCTGATCGGGCTCGGCGGCCTGAGTCAGTCGTTCAACGTCCGCGCCAAATCCGACAGCCTCTCACTTGATGAGCTGCTCGGCATTGGAGCGCCCCAGGCTGTCAGTTTCTCGTCCGGGATGAAACTAACCGGCCTCGGCGCGCTGGAGCTGGGGCTGGCCGTGAATACCAAGGCCGGGCGGTTCGGCGTCACCCTGCGCGGCGGCTACATCTACTCGCCGTTCAAGCCGACCTGGCGGCTCTCGAACGGCGCGCAGGTGACCGGGGAAGCGACTGAGGACACGCGCCTCGGCGGCCCCTTCTTCTCCGTCGGCCTGCTGATGATGCCTACAGCGCAGACCGCGACTACTACGCAATAACCCGAGGAGGTACGCGTGAAGAACAATCTGCGCCGGTTCCTGCCTGCAGTCCTGCTCGTCGC
>JAPLUO010000405.1 GCA_026397595.1 Caldifarciminota bacterium
GGAATTACGATGTCCCCGGAATTACGATCATTAGACAGACTGCCTGACAAATCCTCCACCGAACTGCCTGCAGAATTGCCCGTGGAATCCCGCCACGAATCGGCAATCGAAGACCGCCGAGGCCGACGCGGCTGCGCCGCGAGTTTCCAGTTTCCAGAATCCGGACTTCCGCATTCTGATCCAACTCGCTACTCGCAACCCGTAACTCGCAACTCGCGGCGCAGCCGCGCTCACCTCCGCTTGACACGCGGATGGATTTGGATAGAACTACACCGTGGTCAACGGTATCGTACCGCGTCGCCCGAAAGCCGCGCTTGACTCTGTTGCCTTATAGGGTAGCATATTGCTGACGCTTGAAGAACTATGCCCGCGTGGACAGAAATGCTCGGTCTTTGCCCTGGTTGTGGACGGCCGTTCGGGAGCGGCAGAATGGCTGAACGAACTGCCGGAAGACACGTTCCGCAGACTGATGGCGGTCGCGTGCCGGTTGGCAGCAGACGGGTTCATTCCAAACGAACAAAAGCTGCGTCGGCTGGAGTCAAACATCTTTGAGATGAAACTCAGACACCCGCCGATTCGGCTGTTCTGCTTCAAGTACGGTCCAGACTGGGTCTGTACGCACGGGGAAACCAAGCCGGGCAAGCGAGAACTGCGCAAGCACGTCGCCAAGGTAAAGACGCTGAGGCAGCGCTATCTGGAGGAGAGAATATGAGTATCAGCAGCATTGAGGAGTTCCGGGAGCACTTTCGCAAGATAGAGAACGACCCGCGCTTTGTCGCGGAAATGATGAAGCTCGCCTTTGCCAACGACCTTGTGCGGCTGCTTGAGGCCCGCGGGCTCAAGCGGACCGAGCTGGCGGAGAAACTGGGCACGAACCGTGGCTACATTACCCGAATACTCAACACCGAGTACAACCTGTCCATCGAGACGATGGCGAAGATTGCGCTCGCGCTAGACGCGCAGGTCACGCTGAGCATGCGGCCACGGCAGATGCCCTCCTCTGTTGCTGTCGTGCCGGCCCGTGCGGCTCATCGCCGCATCCCGCGCAACGAATTCGTGGCCTCGGACAAACCCGCCCGCCGCCGGCCCCGCAAGCCATGAGCGCAAAGGAGTGCGGCCGACAGCTGACGGCTAGCGGCTGACGGCTTCGAAGCGATGCGAGACATACGGAAGTACGAAGTGTTCCAGTTGGCAGACCGACTGGTGCTGGACGTCTACCGGCTCACGAGCGCGTTTCCCAGGTCCGAAGCCTACGGACTGACCGACCAGATGCGACGTGCCGCTGCCTCGATTCCGATGAACCTCGCGGAAGGCTCGGCCCGCTCAGGAGCCAAGGAGTTCGCCCAGTTCGTGAACATCGCAATCGGCTCGTGCGAAGAAGTGCGCTACCAGCTACACCTAGCCCAAGCCCTCGGCTACACGCCCGCTGACGCCCATCAGAAACTGGACGCCGGGTATGAGAGCGTGAAGAAGATGCTCGCCAAACTCCTCAAGGCCGTAAGCTGTCAGCCGTAAGCTGTAAGCCAATGTGCCCCGAGATGGAATCCGAACCCTCGGCCTTGACAATTAAACCTGTCACCGGAATTACTCGGTCTCAAGAAGCAATCTGCCTTTTGGCCCCCAGAATAATGCACCTACCTTCGGCCGGCAGTCTTCCGGCCCAAGAAGAGGGTGTTTTCCTCGCGCCGCATCTCGCTAACTATCCGAATCCCCGCAATCTACAGCCCTTCCGCAATCCAAAATCCAGAATCCAAAATCATCAATTCCGCATTGGGCGCCCACCTCCCCCCCGACGGGGGGAGTGGCTTCCAAAACGACTCCAAAACCAACTTCAACAGATACTCCAAGAGATACTCCGACAGAAACTTCAAGAGAAACTCCAACAGAAAATCCAACAGAGACTCCAAAAGAGACTCCAACAGAAACTCCATCTTAGGCTCCAAGAGAAACTCCAAAAGAGACTTCAACAGAGGCTCCAAGAGAGACTCCAACAGAAAATCCAACAGAGGCTCCGACAGAAACTCCAAGAGAAACTTCGACAGAGACTCCAAAAGACACTCCGACAAAGACTCCAACAAAGACTCCGACAGAGATTCCATCCAATACTCCGTCTTAGAATCTGTCATAGCCCGTTTCAAACCCGTCTCGCAACCTCCGAAACCCGCACCCGCGCGAAGCCGGACCGTCCCGCCAATCGCCACTCGGAAATCCCGCGGCCTGCATCCGCTTGACTTACCATGTCTGACGCCTATCCTCTTGCCGCATGGGTACGCCCCCATCCGCGTCTAACCCGGCCCGCGACCTCCTGACCCGCAACTGGGCCAAGAAGGTCGCACAGAAGCTACAAGGCCTCCTGCCCAACAAGCCGAACGAAGCCGACTTCCGCCACGCGGTCGAGCCGCTGTTCGACGGGTTCTGTCTTGAGGCCGGCATCCCGCCGCTTGCCCACGCCGAGTTCTCCCTTGCGTCAGGCACGGCCGACGCGGTCTTCAGCCGATTCACCATTGAGTACAAACGTCCCGGTACGCTCTCCGCCAACTTCGACCTTGCCACCCGCAGCGCGGTGGACCAACTGCACGGCTACATCCGCGACCTGGCGGTCAAAGAGAA
>JAPLUO010000275.1 GCA_026397595.1 Caldifarciminota bacterium
AAAAAACTTCTGGTGCTACGTGGGAAAAGGTACTGCAAGCGATACAGCCATGGCTGGTCCGGTTAATCGGACATTGCCCCTACTGCAAGACGCAATTCCCTCCACCTCTCATTGACTACACATAACATAGTAATACTAGCCTGCATAGATGGTCGCGGCTTCCGCGTGCGGCGACAGGACATGAAGAAACTGCTGCTGGCCACGGAAGGGAAGGTATATACGCTGAAGACGCTTGGCAAGATGGTCGAGAGTTCAGACTTGTCGCGATTCAGGACGGACGAGGCAGGCACACGAACGGCAACGTAACAGTGCGCGCGACAAATCTGATCCAGGCCGTCAGCCGTGAGCCGCAAGCTGTCGGCCGTCCAGCCCCGCCGACTTGACATCAAGGCCTGAATCGGTAGCATACGTTTGATGGCGAACCCCGAACCCCGCCCGGCCGTGAAGGAGACGCCCAAAATGGTTAGCGTCCCCGATAACCACGGTCTTGACGGATTCGGAGTTGAGGTGGTTGACCGTGCGGTTCTGATATGGGAGGGAACATGACGCGATGTCCAATCCTGTCCGCCGTCCTGCTGTTCTGCATCCTGCCGGGCCCGGTTGCCGGGCAGGTGTTTGGAGACCGATTCGGGCCTTCTGCCGCAAGGCCGGGACCCGGCGCGTACGCGCTCGAGGGCCTCGGCGCGTTAGGCACCGGCGCTGCCTTTGCCCTGCCGCCGCTGTTTGTGACCGCCGTGGTGGCAATTGGGAACGATTTTAGCGGAGGCACCGACCAGACCAAGGTCATCGTGTGGGGCTGCGTCACGCTGGCGGCGTACGCCGTCGGCAGCGGCGTGGGCGCAGGCTGGGTCGGGCACGCGATTGGCTGGGGCGGCAGTTCCGGCTGGTCGTACGGCCTGGCCATGGCTCCACCGGTGGTGTCGGCAGGCTTGTTCTATCTGGGGTCCCGAACACACGCGTCCTTGCCCAGGGACGCCGGCGTAATCCTTGCCGCTGTCGGGACGCCGGTCCTGGCCACAGTCGGCTTCAATATCTCGGCGTCGAGTGAGATGTACGGAAGCGGCCCGGGCCGCTTTCTGCCTCCGAGCTTCGCGGCCCGCATGGTCGGCTCGCCGGAAGCCGGCACCTCGGTCTGCTTCGACACGCGCCTTGTCTCGTTCCGCTTCTAGCCACCCCCGTCCTCCAGCCGCTGTGACGAACTCCTGAGCCCCCTACCTCAGCTTTGCCCGCCAGCTCTTTAAGTTGAGCAACAAGAAGGGCATCACCGGTGAGAGCATGGCGATTGAGGCCAAAGTGCTGGCGGACAAATGGGCGGCGAGGGGTCTCAACCCCGACGTCCTCGCCGCGATTCGGTTCGAGAACTTCAGCATCAACGAGCCCAAGCCCTAGCCGAATCGGACTGCAACGACAGCCGCCCGGTTCTCACCGGGCGGCTTCGCTCAAACCGCCTGGGTTCTATTCCTTCGCTTGACCAGCGGAGCCAGGAACTGTGTCACCGATACCTCCCAGAACCTTCGCCCAAACCGACGAACGGAAATCCCTCGGCGCTTCACGCCCACGCGACGTGTCTGCTTGACTCTAGTGATGTCCGCTGTAATCTAACCCAGCGTGGAACGCCTGAATCCCTTCCCCAAGGACGAAGCAGAACGTATCATCGCCAAGACGGTCGCGGTTCTCGACCGCTATTCGAAGCTGTACTCTCAGCTTTCGCATGGCCGGTTCACCGACTACTCATCCTACATGGCTTCGGACGGCTGCCCGGACGAAGACGAGTTCATCAAGCCCAAGCTGCTCACCGACTTCCTCCGCGAAGTCCTGCTCTTCCCGCCTGACGAGTTCGTCTCCGAGCATGCCGTCAGCACCGGCATCCCCGATTTCCAGCCCATTGATACGCTGCTGCACCCCTTCTTCTTCGAAGCCAAAGGGTCCGACGCCGTAGACCTGACGCAGCATCAAGCGCAAGTCAGCCGATACCTCAAGCCCCCGTTCGAGCACGGCGTGCTTGTGAACATGCGCCACATCCTCGTCTACGAGAAGAACGGTCTGGAGGTGAACCGCATCGGCCTGCTCGACCTGTATCGAACGTACCGGGACCAGCCGAAAAACGTGCTTGACCACCCGAACACCAAGATGTTTCTCGAGTTCGTCAGCCAGTTCCGCCGGAAGGACCTTACCCGCGAGAAGAAAGTCGAACTCCTGCTGGCGGGCAAAGACGTATCCCTGCTGCCCAAGCCGGACCCTGAGGAACTCGTGGCTGCCATTCACCGAATCGTGCACCTGCTGGTTGACGACGCGAACCGGTTCAAGGGCGACTTGGAGCGCATCCTGAAATCCAAGTTCAATGCGGACGATCGCGCGTCGGTGCTGCACGAACTCGACCAGATTGCCTGGGAACTCGACCACCGTTACCTCCTGGCCAAAGACGACCGGGTGCACCGCTACCTGAATGCCCGAGCCGGTTCAGTCGAAGCCCGGGCGTTCGACGTATTTGTCACGCGCGTCGCCTACTTCACCATGACCCGCTTCCTCGTGGCCCGTATGTGGGAAGACGTGAAGTTCTTGGAGCAGCGGCTCTACAACGGCGGGTTCCGCCGCTGGTACGAGACCCTTGGCCGGCGCATTCAGGAAGTGCTGAAACAAGCATTCCTCTATGCCGGGGACCGCTACTCCTGGCTCTACGGCTCGCACCACAACTACTTCTGGTACGACCCGCCCTCGGAAGAGACCATCGTCGACGTCCTCTACGAATTGGCCCGGTTCAACCTCGGCCTGCTCGACACCGACGTGCTAGGCACAGTGTACGAACAGTTCGTGGAGCGGGTTGACCGCAAGAACAAGGGCCAATACTACACCCCGCGCGAAATGATCCGGTTCATCTGGGACCGCGTCGGGTATACGAGCGAAGACGCCTTCTTCCGCTTCGAGGAGGGCGGTCGCACGCCCAAGCTGGTCCTGGACCTCGCGACCGGTTCCGGCGGATTCCTGGTCGAGGCCGCCTTTCGCATACGCACGCTGACTCGCTACAGCAAGACCGACGTCAACGAGATGCTGGAACTGCTGTACGCCATGATGAACGGCCTGTGGGGCTGTGAAATCAGCCAGTTTGCCAACTACATCACCGAAGTGAACATGCTGATACAGCTTACTCCGCTGGTCCGG
>JAPLUO010000449.1 GCA_026397595.1 Caldifarciminota bacterium
AGAATCGCCATGTGTCCATCATGGCCGCACGCGTGCATTACACCATCGTTTTCAGACTTGTAGTCGTGGTTCAAATCCGTTTCGGGTTCTTGCATCATCAAAGCGTCCATGTCAGCCCTGAGGGCAATCGTCTTGCCTCCGTTGCGCCCTACGATGGTACCGAGGACGCCCGTTTTAGCGATTTCCCGGTTCTCCACCCCAAGCGAGCCTAGGATTTCCATCACTTTCTCTTGGGTATGGTGCTCCTTGAAGCTGGCCTCAGGGTGACGATGGAACCAACGTCTGATGTCGACAAGCCAAGAAAGAAAGGCTTGGTCTAGCTCGGGCTGCATGTGGTTCACGGTCTACATGGATTAGCGCGGGAGATCACAGTGTGCAAGACTGGACTCTTCTGTCCCAGCCTCTATCCTGGCACGGTCGAGGGTGGACGATATCTTGCTTATCTCATCTCCGATAAAGCCGGGCGGGGTGCAGGCTCCGCCGCTTTTGGAAGATACAGCCGATTCGGTCATGCTATTCCGGTGAGAATCTACTCCTGCGCCCATCGGAGTCAAGGAAGGAAGAAGTGGCCAAGTGGTCGTGTGGTCCAGTGGTCGAGTGCGGAGGAGAACGGAACATAGCGGACCAGTGGAGGCGGCGGCTGACGGCTTACAGCTCACGGCTGACGGCTTTCCGATTTCCGAGTGACGATTGGCGGACATGGGGTTGAGGAAGGGGCGAAGGGAGGAAGAGAGGAAAGGACGGAAGAAGGAAGAAAGGAAGGGGCGGATTTCGGGGACATCCTGCGCAATGTTGTGTTCGTCCAAGCTGATTTCGACTCGGTCATGGGCAGCATTCTAAGACTCGCGGGCGGGCGTGTCAAATTGGCTGCGACGGCTTTCGGCTCACAGCTCACGGCTGACGGCTTTCCGATTTCCAAGTGACAATTGGCGAGTGACGATTCGCGGCTGGCGACTGGCCGGGCAGGGCGGCGTTGCCAAACGCGGGTGGTATTCATCTCGGACGAGGCCTATTCCTTGAACTCGATGTCTGGTTTCTCTTGGCGCAGGAATGCCTGGATATCCGCGTCGATGTCGCCGGGCTGGTATCGTTCGGCCTTGAGCCGAATTCTAGCGCCTAGGTCGCCGCTCGACATGCGGACCACCTCAATCACGCCGATGCGCCCCATGCCCGTCTCGGGCAGCAATGGCCTCTCCGAGAGCATCGCCAGCTCCGCCCTCTCGTTGGGCGGCAGCAAACCTTCGCCCTGATAGGCCACCCAGCGGTAGTGCGCGGGTACCGCCGTGACAGCACGGACGCCATCTGCGAGGGCAATTGGCAACGACCGCTTAATCTCCACCACGTGCACGTCTCCGGTCCCATCGCGGTCGATTGCCACGACATCCACTCGCGCGGAGCGCCTGCCTGTTGGTGGCGGGAAGACCGGCTCGAAATAGACTTTTGGAACCAGCAGCATCCGCATCAAGCAGCGGGCCACCGGTTCAAGACACCGATCTTGGCTCACTGGCCCGCGTCTCGGTCTTGCGGTGCTGGTGCTACGACTCGCCATCGTCATCCTCCTTGTATAGCTCCGGCCGTACCGAGCCGAAGTTCCTGTAAGCCCAAGTGAAGAATCGCTCCACGTCTCGACGCACGCGCTGCAATTCGTCCGTGTCGGCCGCCACGTATTTGTCACTGTATGCCACATGGTTCTTCCGGGATACAATCTCGCCAAGTCGCTTGGCTCCCGCGGGGTCAACGCCTGCTATCTGACAGACATCCTTGAGCAGCCTGACTGCGGTGGCGTGATTCTCGTCAGCGGCCCGCCTGCCAACCTTGTGGGCAGCAACGGCATCGGAGAGAGCTATCGCAGCATGAATACCGAGCAGGGCAGCGGCATTGAACCGTCCGAGTTCGGCCTCGTCGTTCATACCGAGAAAGAACTCGCCGGCACGGTCGCGATAGCCCGCGAAACGGGTCCGGTCAATCACTCTGGTTCTCATGGCTGGACGCCACCGGGCGGGGTGCAGGCTCCGCTGCTATCGGAAGATGCAAACGACTCGGTCATGGGCAGCATTCTAAGACTCGCGGGCGGGCGTGTCAAATGCGCGGGCGCGCCGCAGGTCATTAGTTGCTTATTGCGTCCCTAGAATTACCCAGGCAGATATCAGCCCATCATCCCGCCGCCGCCTCTGTCCTTGTAGGCGTAAGACTCAGTCCAGCCCGTGCGTCCCTTGATAGAGATGGACTTTGGCGGGTCCAGTGCTCGGAAGGACGACGATTTCGGGTTGCATACGGGCTCGAGTATGCAGTTTCCGTCGAACACGTAGAGGAGGTTGGTGGGTTTCAACAGGAGCACGCCGTTTTCCCTGGGGAGCTTGGCGTTGTCAAGCTGGCATGGAAGAAAGCGACTGCCGGGAATCGCCGGCGTGCGATCACCCGACAACTGGCAGACACGGCAGTTCCTGAGGGCGGCGCCGAAGTGGTAGAAGACGTGGCCTTTGTCGCACTTGTACTCAACCACCTTGTCGTCGCAGTACTCTCTCCCAATGCGATAGAGCACGAAGTCCATGAAGCAGGGCGAGACGGGAGCGGTGGCCGGGTTATTCAATCGCCAACTGCTCCAGACGGCCCTCCAAGCTGCCACACTGGTAAGGTCTACCGCCTCATACTGGTGGCAGAAGATATCGAGGAAGCTGGAGAGGATGGGTATGTCCGTCTTCACCATTCCCGTCCTCAAGGCTAGTTTCATCGTGTTTATGTCGCTGGCGACGTCTACCTGATCCAGGTTCGTTAGCCCCGGCCAGACTCCGAGCTCGACCATGTCCCTTATGAACATGTTGGCCTTCTTGAGGCCGTAACCCATGTTCTTCTCAGCGACCAAGGCCGCTCTTATTAGAACTGCATCGTTCTTGTAGTAGCCGGCTATGCCGTGGCCGTCGACCCTCCGCGACATGAGGAAGGCAGCCGCGTTCTTGGCGAAGCTGAGGCGTTTGTCGTTCTGGGCCTGCTCTTGAACTCCGAGGAACTTGAGGAAGTCGGCCGGTTCGTCCGCGACGTGCCCGGGATCAAATCGCGTCGGGTCCTTCAGGTACTTGGCGTACGCGTCTTCCGGGGGCTTCCTGAAGTCTTGGGCGGCAGTGAGAAAGCGAACAGCAGCGATCTGACGGGCATCAAGACCGTGCGTTTGGTGCGTCAGTGACAACAGGTTTCTCCCGTAGCGGTCTATCGCTTTCGCGAGGCAGGCGGCTACTCGGGGTGCCT
The DNA here is from genome assembly GCA_026397595.1 of Caldifarciminota bacterium. GTDB lineage: Bacteria > Hydrothermota > Tepidihabitantia > Tepidihabitantales > Tepidihabitantaceae > UBA2258. The sequence continues at coordinate 3,244 of JAPLUO010000449.1, forward strand.
GATCCAAGCAAACTTGTGGGTTGATGATCTGGAGTCCGTGAGCTTCCCAGAACCTGTGGAACTCAGAGAAGTACTGCAGCTCCTCGCCCTGGAACGTGGTCGTGCCAATTCCCTTGTGAGTCTGGTAGAAGTACTCATTGAGACGGTTGAGGAAGTGCTGAGCGAGATGAATTTCATCTAGCCCGGAGAAGGACTGCGGCACGGGAAGCCCGATTCTGGTGGCCAACTCGCTTAGGAACTCGCGGAAAGTCTTCATGCAGGTTCTCCTTCGGTCTTTGTCGGCTGTGATGAGCCCAGTCGAGTGGACCCAAACACGCTTCCCTGTCGAGTTGACCGCAGGGCGGCTTCGGTACGTAGGATAGCGGTCTCGCAGTATGTGGGGTCAACGTCGATGCCCACGAACCTCCGCCCGGTTTCCACGCAGGCCACTCCCGTCGAACCGCTACCCATGAAGGGGTCCAGGATGAGGTCACCCGGATTCGAGCAGCATTCGATCATCCTTCTTAACAGTGCGACTGGTTTCTGCGTCGGATGCCCGCCCAGTGCCTTCTCCAGTCGCGGGACGGAAGGAAAACGCCAGACATTCTGCATCTGCTTCCCGCCGTTCAATCGCTTCATCTCAGCGTAGTGGAACACGTGTCTGGATTCCTCTGACTTCCGGGCCCATAGCGCGGTCTCGGTTGCATGCTGTAGGTAGCGACAGGCGAGGTGCGGTGCCGGGTTCGTCTTCCACCATATCACGTCGTTAAGAACCTTGTAACCTAACTCCTGCATGGCAAAGCCAATACTGAAGATGATGTGCATCGTGCCAGTCACCCAAACGGTGCCGTTGGGGCGCAGAAGCTGCTGGCAACGTTTGAGCCATTCACGGTTGAAGTTGTGGTTCTCTTCCGGGCCACGGCTCTTGTCCCAGTCGCCCTTGTTTACGCTGACCATGCGCCCGGCGTGGCAGGTGATACCGCCGTTGCTCAGGAAGTAAGGCGGGTCGGCGAATATCATGTCGAAGATGCCGTCCGGGTATCGTTCGACTATGCGGTCCATGATGCTCAGGCAGTTGCCACGATAGAGCCAGACGCCATGTTCGGAGTCCTGCCAGACGGGCGTGAACAGCGTGGTTGAGGGTTGGTCGGACGCGACGAACGAGTCGCGCTCGATGACTTCGGGCGCAGTGTCTATGCCGAACGGGTTGTTCTCAGCGACAGGGAACTTCGAAGCCGCGCTCTTCTGCTTCGGGCGTCGATGCTTGGCTTGGGTCTTCGCCACGGGCTAGTCCACGTCCTTCACGAGGTCTGAGAGCGTTACACCGAGGGCTGCCGCCAACTTCCGGAGGTTAACGAATGAGATGTTGCGTTCGCCGCGTTCCACGCCACCGATGTAGTTGCGATGCAGGCCGCTCTCTTCCGCAAGGCGCTCCTGCGACCACGACCGCGCCTTTCGCAGGCCCCGGAGCCTCAGGCCAAACTGGGCAAGTATCCTTTTGGACACGGTCGGTAATTATCGGCGAGGGATGTGCGTCGTCTACACACTATGAGTGTTAACTGCGAAACAGGCGATACGATAGCCGGTTCCGGCATTCGCAAGAGGGGCGTCGCTCCGTCCCTCCACGGGTTCGATGCGCCGGCCCGTGTTTCCCACGATCCATGCATTCTCCTTTGCGTTCAGGCACGCCGGGATCATGCCGCGAGATAGGCTGAGAGTCTACACTGTAGAAGTAGCATCGCGGCCAAGGGCCGCGAGGTGCCAGTTGCCAGTTACCAGTTTCCAGTTGCGAGACCCTCTCGTCGGATGACGCTTCGCGACCGCAGGAGCGAGCAGGGCGACTCGGCGTCGGTTTGCGGATTGCACGCGGTTTGAAACGGGCTATGACAGATTCTAAGACGGAGTATTGGATGGAATCTCTGTTGGAGTTTCTCTTGGAGTCTTTGTTGGAGTTTCTCTCGGAGCCTCTTTTGGAGTTTCTCTCCGAGTTTCTGTCGGAGCCTCCCCTCCGTCGTTTGCACCGAACGAACGGCGGTTGGCAGGGGTGGACTGCGGCTCAGGAGCTAAGGTCCGTTGGGTCGGAAGGTTAGGAGGAGATACCGCCGGCCCCGAGAGCGGCACGGGGTACAGCGGTGGGAGCGGCACCTACGTCATGGGGTAGATGGTCTCCCCTTGCCTGCAGGATTCCATGAAGAATGCCGTGAACACCCGGGTTCATGCCCGGATGCGTCGGGCCGTGAAGGATTCCATGACGACGACCATGAAGAACGGGGTTTTGACAGTCATGCGCCGGACGATGCATGGAACCACGAAGAACGTCGTCAGCCGACACGTCCAGACCTACACGCAGACCGACCTCTGCCGGACCGTTTGTCGGGCCATGTGTCGGACTATCGGTCAGGCCGTTTGTTCGGCCCCTTGTCCGGCCACCGGTGCAGCCGCGTGTGCGGCCATGTGCCGGGCCCGGTGTCAGCCCCGAATTGCTCGACTGGTCAGAATAGCGAAGGCAAAGCGGCCGGCAGAATGGCGGAGAATACGGCAGTTTGCAGACTAGCGGGCAGGGCGACCTTGCCTCGGTCGGCGGGCATCTATATGTAGTGTCAGACGTGGCCCCAGCCACTGTTTTCCCGTGGAGTGGGCGGCCCACGGACTGCCTGGGGGGCAGGTGTCTGCCGAACTGCCGCGCGGTACGCCAAACCTTTCAACTACGGTTACTTGAAGCCGATAGACGAGTCGAACGACGCCTCGAACGGCTTCTGGGACGACTTCTGGAACAGGAAGAGGTTAAGGCTGAGGTTCGGGAAAAGGTTAAGGTTTAGGTTAAGGTTAAAATCGAAGGCGAGATTCGGGTGCCGACGCGCGTGCCGACGCCGGTTGCGACACAGGTCGGGATACGTGCAGACGAAGGGCGAGCTGTACTTCGAGAGACGCAAGGAACGTTCGGACGAGCGTTCATCGCAGCTCTGAACTGCGAGTTTTCAGGGGCCAGTTTCCAATGTCCAGTGCGAGGCAAAGGATGAAGATGAAGGCGGAAGGATGAAACTCGGGGGCCGGACAAGTCAGAAGTCAGAAGTCAGAGACCAGAATGCAGAACTGCGGACAGGAAGGTGAGCGGACGGCGGAGAAGTGAGATGGAAGATGAGAGATGTCAGATGGCAGAAGTGGCGGGGAAAGGGGTCGAGGGGTCGAGTGGCTGACGCGGAGGGAGCAGCCAGCCGAAGTCAGATGTCAGAATAGTGAAGTCGGAAGTGCCCGCGCCTCGTTGTGCCGCGGGTCCCTCGGCTCTACGCCGGGGAGGCGAAGTGATCCAGTATCAGGCGCGCTGCACGCTCCCGACGCTGGGCGTCAAAGCTGGTGACGGTCTTGGTCCCAATGTCGAGCAACTGGTTGCGAGGGCGGCTGTTGATCTTGTCGATGTCTTCAAACGCGGCGAATGACTTGAACTTGTAGTCGGCGGTCTCGTATTTCAGGCAGGAGATGACCGCCTGGTCACAATGAGCGGTGGTGAGGATGGGGAACACGAAGAGCGGTTCTCCTCCGTTCAGACACGCCCAGGGGATTCCGTACAGTCCGCTTTCGTCAACGCGGTTGTCGTGCCAGTCTTTCGCAACCGTCGGGACATGCGGTTTGATGCGCTGTTCCATGAACAACGCGAACTCCTCGAAGAACAACGACGCCGCACGTTCCACTCTCCATTGCGCGATGTCCGCCGTGTGCAGCAGGCCCTGAACAAAGTCCCAGAAAGCCGTCGCGACGGCCGTGAGGTCGCACTCGGTCGAAATCTCGCCGTCGTCGAATTTGAGTTGGTGCGTTGCCAGAACTCGGTCGAGTATCTTCGTTCTTGCCTCACGGGTGATGTCAACGTCGTACGAAACGTGCATCAGAGTGTGCCCATGGTCCGTGAACCGGGCATGTCCATCAGTGACCTCCATGAACGCGACGAGGCTGTCTCCGTCATCGAACCCGAACGGCGTAATCAGCCTGTAGGTATTCCGGCCTAGCGGTTCGAGCCGAACACGCGCGCTGATAGCATCAGCGAGCTGGGCCTGTACCTTCTGGACGTCAACGCTCATTAAACAACTCCAGTGCATCGGCGGGCGGCTTGCCTATGTAAGGAATCGGAGTGATGTTGGTGACCTTGGCGAAATGGCTGATGGCTGAATCTAGGTCTCGGTAGTCCGCCGACTCGTACGCCCAGCCGTCTTCCTTGCGATTTGCCTGAATGTATTTCTCAGTAGCCATGTGCACATGGCATGCTCTGTCTATCGTCTCTCCCTCTAGTCTGTTGGGATGCCTGTGAGGACCATTGCACCGAAGCAGGCGGACGGTCTCGCCTGTTGCCTTTTCGCGGAAGACGAGCCCGACCGTGAAGTCGAGCGGATCCTCGGCCAGTTGACGGACGAACACCCTGAAGAAATGCCCTGATGGGGCCTCAAGTTCCTTGTCGGCCCTCTTGTGTCGCATTTCTCGCCTGAGTTCAATGCGTCCTCGCCCTGGCCAAGTCTTGGGCTCCGCGACCAGTGCCTTTATCTCAGTGTCGGTCAATTCAAGCATGGCTCCATGGGCGGACGGTTTCGGAAACACCGCATCTCCACGTCCTTGAGGTCAGCGCGAGACTCGGAACCACGCGGACATTATGGAGAAGCGGGGCGGGCAAGTCAAGCAGGCACAATAGGGATTTCCGAGTGACGATTGGCGAGTGACGATTTGCGGGCTCGGAGCGCGAGGGCGCGCAAGGGGGCTTACGGCTCACGGCTTCAAGGCGGAAATCCTGCGGAGTGAGAACTGAGCGCGAAGCAAGAAACATGAGGCCTATTCCTTGAACTCGATGTCTGGCTTCTCGCGGCGCTGGAACTCTTGGACAAGGGCGTCTATGTCGCCGGGCTGGAACCGCTCGGCCTTGAGCCGGATGTTCGCACCGAGGTCCCCTCCCGCCATTCGAACCACTTCTATCACACCGATACGCCCCATGCCCTTCTTCGGCAGCAGCGGCTTCTCCGACTGGAGGCTGAGCATGGCGGACATGCCGACCGGCCGTAGACCTTCGCCCTGGTACGCCACCCAACGGTAGTGGGCGGGCACGCCCATGATTACATGAACGCCGTCCGCGAGCGCGTCGGCCAGCGACATCTTGATTTCCACTACATGTACATCGCCGGTTCCAGCGCGGTCAATCGCCACCACGTCAACGCAGGTGACGTCCGCGCCTTCACGAGGCGGCCAGACGCGGCTGAAATAGACGTTTGGTACGAGTAGTGTGCGCATCAGGCATCGTGCAACCGGTTCAAGACATCGCTCCTCACGCACCGGCCCGCGCCTCGGTCGTGCGGCACTGATACTGTGACCAGCCATTGTCATCCTCCTTGTGCCGGCTCCGGTCCCAGGAAGCCGAAGTTTCTGTATGCCCAGGTAAAGAACCGCTCCACATTGCGCCGGATGCGCTGCACTTGGTCGGTGTCGATCGCCACATACCTGTCGCTGTAGGCCAAGTCGTTCTTGCCGGATACGATTTCGCCAAGTCGCATGGCTCCACGGGAGTCAATACCTGCACCTTGGCAGACAATCTCTAACAATCTTACGGCGCTGAGGTGCTCGTCGTCCGCAGCTCGCTTGCCCACTTGGTGGATTGCGACAGCATCACTCAGGGCTATTGCCGCGTGAATGCCAAGCAGGGCAGCGGCATTGTATCGCACGGCCCATGCTTCATCCAGCATGCCGCGGAAGAACTCGTCAGCCCGACCGCGGTAGTTCACGAAACGGGTCCGGTCCAGCGCCTTGGTTCTCATGGCTGGACACCTGCGGGCGGGTTGTAGGGCCCGCCGCTACGCTGAGATACAGCCGACTCGGTCATGGTATTACCGCGAGAAGATACCGGCGCACGGGTCAGTGTCAAGCCAGCGCGCGGGCGACTAAGAGGGCTGACGGCTTACGGCTTTCCGATTTCCGAGTGACGATTGGCGGCTGGCGACCGGCAACCGACAATCGCCTCATTCACCGTTCGCAGATCTCCAACAAACCGTCTCTGAGCAGAAGGTGAATGTTGAAGTTGCTTAGAAACGACAGGCCAAGCAGGCCGTCAACCCTGCTCTTGGACGGCAGGTCGTGAACCACAACCATTACCTTCTGCGCCTCGACGTCGAGAACCCGGACCCGCTCTATCGTAATCAAAGGGGCCTTCTCTATCGTGCTGGCCGTGGTTATGGCCACTCTTGTTGCCGAAGTTCCCGGTCGATATCCGAGGCGTTCGGCCACGTCCCACGGTATCATGGTATACGTCGCACCGGTGTCCAATGCCATCTCGGTCGAGTAGGCCTCGTGGCCAACCCCTCTTGGGAGTCCACCACGAGGCCCCTCACGGAACCGGACTTGCAGATTTCCCGCATCCGGCTCTTCAGGACAACCTCCTCACCCTCCGTCGAGTAAGTCATGGAGTCGAGTTTTGTTGACTTCCTTGGTCCGGTTCTGAGTCCGGAAGAAGTGTCCCTGCTC
>JAPLUO010000066.1 GCA_026397595.1 Caldifarciminota bacterium
AAGCCGCAGGGCCTGATCCGGATCGGATGTACCGAGGAAAAGGGGAAAGGGGAAATGGCAAATGGGAGGAAAGGGGAAATGGCGAATGAGGCAGGCTGGTCCTGGAAGTTCTACGTGAGCGACAACGGACCGGGCATTGAAGAAAAGGACCGGCAGCGCGTCTTTCAGCTTTTCCAGACCCTGAAGCCGCGTGACCGCGCCGACAGCACCGGGGTGGGTCTGGCAGTCGTAAAGCGGGCGGTCGAGATGTACGGCGGCAGAGTCTGGATTGAGTCGCAGGTCGGTGAGGGAAGCACTTTCTACTTCACGTTGCCGAAGGGGAATGAGACCAAAGGGACGCAGGGGACGAATGTGACAGGAGGGAAGGAGAATCATGACGAAGCGAGATGAGTCGGTGATCAAGGTCGGCGAGCGATACCGGGTGCTGCTGGTTGAGGACGACACCGTTGACCAGCTCGCCTTCAAGCGGGCGGTGAAAGAGCAGGGTTCGCCGTACGCGTATGACGTCGCCGGCTCGGTGGCCGAAGCGCGCGACCTCTTGTCCCGGAACCGCTACGACGCGGTCATCACCGACTATTCACTGGGCGACGGCACCGCCTTCGACGTCATCGAGCTTGCCCGGGGAATCCCGCTGGTGTTCACGACCGGAGCCGGCGACGAAGAGGTGGCGGTCCGGGCGATGAAGAGCGGCGCGGCCGACTACCTGGTCAAGGACCACGAACGGACGTACCTGAAGAAGCTGCCGGTCACCGTCGAAAATGCCATCCGCCGGCACAAGGCCGAGGAGCAGGTGCGCAAGCTCACCCGCGCGGTCGAGCAGAGCCCGGCCACGGTCGTCATCACCGACACCGCCGGCCACATCGAGTACGTCAACCCCAAGTTCACGCAACTGACCGGCTACAGCGCCGAGGAGGTGATTGGCAAGAACCCGCGGGTGCTGAAGTCGGGCGAGCAGTCCCGGGAGTTCTACGAGAAACTCTGGACGACTATCCTCGCCGGCGGCGAGTGGCACGGCGAGTTCCACAACCGCAAGAAGAACGGCGAGCTCTTCTGGGAGTTCTCATCGATATCGCCGGTCCGCGACCGGGACGGCGAAATCACCCACTTCGTCGCGGTAAAGGAAGACGTGACCGAACGGAAGCAACTGGAGGAGGAGCGCGAGCGGCTGATATCCGAGCTCGACGCGTTCGCCCACACGGTCGCCCACGACTTGAAGAACCCGCTGTCCGCGGTGCTTGGGTTTGCCGAGTTGCTCACCGCCGAGGGCGTGAAGCTGAACTCCAGAGATGTCGACGAGTCGCTGCAGTCCATCTACCAGAGCGCCAAGAAGATGCACAGCATCATCGAGGAGTTGCTGCTTTTGGCCGGCGTGCGCAAGACCGAGGTCGAGGCGCGGCAGGTTGACATGGCGTCGGTGGTGTCCGGCGCGCTGCAGCGCCTCTCGTACATGACGCAGGAGTACGGACCGGAAGTCATCCTGCCGGGGCAGTGGCCGGTGGCGCTCGGTTACGGGCCGTGGATTGAAGAAGTCTGGGCCAACTACCTTTCCAACGCGATGAAGTACGGCGGCAAGCCGCCGCGTCTGGAACTGGGCGCCGACACCCTGGACGGCAAAGTCCGATTCCGCGTCCGCGACAACGGACCCGGGCTGACGCCGGAACAACAGGCGCAGCTCTTCACGCCTTTCACCCGGCTGCACCAGGTCCGGGCCACCGGCCAGGGACTGGGGCTTTCGATTGTCCGGCGCATCATGGAGAAGCTCGGCGGCGAGGCATGGGTAGAGAGCGAGCCGGGCAAGGGCAGCACGTTCGGGTTCACGCTGCCCGATGCCGGCGTCTGACGCCGGACGGAAACCCCGAATCCGACATTGAGCCACAGAGCGCAAGTCAAAAGGCAGATGTCAAAGGTCAGAATGCTCCGAGGCGGAATCGGCCACACAAACGAGAGACGCGAAGCAGGGACGACGGCCGAGACTGCGGTCACGACTAAGGGGGAAGCGTGAATGAAGAGCGATACCGGATTCTAATCGTCGAGGATGACCGGGTGGACCAGCTCGCGTTCGAGCGGTCCATCGCGGAGCAGCAGTTCCCTTTCGAGTACGTCGTCGCCGGTTCGGTCGCCGAAGCGCGGATGCTCCTGGGTGCGGACCGGTTCGACGCGGTCGTATCGGACTTTAACATCGGCGACGGTGACGCCTTCGAAATAATCGCGATGGCCAAGGCGCTACCGGTCATCGTCGTCACCGGCTCGGGTGATGAGATGATTGCCGTCAAAGCGCTGAAGGCCGGGGCCTCCGACTATCTCATTAAGGACCACGACCGGAATTACCTGAAGATCCTGCCGGCGACGGTCGATAATGCCATTGAGCGGACGCGGGTAGCCGAGCAGGTGACAAAGCTGACCCGCGCCGTGGAACAGAGCCCGGCGTCGGTGATGATCACCGACAGCCACGGCTGCATCGAGTACGTCAACCCGCGCTTCTCGGTCGTTACCGGCTACGAGCCGGGCGAAGTCGTGGGGCGGAACCCGCGACTGCTGAAATCGGGCTGCCATCCGCCCAGGTTCTACGAGGAGATGTGGGAGACGATTGCCGCGGGCCGGCTCTGGCACGGCGAGATACGCAACCGGAAGAAAGACGGCGAGTTGTTCTGGGAGTCGGTCTCGATTTCGCCGATTACCAACCAGGACAACACGGTCACCCACTACGTCGCGGTCGAAGAGGATATCACGGTCCGGAAGCAGGCCGAGGCAGCGCTGCGCGCGGAACGGGATAGGGCACAGCGCTATCTCGACATCGCCGGTGTGATTATCGTCGCCCTCGACGCCGACGGCGCGGTTACGCTGCTCAACCGGCGCGGGTACGAGCTGCTGGGGTATAGCGAAACGGAACTCGTGGGCCGGAACTGGTTCGACAAGTGCGTGCCAGCGGCCGCGCGCGCCGACGCCAAGGCGACGTTCGGGAAGCTCATGGCCGGCGAACTCGCGCCGGTCGAATACCACGAAAACGCCGTGCTGGCCCGGCACGGCTCGAAGCCCATCATCGCGTGGCACAACGCGCTGCTCAGTGACGAGGCGGGCAACATCACCGGCACGCTCAGCTCGGGCGAGGACGTCACCGAGATGCGGCGGACCGAGGCCGCGCTCCGGGAGAGCGAAGAGAGCTTCCGCGCGCTGGCCGAGAACGCGCAGGACGGCATCATCATCGCCACCGGCGAGCAGGGCAACGTCTACGTGAACCGCCGCGCCGAACTGACTACCGGGTACACCCGGGACGAACTGTTGGCGAAGAGCTTCTGGGACTTGGCCCGGCCGGACGATCGGCCGATGCTTGAATCAATCTTCCGGCGCCGGCTGGACGGCGAACCCGGGCCCGAGCACTACGAGACCTCGATTACCCGCAAAGACGGAACTACGGTGCCGCTGGAGCTGAGTTCGGGCCGCACTGTCTGGCACGGCCGGCAGGGCTTGATTCGGATTATCCGCGACACGAGCGAGCGGAAGCGTGACCAGGCGATGCTGGCGGACCGGGAACGGCGACTGGCGGTACTGATCCAGCAAATGCCCGCTGTGCTGTGGACCACCGACAGCGACCTCCGTTTCACCTCGTCGGTCGGTGCCGGCCTGGAACAGTTGGGCCTGAAGCCCGGGCAGGTCGTGGGGATGAACCTGTATGACTATTTCAAGACCCGCGACGCCGAGCATCCGGCGATTGCCGCGCACCGGCGCGCGCTGGCGGGCGGAAACGCGTCCTACGTTATCGAGTCGGGCGGCCGCGCCTATGACAGCGACGTCCAGCCGCTGCACGACGCGCTGGGCAACGTCGTCGGGACCATCGGCGTCGCGCAGGACATCACCGCGCTGCAGCGGGCCAAGGAAGCGCGCGGCAAGCTGATTGCCGAGCTCGACGCGTTCGCGCACACCGTCGCGCACGACCTGAAAGGCCCGGTGGGAACGATGCTCGGCTTCGTCGACCTCCTGACCGAGCGGGGTGACAATGTGAGCCACAAGGACCTGGCCGATTCCCTGGGCGCGATGAACCAGTGCGCCCGCAAGATGGATACGATTATCGATGAGTTGCTGCTCCTGGCCTGGGTCAGGCAGACCGAAGTCGCGGCAACGCCGGTTGACATGGACGCGGCAATCAATGGCGCGCTGGGTCGGCTGGCCTACATGGTGACGGAGTACCAGCCGACCGTTGTTCGGCCGGAGTCGTGGCCGGTCGCGCTCGCGCATGCGCCGTGGGTTGAAGAAGTTCGGGCCAACTACCTGTCGAACGGCATGAAGTACGGCGGACAGCCGCCGAAGCTCGAACTGGGCGGAGAGGTGGTTGGCAACAAAGTGCGGTTCTGGGTCAAAGACAACGGGCCGGGAATCACCGACCAAGAGCAGGCGAAGCTGTTCGCCCCGTTCACGCAATTAGGACAGGCGCGCACCGGCGGACAGGGACTCGGGCTTTCGATTGTCCGGCGCATCATGGAGAAGCTCGGCGGCGAGGCATGGGTCGAGAGCGCACCGGGCAAAGGCAGCAAGTTTGGCTTCACGCTGCCGCGTGC
>JAPLUO010000233.1 GCA_026397595.1 Caldifarciminota bacterium
TAGTTTGATGGGGGAGTCTTGGCCCAAGTCATTGTAGGACGGCATGTTGTATTGCTTGCGGTAGGCTCAGAAATCTGGCATGATTCTCGTCATGCGCAGAATCAAACATCTGACCGATGCTTATGCCTTCCCCGGTTTCCGGCCGCTGCGCAAGGTGAGAGGTACGTTCGGTGACCCCGTCGTCCGAATCGTCGTGCTTAGACGTCGGGGAAAAAAGTCGTCTGCGGGACCTGTGGTACAGTCCATCGGTCCGGCTATGACCACCAGCGACGTTTAGTCCGCGACCTGTCCTGTGGTCCCTTCCGCATCTATCTGGAGCTGGAACTGCGTCGCGTCCGGTGCCGGCACTGCGGCACGGTGAAGCAGGAAAAGCTCGACTTCCTGGCGGACAATCCCCGCTATACCTGTCTTGGTGGTCGACTCCGATCCCGATTCTTGCCGAGAAACCGGCAGCTTGACGAACGGCAATGTTCGGGTAGAGTATGCGCCTGTTTTTCCCTATGACCCTGACTATGTTATCTGGAGGTACGATGAGTGCTCGATTTTCTGCCCGGCTGCTACTCGGATTGCTTGTGCTGCTTTTGGCCGCCGGCTGCTCGACCGCCAGTGCCGCCGGCCCCGCGGATACCGGTGCGCCGGTTGACTCCGGGGCCGAGTTATGGTACACCCTGATTACTGCGGTAATAGGATTCGTAGTTGGGTTCCTTGTCGCCGCGGCGATGTCACGGATGGGCAACTTCCGGCGTTCCGCTCACCGGCACCACCACCGGCGCCGCACCGATGCCGGCTGGGACCGAATCAGCGAGCGCATCCAGGCCGGCACCAGCCAGGGATTGGCCGAGTGGCGCAGCGCGGAACATGCGGGAAACACCGACTGGGATGACCTCAGTCGCAGAATCAAGCAACGCATCCTCGAAGAAATGCGCAAGCACCAGGACTAGCGCCAGCCGCGGGTTCCGGGGTCCTGGCCGGTTCGCTTGGTGACTTGGTGTCTTTGTGGTTAATCTCGGGTTTGGGAACTGACCGGACACTTGACCGCCGCGTTTGCCGCGGTAGAGTATGACCTCACACCAAAATGGAGGTGCCGCTATGACACACGACTGGTCGAAAATTCTGCTCGCCGGGTTTCTGCTTCTGATTCTGGTCACGAGCTGCGCGCCCGGCAACGTCCGCTACAGCACTGAGACCGGCAGGCCCGCCAACTTCTGGGCCGGGCTCTGGCACGGGCTGATTATCATCATCACGTTCGTCGTCAGCCTGTTCACGAAGGACGTCGGGGTCTACGAACCCAACAACGTCGGCTGGGGCTACAACCTAGGCTTCCTGCTCGGCTGCATGATTTCGCTCGGCGGCGGCATCCGCAGCGCCAGCCATCGCCGCCGCCGCCGGCACGAGCACGACTGGGACCGGGTCGGCCGTCACGTCGGCGAGAGCGTCAAGGAAGGCCTTGCTTCCTGGCGCCAGCAGGAGCGTCCAGCCGAATCCGACCGGGACTGGGACGAACTAGGCCGGAAGATAGAAGAGCGCATCCGCGAAGAGATGAAGAAGAACCGGGACTAGTATGACGCGCCTTCAGGTTCGCCTTTTCACTATTCTCTATTCACTATTCACTATTTCCTCTGCCGCCCAGTTCGTCAGCGAACCGGGATACACGCTGCCGGCCGAAGAAACGCGCATCGGCGACATCTATTTCGGCGGCACCATGCTCCGCATCGAGGGCAGGCTTGACGGCTCCGCCATCGCCGGGGCCCAGTCCGTCAACGTTTCCGGCCCGGTGACGCGCAACCTCTTCCTTGCCGCCCAGAGCGTGGACGTCGCGGGCGCTGTTGCCGGCGACGTTGTTACCCTCTGCGCGACGCTCAACGTCAGCGGCCGCGTCGGCGGCGCGGTCCGGGCCGGCGCCGGCACAATCTACATCAACGGCGCGGTTGGCCAGGACGTGCTGGCCGGCTGTGCGAACCTCGTCATCGGGAAGAACTCCGAGGTGCGGGGTGACGTCGCCGCCGGTTGCCGGTCGCTCGAAATCGCCGGCACGGTGCGCGGCGACGTCAAGGCGGTTGCCAACGAGATCGTCATCTCCGGTTCGATTGACGGCGACGTAGACGTAACCGTGGCCGACAAACTCACGCTTACGCCCGACGCCCGCATCTATGGCAACCTGCGATACCGTTCGAACAAGAAGATCGATATCGGCAACCCCGACATGGTCTTCGGCAACATCGACCACGTGCTGCTCCCGTCACCCAAGGAAATCGAAGACATGCGGGACATGAAACCCCGGCCCGGCACGTTTGTCACGTTCTTCCTGCCGTTCACGATTCTCTCGATATTCGGTGCGCTCGTGGTCGGGTTCCTCCTCGTGGCAATCTGGAAGCACGCGCTCAATGAGGGGCTCGCTCGTTCGCTTGGCCATTGGGGTCGCACCGTCGGGTTCGGCGCCATCGGGTTTCTCATCGGCCCGATGAGCATCCTCGTCGCCTTTGCGCTCATCATCACGATTCCGGCCGGCCTGATTGCCGCGGCCGCGTACTTGGTTTCGCTCTACCTCGCCAAGATCCTTGCCGGCCTGTTCACCGGGCGGCTGTTGTTCCGTATCTTCGGCGCGCCCGAAATATCGCTCTGGTGGGCCGCGCCGGTCGGTATCGTAATCGTCTTCGGCCTGTGCGCCATCCCTTACGCAGGATGGGCAATCTGGCTCGCAAGCATGGCGGTTGGTTTCGGGGTCATCGCCGAGCTGCTCGGCATGTCCCGCACTACTTAATCAGGAGGAAATATGGACCATTCAACCCCGCCTTCGCCGAGCGAGGGCGTGAAGAAGTATATCGACCGCGCCAACCGGGCGCTTGAAGTCCGCAACCGCGACATCGCCGTCGCCCGCAAACGCCGCTTCGACACCATCGCGGTCCATGGCCTTTACACCGCGACCGAAGCTATTGAGAAGAACCAGGGCGCTATCATCGAGCCGGTATATGCCAGCTCAGGTCAGGTCTACCGCGACTCGGACGAGATGGAAGCTGCGCAGTCCGGCCTGATTCCAACCTGGGCTTATATCCGCATCCACAACCCGACGCTCGGGTACCTTGAGGATACACTTGCCCTGCTGGAGAGTTACGGCACAGACGCTGACGCGGGCTGCGTTGTCTACTCCTCGGGCATGGCGGCAATCGAGAACCTCAGCGACACATTGCTGGTGAAACAGGGCAACGACCCCATCAACTTCGTCGCCCAGTGCCAGATTTACGGCGGCACATACCAGCAGTTCAATGTGCGCAAGATGCAGGAGCGCGGAATCGAGGTGCGCTGGATTCTGGACCCGAACAACATCGACGAGTGGCGCTCCAAAATCGACAAGAACACACGGTTCCTGTACGGCGAACTGCCGTCCAACCCCGGCCTCGTTTTCTTTGACCTGGCGAAACCGATTGCCCTTGCCCACGAACACGGCCTGCCGTTCATCGCCGACTCGACCATCGCCACGCCGGCGCTGATGCGCCCGCTCGCCTACGGGGCCGACATCGTCGTCCACTCGGTAACGAAGACGATGAGTTCGTCCGGCACCGGCACCGCGGGTGCGGTCATCGCCCGCAAGCCCATCGTCACCAACATCCCCAACGACCGGATGAAAGCCGATTTCTGCACCTACCTGCGCGAATATCCGCACCGCGACCAGGGCGGATGTCTCCATCCTTATCAGGCGCTGTCCTCGATGAATGACCTGCGCACGCTGCGCACCCGTGTGGACGTCTGGTCCCAGAGCGCGCTCAAGGTCGCTCTCTTCCTGAAGAAACACGCGGCTGTTATGGAAGTCAACTACCTCGGGCTTGAGGACCATCCGCTCTACCCCGTCGCCAGCAAATACCTCTGGCTGGTCGACTCCGAACACGACGACCGGTATGGAAAGAAGGTCAACCGTTACGGCCACCTGCTATCGTTCCGCGTCAAAGGCGGGCCGGCGGCGGCGCGCAAGGTCTTCGACCGCCTGCAACTCATCATGCGCGTCACCGACCTGGGCCGGGTCAAGTCCATCGCCACCATCCCGTCGATATCCACGCACCTGCAGCAGGGCGAGGAGAGCCGCAAGATGGCTCACATACCGCCCGACTTAATCCGCCTGTCTGTCGGTGCCGAGCACCCGGACGACATCCTCGGCGACCTCGACCAGGCACTGAACGCAGCAAAGGGGTTCTAGGGTTCGGGGGGTCAAGGGTTCTGGCAGGATGCTCAGGAACTACGGCGACCTTCGAGTCTGGCAGGAGTCGTATGGCCTCTGCCTTGACGTCTATCGCCAGACGCGGGCGCTCCCGGCCGACGAGAAGTACGGTCTGACGTCTCAACTTCGCCGCGCGGCCGTTTCGGTTCCGTCCAACATTGCCGAAGGTTACGGGCGGAGAACCTCGGGCGAGTACTTGCAGTCGTTGCACATCGCCTACGGTTCGGTCTGTGAGTTACAGACCCAGTTGCACCTTGCTTCTGACCTCGGGTATCTGGCGCCGGATACCTCGAAAGCCCTGCTGAACCGGATCGGAAGCGTTGAGCGGATGCTCAAGGCGCTGATACGTGCCTTGGACGCGAGGCGTGCGTCCCCGCGCCGCTCCGATTCGCTGCCTGAACCCCAGAACCCCCGACCCCCTGAACCCCGACGCAAGACAGGAGGAGTCTAACCATGCCATCTCTGCTGTACTCCACTAATCTGCAATCTCCCGACGTCGACCTGAAGGGCGCGCTACTGCAAGGACAAGCCCCGGATAAGGGCCTGTACATGCCGCGCGAGATTCCCCGAATCCTACTCGACGAGATTATCGGGTTCCGCGACAAGTCCTACCCCGAGATAGCGTTCGCCGTGCTGCGGCGCTACACGCAGGGTCTGATTCCCGACGAGGAATTGATGCGGCTCTGCACCGAATGCTACAACTACATAGTGCCGATCGAACGCGTCTATGGCCGAAGCTTCCTCATGCGCCTCGACCAGGGGCCGACCGCGAGCTTCAAGGACTTCGCGGCCCGGATGATGGCGCGGATGATGCGCTACTTCCTTGCGCAGGAAGGCGGTGAGCTTGTTATCCTGACCGCCACGTCCGGCGACACCGGTTCCGCGGTCGCCCACGCGTTCCACAACGTCGACCGTATCTCGATGGTCGTCCTCTTCCCAATCAAGGAAGTCTCGGACCGCCAGCGCAAGCAGATGACCACACTCGGCGGCAACGTCACCGTCATCGGCGTCGACGGCCAGTTCGACGACTGCCAAGCGCTGGTCAAGCGCGCCTTCACCGACCCGGAACTCGGACGCATCCGCTTCTCGTCGGCCAACTCCATCAACATCGGCCGGCTCCTACCGCAGGCGGTCTACTATCTGTACGCATGGGCCAAGCTGCAGGAGAACGACGAAGCGGCGGTCATCTCAGTCCCGTCCGGCAACTTCGGCGACATCTGCGGCGGCCTGATTGCGCGGCGGATGGGACTGCCGGTTGATAGGTTTGTCATCGCGACCAACGCCAATGACGAGTTCCCGAAGTTCGTCGCTACGGGCAAGTATGAGAAGGTCGTGCCGTCGCGCGTCTGCATCTCCAACGCGATGAACGTTGGCCATCCGTCCAACCTGCCGCGGTTCGTCGCGCTGTACGGCGGCGTGATGGACGAGCAGGGCAAGGTATCGAAGCAGCCCGACTTCGCGGCGATGCGGCGCGACATATACGCGGTGAGCATTGACGACGCGGGGACCCGGCAGGCCATCAAAGAAGCCTGGCAGAAGTACAAGACTATGCTCGAACCGCACGGTGCAGTCGGCTGGGCCGGCCTGGTTCGCTACCTTGAATCCTTGAATACTCGACCCCTTGACCCCTCTCCTCTTGCTATCTCCATCGAAACCGCGCACCCGGCCAAGTTCCCCGAGGAAATCCAGCGCCTGCTCGGCGTTGACCCGCCGCTGCCACCGAGCCTTGCCGGCCTCGATGCCAAGCCCGAGCACTACGAGAAAGGCCCCAATGACTACGGGTGGTTCTCCGATTTCCTCAAGCGGAAGTTCCCAAGGGGTTGAGCCATGAGAATAGATGAGCAACTGACCGACTACGTTGTTGAGCAGATAGTGCGGCTGGTGAAGACGCCGAGCCTCGCGGGTCATACCGATGCGGCTGTCAGCTACGTCGAAAAGGAACTGACCCGGATGGGCGTGGGGCACAAGCGCACCGGGCGCGGCGCGCTGCTGGCGACGCTTGAGGGCCGGGAAACCGGCCCGCAACGGGCGCTCACCGCCCACGTCGACACCTTAGGCGCGATGGTAAAGGAACTCGGCAGTGACGGGTCGCTCGTGTTCACGCCGGTCGGCGGCTACGCGCTGGCCACAGTCGAGGGAGAGTACGTCACGGTCGAGACCGGCTCGGGGAAGTCTTTCCGCGGCACCATCCTGTTCGACGAGCCGTCCGCCCACGTTAGCAAGAAGATAGCCGACACCAAACGGGAATTCGAGAATATGAGAATCAGACTCGACGCCGAAGTGCGGAACGAGAAGGAGGTCGCCAAGCTCGGGGTAGCGGTCGGCGATTACGTCCACTTCGACCCGCGTTGCGAAGTGACCGAAACCGGGTTCATCAAGACCCGCCACCTCGACGACAAGGCGGGCGTTGCCTGCCTGCTTGGCGCGCTCAAGGTGTTGGCCGAGTCCGGCTCGCGCCCGCGCCTGACCACGCACTTTCTCTTCAGCACGTCGGAAGAGGTCGGGTTCGGCGCCTCGGCTGGCATCCCGCCGGAGGTCGGCGAGTTGATTGCCGTTGACATGGGTGCGGTCGGCAAAGGACAGGAGTCGGACGAGTATTCCGTCTGTATCTGCGCCAAGGACTCGACCGGGCCGTTTGACTACGCGCTAAGGCAGCGATTGGTGAAGCTGTGCCGGTCGCAGAAGATACCGTACAAGGTCGATATCTATCCGTTCTATGGCTCGGACGCGGCGGTTGCGGTGCGTGCCGGGTTGGACGCCGTCACCGGACTCATTGGTCCGGGCATCAACGCTTCCCATAACCTCGAGAGGACCCACCGCAAAGCGCTGACCGCGACCGTGCGGCTGGTTCTCGCTTACGTCGCAGGAGGGAAGTAATTGTAGTGCTCAAGTGGTCTAGTGCTCCAGTGAAGGCCACACCGGCCATCCGACACTCGACCTCTAGACCACTGGACCACTCGCCAGTCGCTTTCCTCGTCCTTCACTCGATCCCTTGATCCCTCGATCTCTTGATCCCTATGATGACCTCTAGACCACTAGACCACTAGACCACTATGCGTTTCGTTGTCTTCCTCGCCGACGGCGCGGCCGACCTCCCCATCTCCGAACTCGGCAACAAGACTCCGCTTCAGGTCGCGAATAAGCCCGCCATCGACCGCATCGCGCGCCTTGGCCGCTGCGGCTCCTTCGTCACGGTTGACGACGACATGCCGCCGGGATCCGAGGTCGCGAACCTGACCGTGCTCGGGTACGACCCGCACGAATGCTACCAGGGCCGCGGGGTCATCGAAGCCGCCTCAATGGGCGTCCAGTTACGCGACGCCGACATCGCCATGCGCTGCAACCTCATCTGCATCGCCGACGGCCGCATCAAGAATCACTCGGCGGGTCACATCTCCACTGAAGAAGCCCACAAACTCATCTGCCACGTTGACCGCTATCTTGGTTGTGACGACGTCCGCTTTTTCCCCGGCATCTCTTACCGCCACCTCCTCCTCCTTTCCTCCGGGGATTCCTCCACCCTTGAACCCTTGAACCCCCGAACCCTCGAACCCATTTCCGTTGACTTCGAGTGTTTCCCGCCCCACGACCATGTCGGTGAGCTGGCCGAAGACCTGATGATTGTCGCGAAATCGGACGAGGCCAAGTCGACCGTTGACCGGCTGAATGACCTCGTTCGCTGCTCGTGGGAACTACTCTCCCGGCACGCGGTCAACCAGGCCCGGGTCAAAGCCGGCAAAGACCCGGCCAACTCAATCTGGTTCTGGTCCCAGGGCCGCAAGCCGAAGATGAAAACCCATAAAGAGCAGTACGGCATCACCGGCGCGGTCATCTCCGCGGTTGACTTGATTAAGGGACTGGGCGTCTATGCCGGGCTCGACGTGATTGACGTGCCGGGCGCAACCGGCCTGATTGACACCAACTACGAAGGCAAAGCCGACGCGTGCCTGAAGGCGCTCGACGACCACGACTTCGTCTTCGTCCACGTCGAAGCCTCGGACGAAGCTGGCCACGCCAAAGACCTGAAGCAGAAGATCCTCGCCATCGAATATCTCGACTCTCGCCTTGTCGCCCGCGTCATGAAAGGCCTTGAGGACAGAGGCATCGAGGCCACGGTCGCTGTCCTGCCCGATCATCTGACCCCGGTTGCGCAAGGCAACCACGTCCACGGACCGGTCCCGGTTGCCATCTGGAATCCCCACCTCACGCCTGATTCAGTCCAATCCTACGACGAATCCGCGTGCGCTTCGGGTTCCCTCGGGATGCTGCACGGCTCGGATTTCATCAGAACTCTCCTGAGCCGATAGCCGCCGTCTCTTCCTCACTAGATCACTGGACCACAAGACCACTTGACCACTACACCGCCCGACCACTAGACCACCTGACCACTTCCGACCGGTCTTCTCCTCGGTTCTGATTTCATTCGGACTCTCCTCGGCCGTGAGCTTGCGTCCGTTCCTCACTAGACCACTGGGCCACTTGGCCTCTTGACCACTTCCGACCGGTCTTCTCCACGGCTTCGACTTCGTCAGGACTCTCTTGAACCGACAGCCGCCGTTTCTTCCTCGCAGGACCGACGGGTCACAGGACCCACTTGACACTATTTCTACTATAAATCTGGGAAGTGTCCCTCTTTTTCCTTTTTTCCTTTTCCCCGGACTCTCCTCGGTCGCGAGCTTGCGTCCGCTCCTCACTAGACCACTGGGCCACTTGACCACTGGATCACTTCCGACCGTCTACTCCGTGGTTCTGGTTTCATTCGGACCTTT
The DNA here is from genome assembly GCA_026397595.1 of Caldifarciminota bacterium. GTDB lineage: Bacteria > Hydrothermota > Tepidihabitantia > Tepidihabitantales > Tepidihabitantaceae > UBA2258. Next base: position 8,980 of record JAPLUO010000233.1, read on the forward strand.
CTCGGCCGCCAGTCTCCTTCTAGTCTCCACTAGACCACTGGACCACTCGACCACTACACCGCCCGACCACTTGACCACTCGACCACTTCCGCCTAACTGGAAACTCGCGGCGCTGCCGCGGCGGCCGCTAGCTGCCAGCCGTCAGCCCTAAGCTGTCGTGGAACTGAACATTGTGACCGGGTCATCACAGAACTTGACGTCCCGCTCGCAGACTATTCGGGCAAGGACAACCTCGTACTTCGCGATCAGCTTGTCCCAGATGCCTAGCTCGAACGCCCGGATGACTACATCTGCGTCAAGAAGTACTAATCGCGCCAATGTAGTCCTCTGACTCGTCGTAGCCGAACTCCGCCAGGAAACCGGCTATCTCGGCACGCCTGATACCCATCAACTCAGCGAAGCGACCGCGAGAAACCAGTCCCTTCTTCAGACACTCAAAGGCTACGGAGACGTAGCGGCGTGAAGGTCCCGTGCCGGGACGACCCGCCCAATCTGCCTTGCGCGCAGCCCGATCCGCCTGCTTGAGATTCTCATCGGCCAGAGCCTTCGTGACAACTCCCGGTTTCAGCGACCCCAAAGCAACCAGACGCCACAGCAGTGCAGCCGTAGACACCCCGAAGGCACGGGCCATCTCCACGCAATCGAGGTAGGGTATCCTTCCGTCCTTCAGTCGGCGGCGGAACTCCGGCCCGACGCTAGACTCGGGCAGCAGCAGCGCGGACGCGAACTTGTCGGCGTATTGCTCCGGCGGTGACTTGGCGCCCTTGGGCCGGGCCGGGCCTTCGCTTGCATCCTGATCCCATGTGAGCAGGTGATAAAGCTCATGTGCGAGGTCGAAACTGATGCGCCACGGTGCATCCATGGCGTTGACCAGGATGCCGGCGCCGAAGTCATCCATGGCCGACGCTGCGGAACCGGCCCCGGGGAGCATTGCGACCAGAAGCTTGACCCCGAACTTCTCCTCCAGAACCGTACGCAACTCAAGGGCCGGCCGGTTGCACAACTCCATGCGGCGGTGGGTTTCGAGGCCAAGGGCCACGGCGTCCTCCCAGCCGGACACTTGGTGGTCGGTCCCCAGACTGAAGGTACTGACCTCGTGTCCGGAAAGCTTCTCAAGCAGCGCGTAGCCCGAAAGGAACTGCCGGAACCGCTGCTCGGCGAGCTTCGTCGCGGACGACTCGGCCCGGCTCCGCCAGCGGACCGCCGGTGCGGGAGCAGGCCGGGCGGTCGAAAGAAAGAAGGAGAGATCGCGGTGATAAACCCGGGCGAACTCAACCAGCTCGGCGGTCTTGACCCCTCGCCGGCCTTTCTCAATACTGGAGAGTACCTGGTAGTTCTCGAACTTCAGCAAGTGCGCGGCGTCGCGCAACGTAAGCCCGAGTTCCTCCCGGGCTTGCTGCATTCGCGCGGCAACCAAGGCGGCGATGTCATGACGTGCCACTTGGACTCCTTTTTGGGTTGGTAGTGCCCCTTAATTTTAGACAACAGAATATTACTTGTCAAGTAACGCAATAACATATAATTATGTCTGCTCAAGAGACGGAAACTGGCCGGCGCTGCCGACTCGCTCCAGCACGGACTGGAACAGATGCTCGGTTTGTCGCAGGTACAGCACGAACCGTCCGGGTCTGCTACGGTTCATTATAATGAACCGCGTGGGACGAGCGTCCGGTTAGATGTCGGGAGCGCCCTCGCCACCCGGACTCTAATGGGTGACTGTCCCTCATTTCCCCACCTGAGTGCCAACATTCTTGACATCATCCGCCGTCCTGCTATGCTGAGCCAATGAGCGCCGTGAATTCAGCGATCCGCTCGCCCGCCGAGGTTCGGGCGATCCTTGCCGAGCTCAGGTTGGGGCTTGAGTCCCTCTACGGAGACCGGCTCCGCGGCCTCTACCTTTTCGGCTCGTACGCTCGCGGCGAGGCCGAGCCGGAGTCTGACATCGACGTGCTCATAGTGCTCGACGACGTGTCGGACTACCCCGGCGAGGTGAACCGCACCGGGTTCCTTGCTTCAGAACTCTCGCTTCGGCATGGACTAAGCCTGAGCCGGGTTTTCCTGAGCCGGCGCGCGTGGACCGAGGGTGCCGACTTCTTCGTCAAGAACGTCCGTCAGGAAGGAATCGCGGCGTGAAGCCGGAGTTGTCGTTTGCCATTGAAAACTGACCCCTTTGTGCCACTGAAATCTGACCCCCCTCCTAGCTGTTTTCGGCCTGCTGATTGTCCGGTGGAGTCGAAGAAGCTGCTGGTTAAGGCCGGACGCGCCCTGCGCGGCTAGCTGCTCTCTGTCGACTGACTAACTAGCGCCTACGTGCGCCCTGATACGCAGGAAACTGGGAGGTGTCCCGACTTCTGCCCCGACTTCTGCCCGTCATGGGGTCAGGATATTGCCCGCCGGCCCGAAAGTCAAGCTGCGACGGTTGACGGCTGGCAGGGAGCCGAACCGGGACTGAATCGTGGCGGCAATCGGGGCCGGACAAAGGGTCCGACACATGGCCGCACACGTGGCTGCACTTGTGGCCGGACAAGCGGCCGCACAAACGGCCTGACAGATGGTCCGACACATGGCCCGACAAGTGGTCCGACAGATGGCGGTCTATGTGGAGGTCTAAACGTGTCGGCAAACGACGTTCTTCATGGTTCCGTACATCGTTCAGCGCATGGTCGTCGAGACCTGTCTCTTCATGGTCGTCATCATGGAATCGCTCACGGTACGGCGCATCTCGGCCTAGACCTGGGCCTTCATGGCGTCCTTCATGGAATCCTGCAGGCAGGGGGAGACCATCTACCCCATGACGTAGGTGCCGTTCCCGCCGCTGCTCCCCGTGCCGTCCTCGGGGCCGGGGGCGTCTCTCCCTAACCCTCGCACCCAACGGGCCTTAGCCCCGGAGCCGCCGGCTGCCCCTGCCAACCGACGCCGCATCGCCCTGAGTGAGTCAATAGTGTCTCAGGCCCGGCACTCGCGTACGGCGCGGCTGACTGCTCTTTGCTAACCGACGCCGCGTCGCCCTGAGTCGGACGAGAGGGTCTTTCGTTTGCCAACTCGCGCCCTCGCGCTTCCGACTCCGCCAATCTACAATCTGGAATCCACAATCTGAAATCCCTCGTGGCGCCAATCCGGTTACAGGCCCCGGATTCTCGCCTGATACGCAGGAAATTGGGAAGTGCCCCGAATTCTTGCAAACTATGAAGGCAAAGCCGATGCGTGCCTGAAGGCGCTCGATGACCATGACTTCGTCTTCGTCCACGTCGAAGCCTCGGACGAAGCCGGACACGCCAAAGACCTGAAGCAGAAGATCCTCGCCATCGAATACCTCGACTCGCGTCTCATCGCCCGCGTCATGAAAGGCCTTGAGGACAGAGGCATCGAGGTCACGGTCGCTGTCCTGCCCGATCATCTAACCCCGGTGGCGCAAGGCAACCACGTCCACGGCCCGGTCCCGGTCGCTATTCTCAACCCCAACCTCGATCCTGACTCAGTCCAGACCTACGACGAGGTTGCCTGTGCCTCCGGCGCGCTGGGTCTCCTACGTGGCGACGGTTTCATCCGAGCCTTCTTGGGCCGCTAGCCCCTTCCTCGTCTTCACTAGACCACTGGACCACTTCGGACTCGTCTCCTCCACGGCTTCGACTTCATCAGAACTCTCCTGAACCGATAGCCGCCGTCTCTTCCTCACTAGATCACTGGACCACAAGACCACTTGACCACTACACCGCCCGACCACTAGACCACTGGATCACTTCCGACCGTCACAGGTGAAGCGTCTACTCGGTCAGCCCCAGGTCTTTCAGTTTCCGATGCAGATGGGTCCGTTCGATGCCTAGCTCTTCCGCGGTTCTGGTCTTGTCCCAGTTGTTCCGGGCCAGCGACGCCCTTATGAACTCCCGTTCAAACTCGTCGCGGGCGTCGCGCAGGCTGGCCCCGGTGCGTCCCGGCGCCATGCTCGTCGGTTCCATGAGAGGCACCAGGTCGCGCGGGGTGATGTCCTGAGCCTTCACGAGAATGGCAGCCCGCTTCATGAGGTTCTCAAGTTCGCGGGCGTTGTTTTGCGCCCAATCCGCGCTCTTGAGGAACTCGATGGCCTCCGGCGTGAGCTGCTTCTTGGGCACGCCATTCTCCTCGCATTGCTGCCCAAGGAAATGGTCGGCCAGCAAAGGAATGTCGTCCTTGCGTTCGCGTAGCGGCGGGACGTGGATGTGAATCACGTTCAGACGGAAGTACAGGTCTTCGCGGAACCGTTTCTCAGCAATCTCCTGACGCAGGTTCTTGTTCGTGGCCGAGACCACCCTCACGTCAACCCGCATCGTGGTCGTGGCTCCCAGCCGCTCAAACTCGTTCTCCTGCAGGAACCGCAACAGCTTGGCCTGACTGGCAGGCGACAGGTCTCCGACCTCATCCAGCAGCAACGTGCCCTCGTGTGCGACCTCCAGCTTGCCCTTCTTCTGGGTCAAAGCTCCTGTGAACGCGCCCTTCTCATAGCCGAACAGCTCGCTCTCTATAAGAGTCTCAGGAATGGCCGCGCAGTTGAGCTTCACGAATGCCTTGTCCTTGCGGCCACTCTTGAGGTGGATTGCGCGGGCTACCAGCTCCTTCCCGCCGCCGCTCTCGCCGGTCACAAGTACGGGCGCGCGCGTCGGGGCGATTTCGTCTATCTTCTGGAATATCTCGTGCATCGCTGCGCTCGCGCCGACCATCTGGTACCGACGCAACGACTCCTCCCGCAGCCCGGACAACTCGCGCCACATTCGGTCCCGCTCCAAGGCGTTCCGCGCAGCCAGCAGTATCTTCTCGCGTTCTGCCGGCTTCTCCAGGAAGTCATAGGCACCCAGCTTCGTGGCTTTGACTGCATCTTGAATAGAACCTTGCCCGGAAATCATGACGACCGGCAGGGATGGTTTGCCGGCGAGGATTGTCTCCAGAACATGAGCGCCGTTCATGTCCGGCAACATGAGGTCCAGGAACACGAGGTTCAGCTCATGCTCCCCGGCCAGACGGATCGCCTCCTCGCCGTCTCCGGCCTGCAATACCTCCATTCCAGCGCCCGACAGGATGTCGGCCATGATGTCCCGCGCCCTTGGTTCATCGTCCACAACAAGCACACGCTCAGCCATTCGTCCTCCCTATGAATACAACCGCCAAGTTCGCCAAGAGCCGCCAAGAGGCCGAACCCGGGCAGAGAATCAGCGGCTGTCTCTGTCCGGCACTTCTGACTTCTAGCATCTAGCTTCTCGCCTCTGACTTCGTCTCGTATTCCTGCTACTCACCATTCTCCTTAGCCGGCAGGATGATGGTAACCGTCGTCCCGACCCCTTCCTTGCTCTCTATCTCCATCCGCCCCTTATGGTCCTCCACTATCTTCTTGGCCAAGGCAAGACCAAGGCCGGTTCCGTCCGGCTTGCCGTGCGTGAAATACGGCTCGAAGACCTTGTTCAGATACTTCTGCGGGATGCCCATTCCGGTATCCTCGACCTCGATTCGGACATGCGAACCGCCTCCTTTTGTCACCCTGAGCGCAGTCGAAGGGTCTCTCAGGCGAGATTCCTCGATTGGCCTCAGCGGCCCCCGTCCAACAGTGCGTCGGACTCCCTCGGAATGACATTCGCCTTCGCTGTCACTGATCGCCGTCCGAATCCTCAGTACCCTGTCTCCTACATTCTGTCTACTACCTACTTCTCCACTCATTGCCTCAACAGCGTTCTCGACCACGATGTCCAGCACATTGGCGATTCCCTCCTCATCCAAGGCCACAAACGGCAGTCGCTCGTCCAGACTCAGCTCAAGTGATATCCCCTTTGCCAGCGCGCCCTCGTACTTGGCAACGGCTTTGCGGATTAGCTCGTTGACGTTTGTAGGTTGAAGTTCAGGCGGGTCCAGTTTCGTGAAACGCATGAAGGCGTCGGTCATCTTCTTCAGCCGTGTGACTTCGGCCTTCACGTATCCGACGTACTTCTGCACCCGGTCGTCTCCAACCTTCGTCTCTATCTGCTCGACCGCGCCCATGATTGTGCCGAGCGGGTTCTTAATGCCATGGGCCAGCTTCTGCGCCACCGGAGCCCAAGCCTTCACACGCTGCAGGTACTCAACTGCAGAGACATCCTCAAGCGTAAGCATCACGCCCGAACGCACCCGAGCGGCTCGGGCGAGCACGGTCTTGCCGCCGGCCAGTGCGACCGGCAGTTCCCTGGGCGTCGAACCAGGCGGGTCCGATAGTGCGGCTCTGACCACCTGCGCAAGTGGCCCCGCCGGCAGGGATTCCCCTCCAAGTAGCTCGCGCGCCTTCGGGTTGGTGTGCCGCATGCGCCCACGTCCGTCCACTTCGAGGATACCCGCCTGCCCGGTCAATCCGCGCACAATCGTAGTCATTTGCTCGCGGTAGCTGCGTCTCATTACTGCAACACTGACTCCCGCGCACAGAAGCAACCCTGCGAGTCCTGCGGTTAACCACGCCCAAGGAAACATGCGGGGATTCAAGGCTATCTGCATTTCTCGAAAAACATCGCCCTCCTCGGCGGTCGACTCATTCGGCCCCCAAGGTGCAAAGAGTCGCGTCATGAGGGCGACTGGGCGGCCGAGACCGCGGTTGCGCAGCAGAATATCCTCGGCCACAATGGCCCTTCCTTCCAGATCTCGCCTCCCGTCCGTCCTGAGGTGCCCATCAAGTATGAGCAACTGGCCGCCGCCCGCCGTCACGGCCAGTTCCATCGACCGGCGTCCGAGCAGCTGCCCGCACAGGGCAAGCCTGACCGGGGCGAAGCCTAACTCCACTCTATGCCGCACTTTCAGGGTGAGGTCTCGGATTACGACCTTGCTTCCTTCCGAAGTGACGACCTCCCGCACCCCGTCACCATCGAGGTCGGTGACGAAGAAGCGACCGGCGATGCCGTCGGCAGGGGCGCTGCGCAGCCACGTCCCGGTGCGCGCGTCGAGTATCTTGATTGAATCGGCAGCGGAGCCCACGAAGCTACACTCGTCAGCGACCACTAGCACCGGGGCTCCCGTACGTGGCTCCCGGGCGAGGGCGATTGTCGTCCCCCCACCTGTGCGGTGGCGGAATTCCTTGGTCCAAGACTGCCGTCCGCTGGCATCCAGACTGATGACGTAGGTGCTCGAATCGCTAGTACCATTCTCCGCGCAGCCGTTGGAGGTGGATGCGGTGGAGACAAACAGCTCAACTCTCTCGTCCCCATCCACATCCTCCGCGATGATGCGGTTTGCCTTGGGGCCCATCCCAAAGCGCCACAGTCTGACTCCGGTGCGGGCATCTACGGCGTACAAGGCTCGGCTTCCGACTCCAGGCTCGTAACCGGAGATGGTCGCAAGGATGATCTCATTCGCGCCATCCGCGTCCAAGTCCACGAACGCCGCGCAGGCGACATCGTAGTCGTGGTGCGACCCGTGATATGGCTGACGACTGGCGACGAAGTACCGGTTCCCGGTGCCGCTCCGTGCATCGATAACGTGTACCCAGATGCTTTCACGCATTGTCTCTGTTAGGATGATCTCCGGTACGCCATCACCCGTTACATCTGCCGCCCAAGAGTGGCAGCGGGCTCCCTGCTCGACCGGCGATGGGCGAAACCACACGAAGTTCTCGGGTGCTTGTTCAACGTGAGCCGAATAGCTGTTGAGGACAAAGAGTTCGTCCACAGAGTCACAGTTGGCATCGACCGGGCAGACGGTGTACGCGGCCCAAAAGGGTCTTGAGGTGAAGATTTCGCACGACAGCTTCTGCCCGTACGCGCTTGGCGCGAGTGCTAACAGCGCGAACAGCACGGGCAGGCTTCGCATGTCAGTCGAATCGTAGCTTGCTAGGCTGACATGTCAAGACCGGGCGAGCACGCCATTACAGAAGAGGGGCGAGTCCGGCAGTGCCGGGCCTCGCCCCATCTTCGTCGTCACGCGACAGCGGATTCGGGTTATGGCACCGATGCCCATTCACGTCATCTCTTGAGTTCAGCAGCGATGCTGTCCCTATCCTTGGTCAGATTCTGGGTAATGGCGTTCAGCGCATCGGCCAATGCGCCTCCTGCCATGGAGTTCGCGTCGAATCCTGACGGCTGTCCACCCTCCCGAGAATGCCCAGAACCATCGTATCTACGGATAACTGTGCCGTCGTGTTTCCGGATCTCCATCTCGACCTGCGCACTGGCCTCCGCCTTGTGGTCAGGGAACGCCATGCTACCCGATACTGTGGCGAGAGCACCCCCGAGGATGACCCAGCCGAGCGTTGGCGGGGCCCAATGCCATAGGATGTGGTACCACCACAGACAAGCAAGTGCTCCACCAACTGCTCCCAGTGTCGCCGAGCCGGCCCCTTGCCATGAGGAAGTCTTCAGGCTGGTCACGCGAACCGAGGCCACACCCTCAGTCGGATGCTTGTCGCTGGCTGTGGCGAAGACCAACTCCAGGCTATGCTTCATGGCTGCCACTACCGAGGAGTCGCCGAAGCCCTTGGCCCGCCCGGGTTCTACAGACACCTGAAGGTCCAGTGGAAGGCCCGTTCTGACTGGCGGGTCGGGCGTCGGTACGGTCTCGACGATGTACGGACGCGCACACGAGACCACTAGCAGCGCGATCGCGCAGTATACGATGGCCCGGAGGAAGGCGGTTTGGCTACGGTGTATTCGTGCAGGCGTTGACCACCGCAAGAGATCTGGGCCTAAGTGCCGCGACACACCGTTTGTCTTCGTCCACAGAACCGGCACCCGCTTCATGCGCATTTCCTTACTGCTGCACTTGGTTCCAGTTGTCGACGCTAATCTCTGCTGTCACTCCTGAACTTCCACTGGAGATGCGGGCGTTCGCGCCCACGTTGAGTGTGAGGCCATCAAGTTCCGGGATCGCGCCTGACCAGAACTGACTTCCGTTGAGGTAGAATGCATATGTGCTACCCGTCCGAGCTACCTTGAGAGTGCCACTGGTGGCCGACGTGAACTCGCTGTGTATATCCCTCTCCGTCCCATTGACGATTACGTAGACAAGGACCGCGCCGCCGTATGTATCCAGGCCGAACCGGAGCCACGTGCCATTAGTGAAGCCCTGGAGATCACCGAGGTAGATCATCCCAGTGAATTCGTCGAGCACGACGACGTCGTAGCCGAATGAGAAGTCCTTGCCCGGTTGTATCGCCGGTGCGTCCTTTGGCTTCATTACCAAGTCTGCGTAGCCACCCACGCCGGTGAGAGTGGCCTTCTGGGAGGTCGGGTCGTAGCCGATCGTTGCTGTGGCCGAACCCCCGCCGTAGGGGAAACTGTAGCTCTGGTAGTTCGCCGTGGTGTTCGTGGCGAAATCATCCGTGTGCGTGTAACCGCTCCCGCCGGATGGGGTCAACGTAGCCGTGACGGTGGCCGTCTGGCCAGCGACAACAGAGACGCCTTGCACAAAGTCGTCGTAGCCGCTCTGCGTTAGCGTGATAGTGTGTGTGCCCGCGGAGATGTTGGCCAGCGTGTAGTTGGTCGTGTAGCCAGTTGACACGCCATCAAGGCTGATCGCCGCCCCCGTTGGCGTTGAGTTCACCTGAATGAACCCAGTTGTGTCCTTCTGGCAGGCCAGCATTAGCAGAGTAGCTCCCGCTAATGCTATCAGACCGACGATCAGGCGTCGGCCGGTTGCTTGAGAGATACGAACGCTCTCCATCTTTCCTCCTTACAGTGCTTCGTCTGGACGTTTGGCGCCCCTGCACCGCGGGGATGCCAGATTGTACTCAGCTCGGTGCAGCCGTGCTGCGCCCGGCCTCGGTCGGACGCAGCCATTCGGAATTCGAACCCCGCATCGTGTTAGAAGTTCTCGCGCTTCGGCTGCTCAGAAGGCCCTACAAGGACCTTCACGAGTCCAGTCGGCGAGAGGGGAGGAGGAGGCAGGTTCTCATCAAGCCCCATGACAGCCTTGGTGACCCGGATGATCTCCTTGCCGACGCGCTCCCTCTGCAACATATCCTGGCACTTGGAAGTGTTGCCACTCTCACAAGCGTCCTTTCGCTCGGATTCGATGCTGGCCTGTGACTTCTCCAACTCGCCGACGAAGGCCTGCTTCAGCACCTTCACCTCTTGAATGTCCAAGATGCTCAGACCCACGGCCTGAGCCGAGCTCGCCACGGCGGTACCGACCACGATTGCGAACACGGTCTTCTTAAGACTGTTCACGAATCCTCCTTTGGTTTCTTCTGCTGTCCCGTGAAGCACGGACCTGCGACTTGTGCCGGGGTCTTGATTTACGCGCCTCATCAGATGAGAGTAGAGCACTTGCCGTGCCGGACGCAGAGTCGGTCAGGTGTTTGTGTAACTACCCGAAAAGGTGATGGTTAGAATCCGGGCCGCGAAGGGCTGAAGGCTGATGTGTCTGATTCGCGCAACACTCGTGTCTGAAAAAGGAGACAGAAAGAAGTGATCTAGTGGTCCAGAGATCAAGTGGTCGAGTGAGAGGAAACGGACGGAGAGGCGCGGCTTCGCCGAGAGTTTGCAGTTCCAGTCAGCGCACAACCACGCGGCACGGGCGGCCGGAGCGATGGGTGTGCCGGATTTAGCCCGCCGGAACGCGCGTCGAGGCTGCGGTCAATGGGCCGACAGCTTACGGCTCACAGCTTGCGGCTTCCGACTGGGGACTCCGGCACAGGCAGGACCACCGACGGCTGACGTGCCGCAGGCGCGGTTTCCACTTCTTCTCTGTCGCTACCTCGTCCCGCGCCGTGAAGACCGTCTTGTCCGACTCCCAGCTTTCGGTCACGATGTCGTAGTCCGGCGGCTTGACGTTCGGGTCCGCCGGCCAGGATTCAAGGGCGGCTTACGTGCTGGGCCGGTGGAATCCGCAGAGCGGTCTACCGGATGAACTTCTGTGCCCGCAGTGAGTCTTCAGTCCAGCAGATGTGGTCGAGCAAGTCCTTGAGCAACGACGGATTCCGGTAGGTTTCGTCGCCGGCGTGAAAGTGAATCGCGACGACGTCAAAAGGCCTGTCCAGCTTCGGATTCCGATAGCAGATGCGCGAACCGCTTGAGCCGATGCGACTCCAGTTCGGGTCGCGGTCGAGCAATCGGAGCATCTCCCGCTTGCTCGTGTTCTTGAGCTGGAGCCAGGCCTGATGAGACCATTTCTTGCGGGGGAACGGTTCCACTACCGGGTCAGGCCGGAAGCAGACAGAGACCTTCCAGCGCGGCAGGCCTGAAGGTCTCAGCTACGTATTCGGCCCGGCGCGATGGCCGGCGGATGACCTTCAGGTACGGGCCATCTTCGGTGAGGACGACCCCGGCGGCCCGGCGCGCCTCGAAGATGGCGCAGGCAGCGGCACAGGC
>JAPLUO010000427.1 GCA_026397595.1 Caldifarciminota bacterium
TCTCCGACTTGGAGGGGACTTCCTTTGCCGTTCCGACGTCCTTGGCCGGGCGATTCGTGTCATCTTTCATAGGCGCTGATACTACCGCCAGGCGGAATAGAGTCAAGGAGAGGAGAGAAGAAGTCAGGAATGAGATGCCAGAGACCAGAATGCAGAGCTGAGGACTCCGGGTTCAGATGACCGTCAAGGAAAGGATGGGCAGAACAGAAAGTGTTTGACATGGGCGGAATTCTGCCGCAAAATCTGGCCGAGGAAGATATCCCGTGAACTCCAGTTCCCGGCACCGTCTGTGCGCAGCGTCGCTGCTCGTCTGTCTGTGCATTGCGACGGGGATGTGTCAGTACGTCGAGGATTCGGTTGACGTAGGCGGGGCGTGGGTCGGAAGCTTGGCGTACAGCTCGGAACAAGACGAGATCTGGGGTGCTTCCTGGAGCGGGAATTGCGTCTTCGCGATCTCCTGCAGTAGTAACACGGTCGTGGCGTCAATCCCTCTGAGTTCGGCTGGAGATTTGGTCTACGATTCCACCGATGGGAAATTGTATTGTGCCTATTACGGACCCGGGCAGGAGTCCCTGGCAGTCACAAGTGTGGCCGCGCGTCAGGTCATCAAACGGCTCGAGATGCCGGGTGCGACGACCCCGGTCTGGGATGCTGTCTCAGACCGCGTGTATGTGAGCTGCCAGACCACTAACAAGGTCGCCGTTGTGGACTGCGCGACCGATTCCCTGCTGAAGTACATCCCGGTTGGGGCCTGTCCGATGAAGATGTACATCAACACGCTGCGGCGGAAGCTGTACGTCTTGAACTACGATGCCGGCACGGTCTCGATTGTGGACATGACGACGAATCAGGTCATCAAGACGGTGGATGTCGGCGACACCCCGAACGCCGGGTACTACTGCCGCAGCGCGGACAAGTTCTATAGTGACGGCCAAATCGGGCAGTGCGTTGTCATAGGCGGTCAGTCGGATACGATTGTCGCGCGCATAGCTGTGCCGGGCACCCAGTACGTGCTGAGCGTAACTGGGAACGAGCAAGCGGGCATCGTGTTTGCCGGGATGTTTGCCGGCAACTCAGGGTACATCGTCGCGATCGACGCAGAGGCAGACTCGGTCACTTACACGCATGACCTCGGCCATGCACTGGCAGAGGGACTCCTGTACAGCATAGAGAGTGGCTACCTCTACAGCACCGGTTATCCAAAGAGCTTCTGTGTGCTGACCGGCGACGGGTCGCGGGTCATCAAGACAATCCCGCTTGGAGACGCGCCATTCGTCATTGCATCAGCCCCGGCGCACAGACGCCTGTACGTCGGCAACCTTAACACATCGTTCGTCTATGTGCTCAGAGACGTGGCAGGGGTTGAGGAGCCGCGGTCGCCGCGTCCTGAGTTCTGCGGCGCGCTCAGCGTAGCGCCGAATCCGTTCACTCGGAGTGTCACGATTGCCTGGAGTTCCCTTGGGAAAGGAGGTGATGTTGCGCGAGCATATGCGCAGGACGGAAGGTTGGTCAGGCAGGCCCAGATTCCGGCGGGCGAGACCCGTTGGGTCTGGGACGGGCAGGACAGCGGCGGCCACCCCGTGCCCCAGGGTGTCTACATGGCCGAGGTCGGCGGTCGGCGCTGCAAGCTCGTGAAAACGAGGTAGTTGATGTAGGGTCCGAAGCAAATCCGAATATCTGCGGAGGAGGTTAGGATGACAAGGTACGCATTCGCAGTAGTGTGCGCGGTGCTCACGCTCACTGGCATATCGGTGGGCGGCACGGTAGCACCGGGTGTGAGGGTCACGAGTCAGTCAAGCAGCAGCACGGTGATCGAGTTCACTGCCCCGGCGGCGGAGATAATCCAGGTCCATATCGGAGACCAGTCGTTCTCGGCCGTGTGCCTGCAGGGCTGTGACGCGAGTATCACTGAAGTCGGCAAGCCGAAGGTCCCGACGGCTGCCGTCCTGCTGGCGATTCCGACAGGAGCAGAGCCTACGCTAAACATCGTCAGCGTTGAGACAGAGACGTTGCAGTGCGCGCGCGTCGTACCTGTGCAGCCGGAGACCCTGCGCGAGGACACAGAGGCGCAGCCGGTCATGGACGGGCTGTGCTACAAGCAAGATGCCTGGTACCCAGGGACTCTGGCTGACGTAGCGGAACCCGCGGTCTGGCGCGACCTGCAGGTCGCCGGGGTCA
>JAPLUO010000120.1 GCA_026397595.1 Caldifarciminota bacterium
CGATGGACTCATGGTCGAGCTCATCCACGCGGTCGTTGGCTGCCCTGAGCGCGTCCATGCTGATGCGGAGCGCGGTCTCCACCGGCATCCGCTCCGGGTTGATGTCGATTCCGAACCAACCCTGGTAGCCGTGCATTTTCAGGACATAGAGCAACGCCTCGGTCTGCTCCGGGGAAATCGTGCCGACGTTCAGGTCCTGGTCGAAGTTCCCGAGCGGCTGGCTGTTCAGGTGCATGTGGCAGAGACGGCCTTCGGACAGGGGCCAGCTATAGGCGTAGGGAAGGTCTTCACCGGCCATCAGCGCGTGACCTACTTCGGGATTCAGACCGACCAGCGCGTGGCCGTCAACCAGCAGTTGCCGGTTCTCCGGATTCTGCAGCCTCTCCTCGACCATGTGGCACAGCAGCATCCCTTCCGGTGTCGTGCCAAAGATGATTCTCCCGCGCGGCTCGTACGGCTTCGGCTCGAACGCCACGCGCACTCCCGGTACGCAATCCATCGCCTCAGCCAAGCCGTCCACAAACCGGTCCCGCATCGCCGCGAAGTCGATGCCGAACGGGTTCTCGTACCCGTCAATCCCGGGCCAGACCACGCAGAAGTCGGTCTCCATGCGCAGGTTCATCTCGAGCGCGCGCACCGTGAGTTCGACCGCCGCCTTGCGTGCATCGGACAGCGGGCTTGAGAGCGAGCCGAACTCAAACTGCTGGCTGCGGAACAGTAGCGGTACGACCGTCACCAGTCGGATGCCGGTATCCGCGCAGAAGTCACGCCAGAGCTTCTCGTTGTCCTCGTTGATTTCGTTCGGGTAATGCGCCTCCAGCCCGGCCAGCCCGTAGTCCTTGAGCCCGGCCGCAATCTCCAGCCGCTGCTCGATGCTCAGGGCCTTGCCGTATCGCTCGTGGAAGCGACTCTCCGCCGGCGAGAAGAACCAGATACCGGCCGAGAACTTGAGGTTCAGATGGAACGTCTTGAGTTGCTCAACCAGTTGCTCAGGGCTGCGCCTTGTGGCTTGGGCGCGAAGGTCAATCAGGTCGGCCATTACGCCTCCTTGTCCGGTCAGGTAGATTCGATATCGGGCTCATTGTGCGGCCTGATTCTAACTCTCCAGCGCTGGCTGGCAAGTGGTGCGCCTTGGCTCTCGAATCGGAACCGCGACCGCACGACTCATTCTCGCCGACCAGTTCCCGCCGCTGCCTTGACCTGGACCGCCCAGCGACTACCTCACCCAAGAACTGGTTTCCGGGATCTCAGCCGCTGCCGGTCAGACCGCCGGTATCGCGACCCGACTCGCAACCGAAGAGGGAGCATCCCCGAGGCCAGACCAAGACCCCGACCACGGACACGTCCGAGAACACCGACGATGAACCGCCAATTCGACTGCGCGGGCAGTTATCCGTCCTATTTGTCCCATGCGTCCCGTTGGTCCCTTCAGAAGAGCGGCCCAACAGACCGAACTCACAGCAGCAAGAGAGCCGCACCAGTCAACCGCGCCCGTGCTACGCCAAGGAACGACTAACAGCCTTCCGCACGGCCCACGCCCCGGCCAGCGACCCATGGCGCGGACTGGGGCTGGCATCACGGTCTCGGAGTTCGTCCCAAGGATTGCCCAGATGGTCGTCCCAGAGGTCGTCGCCATGATGATTCCTGCGACGACCCGTGAGACGATCTAGGAAACGAACCTAGGGACGACCTGTGAGACGACCATAGAGACGACCCTGACGACAACCCAGTAGACCTATCCTTAGACGATTCAAGGGATTACCCAAAGGACGACCTCCGAGATGACCGCGTAGACGACCCAATAGACGACCTCGGAGTTCGTCCCAAGGATGACCTCCAGAACGACCCCTGGGACCGTCCCCTAGACGGTCCCGGGGACGACCCCTAAGACGACCTTCTGGACGACCTACGTAACCATGGTACAAACCCCAGGCCGTGCGCCCGTCAGCGCAACTTTCTGAGATTCAGGCACTTAGGTAGTGGAGATTCCTGCGGTCGTCATGAGCGCCCAAGTCTGCAAATGTGGACGGACGGAACTCCTGCAAGCCGACGCCTGACGCCCGGAAGCGTCTACCTTGTCAGGCGTGAGTCGATATGCAGCCTGAGGGCAGACGCAGGTATGTTGCAGAGGACCGTACAGAAGGGGTGATACCATGTCTGATGTCCCGAGACGCATCGCCCGGTGGCAGATTAAGTGCACACCGGAACGGACCAAAGCCACGCTCGACTCCATCCGTGAAGACATGAGGGCGCGATATGAAGCTGCGACCGCTGCTCTGGCCGCGATGGAGATCGAGGTGAAGCAGACTCTCAACGCGCAGGGAGTCAACACCATCAACTACGTTCCCTACCTCAGCTATGCCCGCCAGCTCTTCAAGCTGAGCCACAAGAAGAACATCAGCGGTGAGAGCCTGGCGATTGAGGCCAAGGTGCTGGCCGACAAATGGGCGGCGAGAAGTCTAAATCCCGACGTCCTCGCCGCGATTCGATTCGAGAACTTCAGTATCGACGAGCCCAAGCCGTAACGCCCGGGCCGTCAACCAGGCCGGACTCTCCGTTACCTTGCGGAGCGGGGCACGTAGCTGCGAGACCATAATGCCTGGTGTCCCCTCTCCGAATAGCACAGCCTCAGACCCGCGCGCGGCAGTTGGCCGGACATCGAATGTGCCGTGGCGGAATCGAGTTGAGTATCGTGTCACCGCTTGGCCCGTTTCGAGGTCGCTTGACGTTGCAGCAGCACGCCATATAATCACAGGCGAGAGTTGACTCTATGGTATTTGAATGGAACGAGAAGAAGGCCAGCGCAAACGCGCGTAAACACGGCGTTACCTTCCATGAAGCCGTAACGGTCTTCGGTGACCCGCTGGCCATCACCTTTGCTGACCCGGACCATTCGATTGACAAACAACGATACCTAACGTTCGGAGTGTCTCGATTCGCCCGACCTGTCGTTGTCTCGCATGTTGACCGAGGGGAGCGGGTCAGGATTATCAGCGCGCGCCCGATGACGCGCGAGGAAAAGAGGATTCATGAAGAAGGCTAAAGTTGGAGAGATGCGCCCTGATTACCGTCGCGACGAACTCGGTCCCGGCGTCCGGGGCAAGTACCTGGATGCCTATCGGTCCGGGACCAACTTGATACTGCTCAGCCCGGACGTTGCCAAAGCGTTCCCGACCGAGGACGCAGTAAACGAGGCGCTGCGCTCCCTTGTCCGCGTCGCGCAGAGGACCGCCTCCGCGACAAAGCGTGCGGTCAGGCGCGTCCCGGCAAGCCGTCAGTAGCGGTACGAAAATGGCAGGCGCGACGATGATACGCCGTGTCCGCTGCCGACCGGCCCGCGCCAGACAGCCGCCCGGCTCTCTTCGGGCGGCTACGCTCTGAAAGCCCGTGTCCTGCTCTCTTCGCGCTCGACAACTGGACCACTAGAAGCCCGGCCGGAAACCCCTCCGGTAGCTTGCAGACCGTGAAATGGCACTACGTAAGTCCTTGATTATCAATGGCCGCAAGAATGACAATCTTGCGGTGGGTGGCTTTTCGGCCGGACTCCTAGAAGCCCGGCCGGAAACCCCTCCGGTAGCTTGCAGACCGTGAAATGGCACCCCGTAAGTCCTTGATTATCAATGGCCGCAAGAATGACGATCTTGCGGCAGGTGGCTTTTCGGCCGGACTCCTAGACCACTTCCGCGACGACGTCCTCGCCGCGATTCGGTTCGAGAACTTCAGCATCAACGAACCCAAGCCGTAGCGCTCGGGCCATTACTCTGACCTGCCCCCCCGCCAGCGCGTCTTGCCCCAGGCCCAGGCGGGCGGTTGCCGGCAGCGAAGTCCCTTGGACTTCCTCGGCTACTGCAGTACTACCTTCTCGATGCTCTTCTGCGAATCGCTCTCTACCTGAAGGAAGTAGACGCCGGGGCTGATTGACGCCGGAAGACTGACCCTGCTGTGGTATGGACCCGGTTGGACTTCCTCCTCCCGGGACCAGACAGTCCTGCCCAAAGCGTCACAGAATGTGATTGCGGCGGTTGTCCGAGAAAGGACCGAGAATTCAAGCATGAAGGCGCGCGGCGCGGGATTGGGATGGACCTGAAGTTGGAGCTTCGGTTGAACAACCGGCGGCGCCGGTTCCTCGGTGCCGACAAACAGCCTGCGGGCATAGTACAAGTACCCATCATCGCAAGAGACAAAGGTTAGGTGGGGTCTGCCCTTCCGGTCAACCGCAATTGACGGGGAGCCATCTTGCGTGCCCGAAGGCCCAACCCATTCGGTTTCCCAGCCCGCAGCCGACCGCCACGTGCATTGCACGGGGAACAGGCCGCCGGAGCTGACGATATGGGGTCGTCCTCGATAGAGGACAAAGTCACACGCGTACTGGCCGCCGGAAGGCACTGGTGCTTCTTCCACCTGCCAGTTGCCGTCTTTTCCGGTGGCATAGGCTCGGGCGCGATACACAATGTGGAAGAGGTCGGTAGCCGGGTCACTTCGCACCTGAGGGACCCAGAAATCGAAAGGCGCTGGTCCGCTGGCCGAATCAACGTCAGACCGATGCCAGCTTTCACCATCATACTCGAAGAACGAGAGCCACAGGCTGTCCTCGTAACCGGACTTGTACCAGTCAACCGCGATGCCTGGTCGATAGCTTGTGTCAAGGGCGATTGAAACGCCTATCAGGTGCTTGAGCGGGTCTGCCTGATATGCCGGGACCGTTAGGACGTTCCAGGTGCCGGCGCTCTTGTAGGCGTACTTTATCGTCACCGAATCCACGAACACCATATGCGGGGCCCGGTCTCGGGCCAGCGCCAGCGCACCAAACCTGAGCCACCCCCGGACGCGACCTTCGGCGGCGGTTTCAATGTGCCAGGAGTCTCCGTCCCGGAAAGCATAGCGCACCTCTTCCGGTTCCCACTCAGATGATACATAGCCGATGTGGGGATTGTCATTCCGGTCGAGACAGAGGTCCAAGTCCCAGCCGCTGGCGCCAACGGGGCACTCGAAACTCCAGGAATCCCCTGTCCAACTGACGTACGCGAGTCCATAGCCGGAACGGTTCAATGCCACGTGAGGCAGGCAGAGACTGTCGGTCACGATGTCAGCGTCGAAGGTATACCCGATTTCCGGAACGATTGGCCTCATCTCCCAATTCTGACCAAGCCCGACTGACGTCAGAATGACCAGCCAACCGATGGGATTTCGCATGATTCCCTCCTACTCCATCAACACGAGTTTTCTGGTGAGTCGCATGCCATTCTGAGCAAGGACCAGGAAGTGAACGCCGGCGAGCACTGGCCTGCTGTCCTTCCTGAACGCGTCCCGGTAGTAGCCCGGATTCAGCTCACCGTCTCTGATTACCGTCTCAACCCTTCCCTGGACATCACAGATCATCAGCCTCACCCGACCCTTCACCGGCACACCGTACTGCACCGTGAAATCACCGAAGGCGGGATTGGGACGGACCAGAAGCCGGAGCCTCGGTTGAACACCCGGCGGCGGCGGCTCTTCAGTACCGACAAACAGCCTGCGGGCGTAGAATAGAGTATCGTTCCCATGAGGCTTGAAGACGATGTGCGGCCTGCCGGTCCGGTCCACTGCAATGGACATGTTCTCCTCTACATCGCCATTCTTGACTGTCTCCGTTCCCCAGCCCCCGGCCCCACGCCACTGATCTGTCTTGTAGGCATATTTCACCGTGACGGAATCCACGACGACCATGTGCGGAGATCCGTCTCGGGCAAGCGCAAGAGCGCCTAACGTCAACGATCCCGGCGCTCCTCCCCCTACGACGGTGTCGATGCGCCAGGTGTCCCTATCCCGGTAGGCATATCGCAGTTCACTCGGCTCCGGCCAGCCAGCAAGAACGTACGCGATGTGGGGAACGTCTTTGTTGTCCAGGCACAACTGCACTTGCGTAAAGCCGGAACTGTAGCTGGTGTCGGGGTACTCGATATCCCAGACTGTTCCATTCAAGCTGGCGTATCCCAAGCGCGTTCCTTCGCTCAATGCAATATGAGGAAGACAGACAGTGTCGGTCGCGAGTGCGACATCGATCATGCTTCCAGGCTCTGAAAGAATCGGGCTGATCTCCCAATTCTGGCCAAACCCGATAGACGCCAGAATGATCAGCCAACCGAGAAGATTGCGCATGATTCCCTGCGCTTCCACGTTCCCGATTCCGGCGCAGACCGGCAGCAGCAGGACGCGCGATTCATGCATCTGGCCACATCTGGATTGTGCCTCCGAATGCAGCCGGTGTCAAGCTGATGCGGCTCGCGGCTCGACAGCTTGCGGCTTCCCGCCCGACCCTCGTCTCCCCTCGCCCGCCGCACCTTCCTGTCAGACCGCCGACATTCACGTCTGTGAGAAACAGAACCCGAGCGGGTGGAGCCGCCCCAGTGGTGGTGGTTGGGCGTGCTAGTCGGTCAGAATGAAGCGGCGGGTGAGGACGGCACTGTCTGACTCGAGCCGGGCGAAACGGAGCCCGGCATCGGCCGGGAGTCCGAGCCGGCCGCGGAAGTCCCGGGCCACAAAAGCGGCCGCCCCGGTCGAATCAGACCGGGGCGGCTGTAGCAGAGGGAATCGTCAGTCGAGCAAGACCAGCTTACGGGTGGGCTGAGTCGCGCCGCCCGCAAGCCGGACGAAGTAAAGCCCGGCCGCGAGCCGGTGCCCGTTGCCGTCGGTCGCGTCCCAGGCAAGTCGACCCGGCAGCACTACCGGCAGTTCCCGGACAACGTTCCCGAGTGCGTCGAAGACCGTAATCCTGCTGCCCGGCGCTGCCGCGCGCACGTCAAACGTGACGCTGCCGGCGCCGAGGCGGTTGACTGCCGGTACCGAGAACGCGGGCGCGATGCGGGCCGGCTGTTCTTCTTCAACGCCGGCGGGCAACATTCGGAACGACCACGGGGTGCTCCAGTTGCCCCAGCCCCACTGATTATGCCCGCGCACAATCCACTTGTAGGTCTTCCTGGCCTGGAGGAGCGAGTCCGGCAGGGAGTAACTCGCCGCGCAGCCGGTCCGCTCCCAGATGGTATCGAGGCCCTGAATCAGCTTGAAGCCGATGCTGTCGCAGTTCGTCCTGGTCGAGTCCACGACAAGCACGACCGGCAGACTCTCCATCGGTATCGGCAAACCGTTGGGCGGAGCTGTCTGCGGCGGCGGCAGCGGCTCCTTCAGCACGTGGAAACAGCCGAACGAACCGTCAGCCGAAGTCAGGGTCGAACCGTTGTACTGGCTCAGCCGGAGCCGGACCGAATCGCAGGAAGGGATCGACGGCGGGATGTACCAGTGATACGCGCCGCTGTCGGCCACACCCGTGGCCGCGGTTGTCCAGTTGCGTCCGCCGTCGGTCGACACATCGATATCCACGCTCGTGCCGGGCGTGCCGTTCTCCCACGTCACGCGGCAGGTGTCGCCGACGTAGAGTACTTCGCCCCGGCCGGTCGAGTTGTAAAACGTGTCGCCGAGCGGGTACGTTATCCGGATGTTGTGGTCGTCTCCCGCGTCCGGCGTCACAGCGGCCACGTGCGAGATGCCGCTGCCCGAATGTGTCCACCACTCGGCCGGTGTCCACCAAGTGTTGTGGACGTACACGCACTTGTCGTCGGTCCGGTACCCGAAGCAGGCGAGCGAATGCGATTCCCATGCCGCGGACCAGACCATCGCGTGCCCCGCGTTGATCTCCGAAGTGATCGTGGACCAGGCCCAGTCGTTGCCGGTATTGCCCTGTTGGTTCGTCACCGACCAGGCGGTGTAACCGTTGCTGTACCCGACCCGGAACAGGCCGTTGGCGATGTTGTTGAAGGTAGTGCCGCCGTACGACGTGTCGGTATGCATCTCGATCGCACACTCGTACTGGACGTTCGGAATCT
>JAPLUO010000183.1 GCA_026397595.1 Caldifarciminota bacterium
TCTTCGCCGCCTCTGTCCTGGGGCCGCCAAGTTCTTGGCAACCGACGGAAAATGCCGTCCGCATTGACGCAAGAATCGGGTTCGATGCGGGACTCAATCCGTGTCCATCTGCGCTCATCTGTGGTTGATCCTCTCCGGTCCTCGGCATCCTAACCCAGAATCTGCGTAATCTGCGTAATCTGTGGATAGTCCTTTCCGTGTCCGCCATTCTCGCTTCTGACTTCGCCGGCCGAGACCCCTCCTCGGCGTCGGGGTGACACTTCGTGTCATCTGCGTCCATCTGCGTTCATCTGTGGTTCCATCGGGTTTGGTTGCGGCCTCCGAGGCCGCGCTGTGGAATCTGTGGATAGTCCTCCCCGGGCCTTGGCGGACTTGGCGTCTTGGCGGTTCTATCTCCATCCTTCTGACCGGTATCGTCAAGTATGGGCGTTCTCCCTGTATCATAACCCCAAAGCAATCCCAAAGCAGTTCTGCTTGACAACCGGGGAGGGCCTACTACTATATCGGTGTCAAAATAGGGCGAGATGCACAGTCTGATCGTCGCCACGGAGAGTGATTTGGCCCGGACTGTGCTCGCCGAAGAAGACTTCGGGATTCTGCAGGCTATCCTGCGGGGTCAATCCGCAGCCTACAGTACCTCTCACCAACGCTAGTTGGCAAACAGGCCGTGGTGGCCTGAAAGGTCGAACTGCAATGGCGGGTTCGTTGATGGTATGCTCCGCAATCTGCGCTGCGTCGCAGTCGAGTTCTCTGCACATGACTGGTGCAGAGGTGTTTGAGGAGTGCACCAACAGTCGGCCGACTCACAAAGGGCTGTCGTTGTGAGGAACGCAGCAACCCCGACAAGGCAAAAGCCAGCCAGGCCTCCTCGCCAGAGCGACCTTGAAAGTGCGTCCTTTCCCATCATGCCCCTCTCCGATAGACCTGTCCGTCTGATGCCGCAAGGCAATCGTCTGCTGTGGCCAACACGCAGCGAGTCTGTGTTTCACGAGCGGTGCCTCATGGAACCAGCGTGAAACGCAAAGACAACTTCGTCATGCAGGAGGTCGGGGGCGAGAACCTGCTGGTTCCGATTGGCTCGCAGGTCATGGACATGAACGGCTTGGTGATTCTCAATGACACGGCGCGCTGTGTGTGGGAACTGCTGGCACAGGACCGGTCGGCAGATGAACTGGCCGCCGCCGTGGTGGAGAGGTTCGACGTGACCCCCGACCGCGCTCGCGCCGATGTACAGACCTTCCTGGACGAGATCACGCGGATGGGGATGGTCAAGCAATGACGCGCTCAACGATCAGTTCTGCAAACAAGACCTTCGTATCCGTCAAACCAACGTTAGACCAAAAGGAGAAACAACAATGGAAAAGCTGCAATCCAAACCGACCGGGCCACAGGCCGAGGCACAAGTAGTGCAGAAGCGGCCTTACGCGCCGCCCAAGCTCACCTTTGTTCCCCTCAAGCCGGAGGAGAGGTTGTTCGGGAGTG
This sequence comes from Caldifarciminota bacterium, assembly GCA_026397595.1. GTDB lineage: Bacteria > Hydrothermota > Tepidihabitantia > Tepidihabitantales > Tepidihabitantaceae > UBA2258. The sequence continues at coordinate 1,483 of JAPLUO010000183.1, forward strand.
CAGGACAAGCGCCAGGGTCGATGTCGTGTGGGAAGGGTTGCATTGGCGGGGTTGTGTAGTGCGCCCGCTAGTCCTTGCTCCTTGGCCTTTGGCGATTGTGAATCCGTGAGGGAAAGCGGGGGCCACGGGCCCGGCTGCGGATGGCAGGGGTAGTGAGTCCATCCGGCGCAATGCAGGGGGCGGGCAGGGGCTGGCGTAGAGTTGCCGCCCGCTCCGGCCTCTTGGAGAAGGAATGAAACGCAAAGCGGATTTCGTTATGCGAAGCGTCGGCGGCGAAAACCTGCTGGTGCCGCTCGGCGCGCAAGTGGTGAATCTGAGCGGCCTCATCACCCTGAACGACACGGCGGCCTACGCGTGGGAATTGCTGGCCGAGGAGCGCTCGCTGGACGAGCTGGTGGCCGCCGTCGCGGAGCGGTTCGACGTGGCCGCCGAGACCGCCCGCGCCGATGTGCAGACCTTCTTGGACGAGATTACCCGGCTGGGGCTTCTGGAACCATGACCTTCGCAAGCGCAGCGCTGCCCACCGATTACGGCCCGCTGGTGCGCGAACTGCACCGCCGCGCCGCCGCCCGTGGCCAGCCCGTCAACGGCTCATTCGAACTGACCGAGCGCTGCAACCTGACCTGCCGTATGTGCTACATCCGCCAATCGCCTGGCGATGCTGCGCGGCGCGCCGAAGAACTCTCGGCAGCCGCGTGGCTGGAACTGGCGCGTCAGGCGGTTGACAACGGCATGGTCTTTCTGCTCCTCACCGGCGGCGAGATTTTCTTGCGCCCCGACTTCTTTGAGTTGTACACCCCGCTCACGCGCCTGGGCCTCGTCCTCCTCTTGTTCAGCAACGGCACGCTCATCACCGAGTCAATCGCGGCGCGCCTGGCGGAGGCCCCGTCACATACCGAAATCACACTCTACGGCGCTACCGCCGCCACCTACGAAGCGGTCACCGGCGTCCCCGGCAGCTACGCCCGCTGTTGCGCAGGCATCGAGGCGCTGGTCAGACACCGCGTTCCACTCGGCCTCAAGACCACCATCACGCGGCAAAACGTGGGCGAACTGGACGCCATGCGTCAGATGGCGCACAACTGGGGCCTGCCGTTCTCGGCGAGCTGGCTGCTCTCCAAACGGCGGGATGGCGCGCTGCCGGATGTCGTCGCCGATTGCCGCCTGTCCGCCGCCGAAGGTGTCGCCCTCGAAGCGACCGGCCGCGTCTCCGCCTGGACCGAAGCCGTCCTACGCGAAGCGCCACTCGGCCAGAATCGCACTTTCCACTGCGAGGCCGGCCGAGCTGCCTTCGTCGTCAATCCGCGGGGGGAAATGAACGTCTGTATTGACCTGCCGTTACCCGCCGCGCGCCCGCTCGAAATCGGCTTTCGCGCCGCCTGGGAGCAGGTGCAGCGCTACGTGGATTCTTCGCCGCCGCTCGCCCCCGTCTGCCTGGCCTGCGATTTACGCACCTATTGCCCGCGCTGCCCGGCGTGGTCGCATTTGGAGACCGGCACGTTGACCGAGCCAGTGTCCTATATGTGTGAAATCGCCCGAGCGCGCAAGGACTGCAATGTCCAGCCTCGCGAAGTGTAGCATCCCCATCCCCATCCCCATCTTCGTCGCCAACATTCTCATTGAGTTAACCAGCCCGCTCTCCGCTGCCGAACTGGGCATCGAAGGACGGCTGGGGCCTTTTCTCGCCTCGGGCGCGCCGGAGAAGCCGCTGGCCCGCGTGGCGCTGCGTTGGGAAGAAAGCGAAAGCTCGCTTGCCCCGCGCGGCGATCTGATTTACGACCCCGGTTCCATCTGGAGAATGTACCGCGCGGGACCGGATTTCTACGCCGTGCCGACGTATCAGAGGGAAGGCCGTGCGGCGCAGGTTCAAGGCGTGCTGCGCGCCAACCCCGGCTGGGACGACCTGACGCTGACCGAACAGCGCGCCGGCGCGCAATGGCAGAGTATGCTCAACGTCGGTGCCGGCGAACTGATTCTCCGCACCGCCATCCTTTTTACCGGCGGGCTGGTCTTTCACTCCTCCGGCCTGGACGACAACGGCAAAGGCATCGTCTTCATCGGGCGTTCCGGCGCGGGCAAAAGCACCCAGGTGGGCTTGTGGGGCCAGGAGCCGGGCGTGACCGCCATGAACGATGACCGCATCGCTGTCCGGGTGGAGGCGCGTGGCCCGATGTGCTACGGCACGCCTTGGGGCGGCACCACCAACATCGCCGGCAATCATGCCGCGCCGCTGGCGGCCCTGATCGTGCTTGAGCAAGCGCCGGAGAACGACATCCAACGGCTCTCCCCGTCCGCCTCTGCGCCGCTGCTTCTCGCCCGTGCGTTTCTGCCGTACTGGGACCGGGCGCTCATGCAGCGCGCAATGGCGAACCTCAACGCGCTACTGGCGCGCGTGCCGGTGTATCGCCTCCGCTGCCGCCCGGAGCCTGAGGTCGTCTCTCTTGTGAGGTCGGTGCTATGATCGTCCCCTGCCGCGAGATCATGCCCGTCGTTCGCGCGGCGCTGGAGCGCGGTCAGCGCGTGCGCATAACCGTCAACGGCAGCAGTATGCTGCCTTTCGTCCGCGACGGCGATGTAGTAGAGCTTCAACCTATTCACTCGTTGCCACGGAGGGGAGATATCGTGCTGCTCCGGTGTTCGGAGGAGCGCTACGTCATGCACCGCGTCGTACGGCAGGAGGGTGATGCGCTCTTCATCCGCGGGGACGCGCAACTGCGTTGCGAAGGACCCTTTGCATCGCACGACGTTTTGGGTAGGGTCAGTTTGTCCCAGCGCAACGGACGTACTCGCGCGCTTGACCGCGGCGCATGGCGGCTCGCCGGTTGCTTGTGGGTTGCGTGTGCTCCCTATGGTCTGTTGTTGCTGCGGCTGACGGCTAGGCTCCGGAGGATCGGAAGCAGGGCACGACGGGCATGGCGCAAGATACCCACGCTCGGCTCAAGAATCCGGGAGGCTGACCCTGGGAGAACGGGAGAGAGTCACCGTACTGTCAGGCCACGCGGGCCTACTCCTGAAGATGAGACATGATTCTTCTGGCGTCGCTCATGACCCATTCGGGCGAGCGATTGTGTGAATGAGCGTTCGTGCTGACCCACGGCTCAACGGCTTCCTGGCCTTTCCGATGAGATTCGCGCCTTCTTGAGGATTGTGGGCCCTTCGATAACCGGGGAAATGGGGAAGACGACGTGCGGGCTGCTGCTTGATTTCCTCCGCACCGGCGACCGGGAAGACGTGTCCGGCAAGCCCGCTCAACTCGACGACGCATCTTGGAGCGAGTTGATTCTGGATGCAGACAAGCATCGAGTGTCGTCGCTGCTCTATTGGCGTCTGAAGGACACTGAGCCCGCCGGCAATGTCATGGTCGACGCCATGGCCGGACTTCGGCACGCATACTACGCCGAGGCCGCCAGGGCGCTGCTTAGGCGACATGGCCTGTCGCAGTTGCTCTCCGGACTTCACGAGGCTGGTGTGCCGGTCATCGTCCTGAAGGGAGCCTTCTTGTCCGAAGTCGTTTACCCCAACATCGCTCTCCGCTCGATGGGCGACGTCGATCTCCTGGTGCCGAGGGTAGAACTGCCAAGGGCACAGGCGATTCTGCTCGACATGGGCTACGGTCCCCAGGAGCGGGAAGACATTGAGATCCTCTGCCGGAAGAGCAAGCATCTTGCCCAGTTTGTAAGGGAGGACTCCATCGTGGAACTTCACTGGAGCATCGCCAACCCGACCGGTTCCCTTAGAATCGACATTGCTGGACTCTGGCAGAGAGCCCAACCGGCAGCCGTAGCGGGCGTGCAAGTGCTGGCCCTGTCCCCTGAGGACCTGCTGCTGCATCTCTGCCTGCACGCCTCCCAGAACCACAGTTTTGAGTGTGGGCTGGGATCATTCTGTGACATTGCCGAGGTAATCCGACACTATGGCAGCAAACTGGACTTGCACCAATTCGTAGACCGCGCTCACGAGTGGGGCGCTGCGAGATATGCGGGCCTGACCCTCCATCTTGCCAGGGGCTTGCTGACGGTGCCCGTGCCCGATGATGCTCTGAGTCAGTTGGTTCCCAGGAGGCCGGATTCGTGGATCCTCAAGAAGGCGACGGAATGCGTATTAGCGCAGGAACGATATGGCAATTGGGCACTCCTGCCTTTTCAGAATCAGTGGGGCGACAAGACGACTTGGGAGAAGGTGAAGGCTCTCTGGGATGTGTTCTTCCCCTTACGGGGCGAGATGGCGGAGAGGTACCCGAGAGCCCGCGATTCCAAGCATCTCTGGCCATACTACGTTCGGCGGCTGGTAGACCTGCCGCGTAAGTATGGCCGCGCCACTTTGCGGCAGGCCTTTCGCATGATGCGCATTCACAAGCGGGACAGCACTCCGTCACTCGCCAGATGGTTGAGGTCCGGCAAGCCGTAGCTGCCGTGGAATCGCCGAAGGACACGAGGATCAGGGGCTCCCGGAGAGCGGGATTGCACTCCTAAGGCTCAGATTCTGAGGACTCTGAACCGCTACGCGGCCGCATCAGCCACCGGTTCTCGACGGTCAGGATGGCGGACTACATCTATGTCCTTGAAAGAGGACGGATTGTCGAACACGGGACCCATCAGGAGTTGCTGGAACGCAACGGGTCCTACGCAAAGCTCTACCTGGCGCAAGCCGCGAGCTACCAAGTGTAACGAGTACTGCTGGGTTCGTGGGTTCCGGGCCGGCCGACAGCATGCCATGGCTTGTCCTCGGTGCGCGCGCCCGCTTTCGGTCCACGGCTCACGCCCGCAGGCCACGGCCCGCCGCGTCTGGGGACGTCCCTTGTATGATACCGCTGCGCGCGGGATACGGCTGGAGAATCCCCACGACGCAGCAAGCGATTCCTGACGCGGATAAGTTCCGGTGACACAATAAGCGATTCCTGACGCGCGCGGCGGCGGCATTCTGTGGGTAGTAGGGGCCCCTATTCTTGACGTGACCGGGTGTTCTCTTTTTCCGCCGAGTCTCAGGTGGTTCGCGACAATGCCACCGGCAGCGGGCCTGCGGCAACGAGCCGCCTACGCGACGAATCCACCACCAGGTTGAGCCCTTCGAGTGTTCTTGCGCCGAGCAGAGTGAGGTCGCCCTTCTCAGCAAACACTACTTCGTCAATCGTGAAGTACTTCTCAACCCGGATGATGGCAAATCCAACGTTGCGAGTGATGATCGAGCCATTCGCCATCACGAATGACAGGTCCTTCTTCTCCTTGACTACCCCAATCCGCTCCAATGCAGCTTCCGGCAGCCAGGTGTATTCACTTCCCGTGTCGACCAGGAGTTTCGGAATCCGCACGACCCGCTTCTGGTCCGCGTGGTTGGCGACTAGCGATCCAACGAAGAACGTACCCATGGTTATCAACTTATCAGAGAGCCGGTCAGGTGTCAAGCACTTCGGGTCAAGCACTTCGGGCCGGCCCGGGACCCATGAGGAGTTGCTGGAGCGCAATGGGCCCTACGCAAGGCTCTATCTGGCGCAAGCCGCAAACTATCAGGAGCGATGACCCCAGTCAGGTTCGTCCATGTCGGGCCTTACGGCTTTCGCCGCGAGCAGTGGCGCATTCAGCGGCCATTCCGCCTGTTCGTTGAGGAAGAGACGCTCGAACGTGTCCTTCCACTTGTGAGTGGCACGCGGGCGGCTGACGGGGGCGGCGTACAGCCAACTGCTCCAAGCCCTGAATCGTAACGCCATAGCGCTTCGGGCCAGGAGTCTGATCATTGCGATCCATCTTGACTTTCTGATAGCAGTCTGGCAAGATTGATGAGGAGATAACAACATGAAAGCCAATCTCATTGAGTCCAACCCGAATGTCATGATGGGTAAGCCGGTCATAGCCGGGACCCGTATCACCGTCGAGTTGATCGTCACCAGCAGTGACCAGAAGGAGAACCATGTCACCTGACCTTGATGAATGTGAAGCTCAAGCGCTCAAGCTCGCCCCCAGGGATCGAGCCACGCTGGCCGAACGGCTCATATCGAGTCTTGATGCCCTGGATGATGCCGAGAACGAGCGGCTCTGGCTTGAGGAAGCCGAGAGACGTTACCAGGAGTACAAAAGCGGCAATATCCCGGCGCGGTCGGCCGAGGACGTCCTGCGTGACGCCCGGACGGCGATGCGGTGAAGACCGTTCGCTTTCTTCGTCCCGCCGAAATCGAGATGCTCGATGCGGCCCGGTACTATGAACTCCAAGGTACCGGGCTCGGTATTGACTTCTTGGAAAGGACTCAATCCGCAGTGCATGACATCGGAGCGAATCCCGAGACCTGGCCGGTGGTTCGGAACAACATTCGTCGCCGACTCATTCACCGCTTTCCGTATTGCCTGCTCTACCGGATTGAACCCGAGGAAGTAGTAGTGCTGGCAACGATGCATCTGCATCGGCACCCCGACTACTGGCTGAATCGGCTGTAGCTTCTGCCAGACGCTGAACACCTTTTCCTCTACCGTTACCTCCTGCTGGTTCGCCGGTGCACGCTTCTGGCTCAGCGTGACCGATTAGGTCGCTCGGCTCTTCGGGCGTGCATTCTCTTCGGCACTGTCACGGCGGCGCACCACAGTCGGCCTCCTGGTTCAGTCATTAACATCGTGCGCCATGTTCGGCGCGTTAGCCCTCATCGCATGTCAGGCCTACAAGTATTTCCGGGAAGTATTTCCGAGTATTTCCGGGGATAGACGATTATGAGAACAGGTCGGGATGCCTCTCGATTTCCTGCGTATCAGGCGAGAATCCGGGGGCTGTAACCGGGAAACGGTGACACGATACGAAACCCTGCCTGCCCAGCGCACTGGGTATGGAGTTAAGGTGGCTTGCCGATTTCCGAACACTGCCAATGGCATGAACCCTGACGTATCCATGCCCCCCTCGCGCCAAATGGCCGAGGATTCCGAAAGTGCTTGACAAGGTCGGCCTTACGGGTATTCTTGACTTAGCGTCTGGGATGAGTCGCCTAGCGTCTCGTCTCGGGGCTTTCAGCCCCGAACCCAGTCGCTTTTCTCTTTGTAGGAATCCCGATGTACCTGTGCTACGTTGACGAGTCGGGGACGCCCGCCGTTCCCGGCAACACTTCTCATTACATTCTGGCCGGAATCTCGGTGCCGATATGGCACTGGAAGACTTGCGACATCGAAGTCGAGCGCATCAAGGCCAGGTCTGACCTTCCCGGCGAAGAGATTCACGTCGCGTGGCCCCCCGCGCCGTCGCCGCGACGGTCAGGATTCGTCGAGCGACCGGAGCACGCCCCGGAGCGCCGGCTTCAAGACAGGAAGACGTTCTCTTATAGCTGTCCAGACCAGACGGTAGTCCACCCCGAAGTAGAAGTGGATCAGCCTATCCCGCATGCCCGCCATTTCCCTCCACGGGATATCAGGATAGGCGTTCCTGACGTCGTCAGGGACGTTCTTGGCCGCCTCGCCGATGACCTCGAACTTGCGCAGCACCGCGCTGGCCGTCTTGTCATCCCCGACGAGGTCGTCCAAGGTCATGCCCGACACGAACGCCTCGATGCTGTCCATGGCTGCGAGGATGTCTTTCAGGCAGAGCCGGAGGTCTCTGGTCATATCGCCACAACGCTGCCCAGCACTGCGTCCGCAATCTCCGGCCGCAACGCGCGTCTCGGCACAACGTCAACCGCACAGCCGAGCCGTTCCTCGAGCATGAGGGAAAGACCCACTTGGTCAAGCAGGTCGGCATCGTCGGCAAAGTCAACTAGGACGTCCACGTCGCTGGCCGCGCCTTGCTGGCCGCGCGCGACCGAACCGAACAGCGCAATGTCGCGGACTCGGTAGGTTCGCACAGCCTCCTGCTTGAGCGAACGCAGCAGGGCAAGGATTTCTTCTCTCGTTCTTGTCATCTCACACAGGTTAGCCCAGCGCGGGCAACAAGTCAAGGCGACCGCGCAAGCCCGGAAAGCTGCTCGGCCGTCGGCGACCGAAGCCGGCAGACCGAGCACCGGCCAAGACGCTCGCGCTGAGCGGAGCCAGAGGCCCAACCGAACCCACTGTCACAGGAATAATTCCGGGAACGCAGAGCTTGTGCGAATACTCGACTCGCCGGGTTGTTTCGGGTCGTCCTGGCCGGCAGAGCCGGCTGGGATTGGTCTTTGGGTGAAACTGCCCTGTCTAGTGCGGTCCGGGATATGTCGGCGGGCTTCGCCCGGCAGTCTCCTCTACATAGCCAGGGCTCAGTTGCCCGATGGTCGGCTCGACCAGACACTTCCGCTTCGCATAGATAGCACGACCTTCCTTCGTGACCAGCTTGGCTCGCATCCGCAGTCGTTCTTCCTCGTAGTCATCCCGCGTAATCGTCCGTCCAGCTTTGGTCCTGACCTTGGTGCACTGATCCCGCTGCGGACAGACCAGGCACACCCCGCGCGGCGGTTTGTACACCGTCGCCTCGCTGCCGCCGCATTTGGTCTTCACCCGTTTCCTCGTGCAGGGCTTCAGTACTTGCCCGGCCGGACAGATGTAGCAGTCATGCTCTTGGTCGTACCGGAATGCCGTCTTGCCGTATGAGTCAGGATAGTTGCGTTTGTCCTTACCGATGTTCCTCTCTTCCGTCTCCGGTAGATAGCCGTCTACCTTTGCTTCCTCCAATAATCGCAGATTCGGCCCGCTCTTGTACCCGGCATCGGCCACCACTTGGTCCGGCTTCGCTCCGGTGTTACGCTCAACGCCTTCCAGTGCCGGCGCCAGTTGATTTCTATCGATCGGCTCGGTCGTCACGTCGGCATGGACAATGAACTGGTCCTCGGTTACAACCACCTGACCGTTGAACGCCGGCATCGAGCCACTCTGAGTGTGCATGAACCGGGCGTCAAGGTCGGTACTGCTGATCTTCAGACTCTCTTTCGTGTTCTCATCCACCGTAGCCAGAACCTCCTCAATCCGGGCCACTCGCGCACCGGCATCTCTCAGTTCCTCGGGCAACTCGTCGCCCCGCTTGTCGCAACCGTACTTCGCATCGTCGGCCCGGTCCTGCGCCTCCGCCTCGGCCAGTATCTCGGCTACCTTCTGTCGCGCTTCAACCAACGCCTTCCGCCAGCCCTTCACCGTCTTGAAGCTCCCCACCCCGGCGCTGGCTCGTACCTTTGTACCATCAAGGGCCAAGAGTCCCAACCGGGGCATTCCCAGCGCTTTGGCCAGCACAATGACTTCAGCAAACAGCCGGTCAATCGCCACCTCGTTGCACTGGCGGAAGTCACAGACGGTGTGAAAGTCAGGGGTCTGGCGACCGGACAACCACATAAAGACAACGTCCGAGTGCAACCGGTCCTCAATCTTGCGGCTGGCCCGGATGCCATTGGCATAGGCCCAGAGCAGCACCTTGAGCATCATCCGCGTGTCGTAACGGGGACGACCCTCAATCGCCGCATTCTTGAAGCCGGCGATGCGCAGCTTGTCTATAAGGTCGGAGAAGACCCGGGCCGGATGGTCGTCCGTAACCCAGTCATTCAGATGGGGCGGGAACAGAAAGCTCTGATTCTGGTCATAGGGAAGAAACGGCATGGCTCACGCACCTCCTCTTGAACTGCCTTGACAATGTCAGGCAGGATGGCATCTATATATATAGACGCCATCAGTGAGCCATACGATGCGGGGGGCCAGTTTTCAGACAAGCTCTGTGTCCCCGGAAATACTCTTCTTGATCTTACTAACGATGCGGCGACGAGAGTAGCCAGTGTCGGGCAGGAGCGGGGGGTGCTGGCTAGCACCGACCGTGAAGTCGAGGACAGCGCAGCACCCCCCGTTGGTGGCCGGTCAGCCGGGAGCAGCGTGACTGCTCACGTCGTCAGCTCCCAGTCTGGAGCCCCCTACGCCTGCTACTTAACCACGCCGAACCCAGCATAGGCCAGCTTGAACGTGTCCAGCCTGAGGGCGAAGATGCCATCGGACGTTGCTGTGTTTACTGTCCGCCAAAAACCCGGACCGCCGGGATACGGCGTATCCCAGGCAACCCATAGACCGTTGAACACGTTCAGAGTCGCCTCATAGGTTCCCCAGGGATTGCGGAGTATCACGTACTGCTGGCCACCGCTGACTTGGTAACCGAGAAGCGAGTAAGCATGATTTCCGACGATGTGCGCGGTGGTGTAATTGATCCCGGCAGGACTGGACGGATACGTCCATGCAACCATCGGGTTGATGGTCTTTAGCGAGATACTGTTCCCCAGAATCGTCGACCAAATCTGGGCCGCGGTCATGCTCGGATTCCCGTAGTAGTAGGGTGTCAGACCGATGAGCTGTCTCATGGCAGCGACTGGGTCACCGCCTGCAATCGAGCCGTAGGCGGCTTGAGTAGGTGGGTTTACGCCAGTTCTAAACGCGACATAGGCCTTTTCATATGCGGCGGGCCATATCTCTCCCGGATCGACGGAGCGTGCGTAGATGTAGTTGAAGCTGCTGCCGACTTGATTCATGAGAATCTTCTCGTCCACCTCGACCTTCTGCCACGTCCCGGGGGGCGTCTTGTAGAATTCGATCATATCCACGAACAGTTTGTCCGAGTTATCCGGGTCGCCCGTGGCACGGGTCTTCTGCGCGATCGCATACGGGCGCGCCCATGCAACTGAAGAAAGCGCAGCTATGAAGTAGCAGTCACCCAGGGCGCCCTGCACTGGGTCAGTCAACTCGGTGCGGTCCTCGAAGAAATCGCCGGGATCGTTAGCCGCGACCCCACCAACATCAATTGCCGCCCGGAACGCGGCACTGGCGGTTTTGGGGACCTCTGCCCGAACCATCGTCGACGTTTCTGCGTTGTACTTTAGACCCGCGAACAGCGGCGAATCATTCCGGGCATCGAACAGCTTGTCGTAGGACATCCCCAGAGTTTTCTCGACCAGTTTCTGCGGATTCGTCACCTGTTTCCAGTTGACCCGTTTCTTGAGTAGGACTTCGGTGAGTGCATAGGGGTTTGCAATCCCTATGTTCTCAGGTATTTTCACTTTTTCTTTGTCGGGCATGTTTGTCTCCTGCACTTTCTGTTATCAACCGTTGATGTGCTGACTCTGGCTCGGACCGACTTTTACCTCAGGCTGCACGTCCGTTTCATACCCTCCCAGTGTCTTGGGCACAATGTCCTGTGTCGCGAGAACCGATTCCGGGAGTTTCCTGCTCACAAAGACCAGGATGGCTGGACGGCCGCCTTTCTCGCCGATGCCGACGCCGGTGACGTTGGGAAGGCCCAAGAGTTGCTTCTCGTGCCTTCTCATTACTTCCTCTATGGTCACTGCTTCTGACCTCCTTTCCAGTTGCTGCGCGTGCGCAGCACTGTCTCTTCTTTAGTGTCCATGTGACTGCTCAGCGGTTTCACTTTACTCCTGCCGTTCGACCAAACCTTGGTTGCGGTTGGCACGTGATCCCCGTGACCTGCCACAGGATCCCCTATTCAAGCGTTTCCGCTGCTCTTTCGAACTGGTTCGATTGAGACAATATCCCCCATCATGCCACCTCGACTCCCGTGCGCGAATTGCCAGTCCCTCCCCGTATCACGTGATCGTATGCAGTTAAGGACTCTGTATTCTGCCTTCGGTCTTCTTGGCATTGCTTCCTCCTCTGCCAAGACCCGAACTGGCCCGCAGCAGTTGCGAGAACGGCGGAGTCGGCCCGGGTCGCCCTCGCCGTCCTCTGCTAGCTTTCCTCACGGTCCTGAATCTGTCTGCCGGCTGGCTGTGTCCGACAGCGTACACCAACTCCGATCCTCCGCTCGTCCTGTGCAGCATTGGTGCCAAAGGGTGACGCGACGCAGATGCGTAGCTTGGAAGACGATCGTTTGGGAAAGTGTCGCCTTGCGGTGACAATGTGTCACCATTTTGGTACAGGCAGATGAGTATTGGATAGGCGGTGATTCGATGCCCCGCAACTGCCCCAACAGCAGTACCCGAACCTCGCTGGTAGGCGTGAAGCGCTTCGTGGGTACTTTGCACGTGAACTACCTCCCTATGCGCGACCCATGGTACCCAAACTGCTTACGTGCCAGCATATTTCCTACTTTGTCACTAGAATAATAGCACTGCACGTCGTGGCTGTCAACCGTCTTGTTCGTTAACCGTGTCAAGCTACAGGTGGGGTCAGACGCCCGGACTACGCGTCACCGTCACAGGCGAAGTCGTGTCGGAGTCGGTTTCGGCGTGGACGGAGGATTCGGCCATCTCGTCGGACTTGGCTGGTCCTGCTTCAGCTTGGGACAATTCCGGGGAGCTTGTGTGAATACTCGACTTGCGCAGTCGTCACCGGTCGTCCTGGAGGGCGGAGCTGACCGTGATGATCGTTGAGTGGGTCGGCCGGTGTCTATTGGATCCGGGGCATGTCGGCAGGCTTCGTCCGGCAGGCTCCACTACGTAGCCAGAGCCGGGTTCGCCTCTCCCACCAGCACCTTCCGGGTCAGCTTCATCAGGTTGTGCGCTATCGCTGCCCATTTGAACTCAATCTTCACTCCCAGGATGCCGCGTAGGAGGAACTGCACGAGTCGATTGACTATCTTCAGTTGCCCGATGGTCGGCTCAACCAGGCATTTCCGCTTGGCGTAGATAGCGCGGCCTTCCTCGGTAACCAGCTTCTGCCGCATCCGCAGTCGCTCTTCTTCGTAGTCGTCACGCGTGATCGTACGCCCGGCCTTGGTCTTGACCTTGGTGCACTGGTCTCGCTGCGGACAGGCCAGGCAGACTCCACGCGGCGCATGGTACACCGTCGCCTCGCCACCGCCGTACTTAGTAGTCGTAACCCGTTTCCTCGTCTTGCGCCCTAGCTCTTGTCCGGCCGGACAGATGTAGCAGTCCCGCTCTTTATCGTACCGGAACGCCGTCTTGCCGTATAAGTCAGGATAGTTGCGTTTGTCCTTGCCGATGTTCTTCTCTTCCGTCTCCGGTAGGGTAGTAGTGGGACACTACCCCTATTCTTGACGTGACCGGGTGTTCTCTCTGACTCCTTCCACCGAGTCTCAGGTGGTTCGCGACAATGCCACCGGTATCGGACCAGCGGCAACGAGTCGCTTACGCGACGAATCCACCACCAGGTTGAGCCCTTCGAGCGTCCTTGCGCCCAGCAGAATGAGATCGCCCTTCTCAGCAAACACTACTTCGTCAATTGTGAAGTACTTCTCAACCCGGATGATAGCGAATCCAACGTTGCGAGTGACGATCGAGCCATTCGCCATCACGAATGACAGGTCCTTCTTCTCCTTGACTACCCCAATCCGCTCCAAGGCAGCTTCCGGCAGCCAGGTGTATTCACTTCCCGTGTCGACCAGGAGTTTCGGAATCCGCACGACCCGCTTCTGGTCCACGTGGTTGGCGACTAGCGATCCAACAAAGAACGTACCCATGGCTATCAACTTATCAGAGAGCCAGTCAGGTGTCAAGCACTTCGGGCCGGCCCGAGACCCATGAGGAGTTGCTGGAGCGCAACGGGCCCTACGCAAGGCTCTATCTGGCGCAAGCCGCGAACTATCAGGAGCGATGACCCCTGCCAAGCTCGTGCACGTTAGGCCTTGCGACCTGGGGCGACGCGGTGGCGTGTCGGTGTCGACTGCTGAGCTGTTCTGTTGGCCCGGTGGCACGCGAGTCCGCCTTCGGCTTACGGCTTGCGGCTGACGGCTGCGGGCCGGGAGTCTCGCAGGTCCAACGTGTCGGTCATCGCCCTTCCGCCGTCTTGAGCAGTTCCTCTGTGCGGCTGATGAAAGCGCGAGCGTGCTCAAGCGATTCCCGGAGCTCGTCGGCATCGGGAGTCGCGAGGACACGGTAGTCGGTGTCCATGCGGGCCTGAAAGGCGCGCCCGAAGTCGCTCACAGCGACACTGCCTCGCGCGCCAGAGCCTGATAGAACGTCGTCGCTCTGGTCAGGTTAGACTCGAATTCCTTCCGCGTGTAGATAACCGGCGCGAGCACAACACTGAAGTCAACGCTCAAGTCGTAGCACAGGTCATAGATCGCATTCCGGCTCTTTCGGTCGTAGTCTTCCAGCACAATCAAGACATCAATGTCGGATTCGCGGTCCGAGTCGCCCCGGGCTTTGGAGCCGAAGAGCTTCATCTGTACAAACCTGGGGTCTCGCTCAAGCGACTCCTTCAGCCTTGTCAGAGCTGCAGCTTCATTGCTCTTGAGGTTTCTCACGGTGTCAGACTACCGAATCCTGCATAGTAGGTCAAGACACGGACAATGCGGGCACGAGAATCTCGCCCTTGGGGACCTTGGCCAGCGCCGGTTCCGTGCCGGGCCGGTCCTTTCTGGCCTGCTCAAGGACGAGCCGGGCGCAACGACCTCGTCCTCGACGACGGCAACCCACTTGCCGGCATACTCGGTCAACTCGTGGGTAATATAGAAGTTGTAGGCCTTGTCGTTCATGCTCTATTATCTCCCGCGCCGGAAGGAAGTCAAAGAGGGTCGAGGTCGCCCACGGCCAACGGCGGCAAGTGACGCCGGGAGAGTTCCGGACGCCTCACTAAACAGGATTCCGATGCGTGTCGGGGCAGGGCCAGCCGGATTCAGCCCAGGTCAAACCGCCGGAATGACAGGGTACGAAGCGGACTCCGGCCTTCACCCAACCCTGTACTCTCCGTGGCCTCTGTGGTTGATTCTATCTCGGGATTCGGGCGGCCGGTTGCTGCTTGACCCCACGTCGCCGCGCATCATAATCTGTCCGTGCGCACATTCGACCCGGACAAATACGAGCCCGATGTTGACCCGGACTTCGACGGCCGGCCGGACACGATCGGGGCGTTCAGAGAGCAGTTGCGGCGCGACTACGAAGGCATGCCGTTCGAGAAAGTCATGCCGGGCGACGTGGTCGAGAACGACTATGGCTCCTGCTACCGTCTTACCGCTACGGCACGGGGGGCCCTGCGCCGTGGCGACGTCGGGAAGACCCGCCAGGACCTGCTGGGCTCGGTCAGCCTTGTCCGTGGCATCCGCAGCAAGACACAGGCGCGGCTGGAAGAGCAGGGATTTAAGACTCTCGCCGACCTTGAGAACCATCCGCGGTTCAGCGGCGAGTCCAAACGTATCCGCGAGCTGCTTGAAGCCGGGAGCACGGAGGAACTGACCGAGGTCATCGGCGCGCGCCTGTCCAAATCGCATCCGTCGGTCCTCGGCCTTTCCGGCCTGCACGCCGACTCGGACTTTCTCTTTCTTGACCTCGAGACCATGGGCCTGTTTGCCGGGCAGCCGCTGGTCGTGGCCGGTATTGCCCGGCTTGGCCCTGACAACACCATCACCGTGGACCAGTACGTTGTCCGCGACTTTCCCGACGAGCTTGCGCTGCTCGCCGAGGTAAACAGCCAGGTCGCGGAGCACCGGGTGCTCGTCACCTACAACGGCAAGTCCTTCGACCTCCCGTTCCTCACCGGCCGTTCGGCCTACTACGGCATCGGGCTCAAGCCGCCCGGGGTCCATTTCGACCTGCTCCATTTCTGTCGCCGGGCCTGGCGCGGTGAACTTGAAGGCTGCTCGCTCCGCTCCATTGAGCAGAGCATTCTCGGCATCAGCCGCGAAACCGACCTGCCCGGCGAGCTCGTGCCCGAGTTCTACTACGAGTACCTGCGCACCGGCAACGCCGGGTTCCTCAAGCCCATCGTTGACCACAACCGGCAAGACGTGGCAAGTCTGGTCAACGTCTTCTCGTCGCTGGTGGAACTCTGGGCGAACCGAGGATGAGGAAAGCACCAAGCCCCAAACCTCAATGACCAATCAAAGAGGAAATGACCAAACTCCAATGACGAAGTCCGGCCGGCATTGGTCATTTGCTCATTCGGGCTTGATTGGGCATTGGCGCTTGGTCATTGGTCATTCCTGATGCCCGACAGCCTCGCCGCTCTTGACCATCTGCGCCAGCAGCGCTGGTACGCGGGCCAGATTGCGGGCATCGAGCCGCTTGCTTCACGCGCCCCGACGTACGCGGTTCCTGACCCGCCCTTGCCCGAGCCGCTGGCGAGTCTGATCAAGAGGACCGGCATCCCCGAGCTGTACAGCCATCAGGTCGCGTTGCTCGGGCACGCGCGCGCCGGTCGGGACGTCATCATCACCACCGGCACCGCGTCGGGCAAGACCCTTGCTTTCAACCTGCCCGTCTTTGAAACAATGCTCTCGTCTCGGACCGCCACCGCGCTCTACCTCTACCCAATGAAGGCCGTAACCCAGGACCAGCTCAAGGTGCTCAAGCAGTTTGAGCAGGGGCTTGAGCTTGAGCTGCATCCCGCGGTCTACGACGGCGACACGCCCGCGGACAAACGGCCGCGCGTCCGCCGGCTCTCGCGCATCGTCCTTTCCAATCCCTACGAACTGCACCAGATTCTCCCCTATCACTTCCAGTGGGCTCCGTTCTACCGCAACCTCCGCTACTGCATAATCGACGAAGCGCACCAGTATCGCGGCGTATTCGGCTCCAACGTTGCCCAGCTCATCCGCCGGTTCCGCCGCATCTGCCGGTACCACGGGTCCGACCCGCAGTTCTTCCTCGCTTCCGCCTCGATTGCCAACCCGCTGGAACTGGCCGGGAACCTGGTCGGCAAAAAGTTCGAGCATGTCGGCGATGACGGCGCGCCGCGGGGCCGGGGCTGGCTCGTGTTCTGGAACCCGCTGGCGCAAAGGGACTGTCCCCGCACGGGGACTGTCCCCAAAACCCCTGACCTCTCAATCCACGTCCAGACCCAGCACCTTGTGACGCACTTTGCCAAGGCCGGACTCCAGACCGTCTGCTTCGTCCCTTCGCGCCGACTGGCCGAGCTCATCTCCCGCTGGGTCAAAGAACACACGCCCGAGCTCGCGGTATCGCCGTACCGTGCCGGGTACGTGCCCGAGGACCGGCGCGCAATCGAGGCCGGCCTCTCCTCCGGCGCTCTGCGCGGAGTCGTCTCAACCGAGGCGCTTGAGCTTGGCATTGACGTGGGCGGCCTCGACTGCATCATCATCGCCGGCTTCCCCGGCACGTTTGCGTCGTTCTGGCAGCAGGCAGGCCGGGCCGGCCGTAAGCTGCAGGATTCGCTGGTCGTGTTCGTCGGCTACGCCGACGCGCTCAACCAGCACCTGCTGCGCAATCCGGCCCTCATCCTCGAACGCGGGTTCGAAGCCGCCGTCGTCGACCTTGCCAATCCCTACATCATCAAAGGCCACCTGACCTGCGCCGCGTCCGAGTTGCCGCTCCGCGCCGAGGAGGTCACCGAAGCGCAGGCGCCGCTGGTCAAGGCCCTCGAAGACGAACTTACCCTGCGCCGCACGCCATCCGGCTGGATCTATGCCGGCCGCGCCCGGCCCCAGGAAGAAGTCGCGCTCGAAGCGATTGAAGAGAGCGCCATCGAAGTCGTTGCCGACGGCCGCGTGATTGAGACCATGGACCGCACCCGAGCCTGCCGCGAGGCCTATCCGGGCGCGGTTCTGCTCCACCAGGGCGAGACCTTCCTCGTCAAGTCGCTCGACCTTGAGCAGCAGCGCGCCGAGGTCGAACGCAAGGACGTTGACTTCCACACCCAGGTCATCCAGCGCGAAGAAATGCGGCTGCTCGAATGCCGGTCCCAGCGCACGCTCTCCCCGGGCTGCACGCTCAGCCTGGGTCGGCTCGAGGTGACCGCGACCTACACCGGGTACCGGGTCAAGAAGTACGACCAGCTTCTCGCCACCCACCCGCTCGACCTCCCGCCCATCAAGTTCCCGACGGTCGGCATCTGGCTCCAGTTCGCCGGCGAGACAGCGCTCGAATTGCAGGAGCAGTGCAGCGACTTCACCGGCGGGCTCCACGCGGCCGAGCACGCGCTGATTGCCCTTGCGCCGCTGGTCGCCATGTGCGACCCGCGCGACATCGGCGGCGGCAGCTATCGCTGGTTCCCGGATGCGCGACTCCCGACGATACTCATCTACGACGGGTACAAATACGGCATCGGGATCTCGGAAAAGCTCTACTCGGAGTTCGACCGGCTCAGCCGTGTCGCCCGCGACCTCGTGGTCCAATGCGGCTGCGAAGAAGGCTGCCCCGCCTGTGTCCTCTCCCCCCGCTGCGGCGATGCCAACGAGCCGATAGACAAGCAGGCCGCAGTCGCAATTCTCAGCCGGCTACAACCGGCCTGATAGCCCCGGAGCCGGACATCCGCAGACTTCGCAGACGACACGAAGTGTCGCCCCGACGCCGATGGAGGGGTCTCTCAGGATCATCCACAGACTGATTCCGCCTCGTCACGCCTCTACTGCAAACTGCAAACCGACGCCGAGTCGCCCTGACGCCGATGGAAGGGTCTCTCATGTCTGGGAACTGGAAACTCGCGCGCCAGCGCGCCTAGCTTCTGACTTCGCCCGCCTCTCGATCTTCATCCTTCCTCCTTCATCCCTGGCCCCAAACCACTTGTCCCGTTCGCGTCCTTGACAGGATAGCTCCAATGTCCTATTCTTACTGTAGTAAAGTAAGAAAGTAAGGAGAAATCTTGTTGACAAAGAAGACGACCAAGAACCAACTGACCATCCCCAAGGCGCTGCTCGACCGCCTGCCGGAGACCGACTACTTCGACGCCGAGGTAGTCAGGGACGCGCTTGTTCTGCGGCCGGTGCGAATGGTGCCCGCCGTCGACATCGACCGGGTGCGTGATGGCCTCGAGCGGTCCGGCGTCGGGCCGGGCGAAGTCGAGCGGGCGGTCCGCTGGGCGAGAAAGAAGAAGTGACGCGGCTGGTGCTCGACACCAACGTCCTGGTGTCGGCGCTGCTCTTTCGCTCCGAGGCGTCGGTTCTGTTCGACGCCTGGCGCGGAGGACGGTTCCGGCTTGCGGCCAGCGAACCGATTCTCGACGAGTATGCGCGGGTGCTTGAGTACCCGAAGTTCCGCCTGAGCGAGCGCGAAGCCGCCGCCATCATGAGACAGCTCATTCTGCCATACTGCG
>JAPLUO010000177.1 GCA_026397595.1 Caldifarciminota bacterium
AGGCGCCCGTTTCGGTGTCGTAGGTGTAGAACTCGTGGTACTTACCCTTGAAGGCGTAGAGCGTGTGGTCGCCGTCGGACACAAGCCACGAACCGGCGTCCCACTTCATGTGCCAGCCAACCGGAGCGGGAGTCAGAGTGACCCATTCACCGGATGCCGGATCGTACTTGTAGAACTCGTTCCGGTAACCCTTGAGCAAGTACGCAGCGCCGCCGGCCCATGCGATCCCGGAGCCCTGCTTGACTCTCTTGCCCGACTCACCGTACGGGATGTCGCTCTTCTGGGCCCAGACATCCGTCGCAGCGTCGTACTCCCAGAAGCCGTTCGTGTTGTTGCCCTTGACGAGGTAGAGCTTGCCGTTGCCGTCGGCACAAATGACCGATCCCTTGTAGACCTGCTTGCCATCGCCGCCGAACGGTACGCTGGCCAGAATCGTCCAGGCGTTTGCGGAATATTCGTACTTGTAGAAGTCACCCGTCTTGTAGCCCTTGGAAGCGTAGATGACATCCGTGCCCGCATCGTAGGCGAGACAGGCGCCATCTTTGACCGCTCTGCCGGAGGGCATTACCGGCACCGACGTGGCTTCCGCCCAGCCCGGCGGAGGCGGCGGGGTCTCGCCAACTGTGAACGTGCCCTCTTTCCAGTCGTTGGCCGGGTTGTTGTCACCCGCCGCAACGGTCGAGCACTTCACGGCCCAGTTGCCGAGATCGACAACCGTGTAGGGATCGAACGTCAGGTCGACGCTCTGCCCACCGTCGAGCAACGTATCATGAGACTGCGTGTAGACGCGGGTGCCCGTCGGGTTGGTGAGGAACATGCAGGCGGTGAAGCTCATCGGCGTCGTGCCGTTGTTCTTCCAGGTCGCCTTGGGTGTTACCTCGGTATTCGGCAGGTAGGAGTTGACCGGCGCGATGATCTTGGTCACCGCGATGTCGCCCGCCTGGCCCGACACCCAATCCACTTTGTTGTTCGGGTCGTTGTCGAAGGCCTCGCCCCAGCGTGCGCCGCCCCCGCCGGTCACCGTCAGGTGACCCGTGCCCGCGGCGTAGTCGATGTTGTACCCACCCGTGCCGTTGAAGTTGGTTAAGACGATGTCGTCGATGTTCTGGGTAGTGGCGATCTTCAGCATCGTGCCGACGTTGTTGCCGGCCGTGAACGAAGTCGACGAGAAGTTGTTGGTAGCGTCGATGTGCGCGCCGTTCTGGATGTCGATGCCGTTCGCGCCCATCCAGGTGAAGTTCGCGAACTTCGCCGCAATCTTGCCCTCGTCGTTGACTGTGAAGGAATACGGTCTGCCGGCCGTCGCTGCGGTCACGGTGCCCTTCGCCGAAGCTCCGGTACCAACGACCGAGAACACGGCCGGGAAGTTGACTTCGACCTTTCCTGACGCGGCGCTCGTGCCGACCGTCAATTGGTGGGCGCCCAAGAGGAACGTGCCGCTCGTGAGAGTCAGGTTGCGCTCAACCTTTATGTCGTCGAGAATGGTAACGTTGCCGTCGGTGGGGTTGTCGATGTTGACGTCGAAGAAAGACTGGCCGCCGGACGTGATCGTGCCATTCAGCGTGGCCGTCCCGTAGCCGTGGTAGAACGTGCCGCTGCATAGCCAGTTGCCGTTCACCGTCATCGCCGTGCTCGGTCCGAACAGCGTGCCGGTGAGCGTAACGTTGTTGAACATGTGGGGTGCCGCCGTGCCGAGAATCCTGGTCTCGCCGTCGAATGTGACGCTGCCGGCGCCGGGATGGAACGCGCCGTTATCGGTCCACATCCCGGTGCAGGTCCAGTCGCCGGGACCGTCGATGACGAGGTTGTTCTCGACCGCGATATTCAGGTCGCCGTCAATCGTGACGTCGCCGGTGCTGGTGACGGCGCCCGCAGGCCCCTCTACTATGCCCTGCAATCCGTACGGACCGTAGCCGTAGTCGGACCAGCTATTGGAACCGGGGTCGGCGTCGGCAAAGCACATCAGCATGTGTTTGCTTTGCGAGTACCCGAAGGCGATATTGTTGCCGCTGAACGCTCCGATCTTGTCGCCGGCTTCGAGACCGGTAATGGTCTCGGTGAAAGAGTTGATGCCGGAAGCGATCGAGTGGATCTCCCCCTGGTTGACCAGGCCCCAGGTGTAGCCGTTGTAGCCGGGCCGGTAGATTCTGAGCCGGGTGGTGCCCGTGTTGTAGGCGTAGCACTTCCAGCTCACGATGTCGCCCGAGATCGCTTCGGTTTGGTCGCAGAGGAACGTGTAGCCGCTGCCGCTGTAGTAGCTCCCCCCCGCGTAAGCGCTGTCGCCGACCTTGACGTTGAGCTTTACCTTGTCCATGAACAGGTCGTAGAAACCGGTGGGGGCGTCGGCGACGCCGGTTACGAAGCTCGCTTTGTCGGGCCCGGTGAGGTGGAGTTCGGAGTAGAGGCCGGAGGTGAAGGTGCCGTAGTCGGAGAAGTCTCCCCCGCAGAAGACATTGCCGCCGTTCGTGAACGTGCCGGCGTTGTAGAGGCCCTTGCCTAACTTAAACATCAGGCCCGGCTCGACGGTTACCACACCATCGGCCATGTTGGTCAGCCCCCCGCTGATGTTGACGTCGGCGCCGACCTGGAACGTACCGGAGTTCTCGAAGTCGCCCTGGTTGGTCAGCGGCTTGCCCGACACGACGGTCAACGAAGCGCCGGACCCGATCTTCAGGTCCTTGCAGCCGTAGCTGGCCAGGGAGTTGGATGCGGGGTAGAGCGCACAGCCCCCCGGGATAGTCACGGTAATGCCGAGCGCCGGGGCGTGGCCCCCGTCCCAGTTGCCGTTCTGACCCCAGTCGTCGTCGGCCGCGCCGGTCCAAGTTTCAGTTGAGGGCACGGGCTCGAAGAAGACATCCGCGCAGCCGTAGAAGTAGCCGCCGCCGTCGTAGGTGGGGCAGGCGTCGCCGCTTGCGTAGGCGCCGTGTTCAAGCGTGATATCGTCCTTGTCGACGGGGTAGGTGTTCTGATACCAGTAGTACACGTAGCTGCCGCCGTAGGTCGTAACGAAGTACGATTTGCCGGCGTCGACCGACACCGGCGTGATGTCGACGTACGACCAGTTAGTACCGCCAACGGTCGCGCTCGCCAACTGCGCGGAGGTAGCCTTATCCCAGAGTTTGACAGTGCTGTTCTCGCTATACGAGCCGCGATAGCGCCCGAGCTTGCTGATCATGCCGGACTTTAAGGGCTTGAATTGGTATCCCATGGAATAGCTGCCGTAGCCGGTCGGCCCGTACATGTAGCCGTTGCCATCGGCGACTACGTCCTGGAATGGATAGCCCGCGTCTATCCCGTCACTGTTGTAGCTGGGGATAGGAGCGGGGATA
>JAPLUO010000455.1 GCA_026397595.1 Caldifarciminota bacterium
CCACGGCCAATCGCCTTGACTACCCTCCGACGCAGAGCTTCCTGCGCCGACGGTGTAAGAGATCGAGCATCGTCTTTTCGCATGTCCCGATATCATACACCGCCCACACCCAATGTCAAGTATTTTATGCTCTGATTAGTAGTGAGTCTGAGCGGAAGCGAGAGGGTCTCTCTTGTCTGGGTCACTCGGGAGGTGCAAAGCATCCCTCAAAGCTGCGATGAAAGCTCGGTGGAAAGCTCGCCGGAAAGCTCCTTAGAAAGCTCCTTCAAGAGCTCGTTTGAAAGCTCATTTCAGAGCATCGTTCAAAGCTCATTCAAAACTGACAGGCTTTCGCACTTGTACCGGGTCTCGCCGGTGTCGGTCACCCCTGAATCCACCTCGAAGGTAACCCCAGCGGTGTACAGAATGTGGCACCTAATTTCGTCGATACTGGGCGAAATCGCGCTCGATTCTGCCACTGCGTGCGGGTGATAGGCGTCGGTGTCGTTGGCGACAAACGTCGTCTCCTCGCCACGGACGTTGCCCTTGATGACCTACTTGCCGCTGACTTTCTCGGCCCATGCCGTAACTCCGACCCCAGCATAAACCGGCCCAGATTCTCGACGGTGGCGCTGCCGCTCGGGTCGCTCTGGGCGGTCCAGCTTGGGAACATGCCGCCGGATAAGTCGTTGATAGCACGGTGGATAGCGTAGTTGTCACCGTCCTTGCCGGTCCAAACGCAATTGAGGACGCTGCCGCCCTGCTCGAAGGCACTCATCGGATGATAGCCGTGTGCAGTTACGAGATTCGGGCTGGACCATGCACCGGGCCGGCCGGTCGCGCCGGGTCCGTAATCAGCCAGCATTACGGCAAGGACCGAGTCGCCATGTTGGAAGGTTGCCAGCAAAGTATCGGTTTTATAGAGACTTATGCAAGGCAGGCTGTCCCGCAGGTTGGCCACGCTCTCGATGGTGTCGAGGACGACCGACGACGTGTCGACCCGCGCATACATGATCTTAGATGCCCCGCCTGCTGTGTCATAGACCGGAAACACGACACCGGCGCAATAGCCCGAGCTGGCCTGCTCCGAGTAGCAGACGATGGACGGCTGCCCCGGCACGGCCGAACTGGAGCCAGCGAAGACCATCTCGGGCTCGCCGTCACCGGTATGGACCCAGAGCGTATCAGAATCAACGTAGGCGACCCATCGCTGCCCGCCCATGTCGATGGCCAGAGCTGGCGCCGCACCTGTCCCAGCCAGATCGTAGAGCGGTGCGTCTTCTATTACCTCTCCGGATTCGAAATAGGGCCCTGCCGCGGCTGCGTAGCGCATTGCCCCGTCGGCATCTTCACACAACAAACGTGCGGTATTCGCACCTGCCAGCGGGTTGGGGAGATTGCCTGCCGTCCAGTACGATTCGCTCTTGCGGATGAGGCGGCGGTCATACGTTCCGGTCGAGGGACGGGTGCTGACAACATAACGGCCGACCGGCCACGCCGGGCTGTGTCGGTTGCTGAAGATAGCCGCGACAGAGGGGTTCAACGGTTCGGAGCCCGCGTTCGAGAACTCGGCACTCAGGGGCCGCTGCTCCTGCCAAAAGTAGCTTCCGCCTGGGTAGTGGAGGAAGAAAACGCCGCGCGTAGTCCAATGCGCCGGATTCGTGTTCGTCTCCGCGCGACAGACAATAAAGATACCTTGGTGGTTGGCGTCTGGGCACCCCACCGCCGTCGCATTGGGGCGGTCAAATGACCACTGGCTAGGGCGTCGGTCCATTGGCGCGACCAGCGGCGGGTTGTCAAGCGCTGGCGTCCACGCGCCGCCGCTATTGGTGGAGAACCTGCAGACAATCTGGTTGCCGCCCTGCGGTGCCGGCTCGCGCCAGCACACAAACACAAACTGGTTAACGGCAGCGACGCACGGCTCGCGTCCATTGTGTGATAGCGTGTCCGGGGCGATGCCGTTCCAAGTGATCCCGTTGTTGGTCGACCGCCTGAAGATTGTAGCAGAGGGCACTGGGGTATTCTCCGCCTGCGATCGTCGCGATGACCGAATCCGTCGTGCCGTCTATCACAGTCTCGGTGGAGTACATATCCCCGACGTTCGCGCTGTAGACTTTGTTGTTTAGCGGGTTGTAGCAGAGGACTTGCGGGCAGTAGTCAACCGGGACGGTCGCGACCACGAGGTTTGTTGCGCCATCTATCACGGCTACTGTGTTGCTGCACCGGTTCGCGCTGTAGACCTTGTTGTCTTGCGAATTGTAGCAGAGAGCATAGGGGCCGCTCGAATCAGGTAGGGATACCGTGGTTTCCAGCCACTGACCCTGCCCTATGGTCGCACCAAGCCCCAGCGCCAAGGCACACAGAAGTAGCGGCCTCACGGCACGACCGTAGGCCACGGACCTGCAACTACGTGGCGCACTCTGCGCCATCAAACGTCTCGAATAGCCGGTACGAATTCCCACCTGGCCTCCCTGTGGCGCCTCTCGCGCCAACAGTTACCCGTTCTCGGACACTCAGACTCGACCTGTCGCCCGTCAGTCGTCGCTGGCCTCGACGGCTCCTGTCAGGCAGTGCGACAACCGGGGTCAGGTTGACGTGAAGATAATCTCCGCGTCCTTCCTTATTGTCAAGCTTCTCTGCGGCTTCCTTTCCGCTGCTACTGACTGCATTTCCCGTGCCTACGTCCATTTCACGGCAGAAACACGATAGCCCGCTCATAATAGGAGACTTACGGACCCATTCCTGTTTCGGGCGAAACTGCGACACCGCCGTCGAAACCGGGGGCTAACTCCATTAGCAACTGATAGTCAACCGCTTAGCTAGGTGCGACACGTCGGAAGCGCTCCTGGCGACGATTCCAACTCTCATGCGCCGAAACGGCACGTGCCAAGCTGCCGCTCGCACGCCCGAGACTTCCCGTCAGCCCAATGGGTTTCCGAAATCCTGCCTTGTGCGGCTAGCACAAAACCGCGCGCTGACGCGCAAGGCACGGGCGGACATTCGCCCGCCCCTGCCACTGCTATTACGGAGAGCATGAAATACTGGACAGTTCTTGATGTCACCCTGAGTATCCTTATACCCTGTCACCCTGAGCGCAGCGAAGATTCTTCGGCGTCGAACGCCTCAGAATGACAAACATTTCCTGCTCTCATTAGTA
>JAPLUO010000424.1 GCA_026397595.1 Caldifarciminota bacterium
AGCTTGAAGAGATGTCTGAGGAAAGAAGAACGCTCCACGCAGCTATGCAAGTTGGTATATACACACTCCATTCGCATAAGTAGCACAATCTGAACAACTTGGCCAGAAAACGCGCGAGAAAGTGGGAAAGTCACGCTAGGCGCAGTGTTGCCGGACTCCGGAATCAGAATCGAAACGAAGGTCCTCCGGATTCGCGAGGAAAGGAGTGCTGTATGGGTGACGAGAAGAAGGGCGGCTGCTTGCCCACAATCATCTCGGGGTTGGTCATCATCATGGCTATCGGTTTGGTCAGGACGCTGGTTCGAGGCTGTGCAGGTGGCAGTAGCCGAACGACCGGCCGCGCGACCCCGTCGTTGGATTCGAGTCCGTCCTCGACAGCAGTTTCCCAGGGAAATCCTGAGACTCTGTCAGGGCGTTCGTCCGACTCAACCTCCCACTCCGCTGAGCACGACTCCGCGCCCGCAGTCGGCAAGTCCAAGCGTGAGTCGCAGCTAGATCCAGCGCTGGACGGAGAGTTGGTCCGTGCTGCCCAGGCTGGAGACGATGCCACGCTTCGTAGCCTTCTCGATAGAGGAGCGAATCCGAACGCCCGTGATGGGGACGGGGTAACAGCCATGATGTGGGCGGCTGAGAAGGGATACGCTGGTCTCGTTAGAAAGTTGGTAGAGCGAGGCGGAGACGTCAATGCACGGGAGAACGACGCAGGCATGACGGCTCTGATGGTGTCGGCAGCGGAAGGCCATGCGGAGGTCGTGGCGATACTGTTGACAGGCGGTGCCGAGGTGGACCTTCGCGACCACAACCTCGGAGCAACTGCACTGATGGGAGCCGCGGACTGGGGACACCACGACGTGATAAGGCTTCTTCTGGACAAGCATGCGGATGCGAACGCCCAAGACAAGCGAGGTTTCACGCCCCTCGAAGCGGCAGCCTCCAACGGACACGCGAAAGCAGTCAAGACCCTGATCGATGGTGGTGCCACTCTGGACGCACAGGACCACAAGTATGGAGGAACGGCTCTGATGGCGGCCTCTGCTGCAGGGCATCTGGAGGTTGTTCGACTCCTTCTTGTGGCTGGTGCCAAGACTAATCTGCGGGCGAAGAACGGTATGACCGCACTGGGGATGGCGACCAAGCAGGGCCGTGGCGAAGTCGTGAGGGCTCTGAAGGAGCATGGGGCGACCGAGTAGCGTCGACTTGGCCCCAGTTTTCGGGTCTCGGGAAACTGGGACGCCCGCCGTATGAGCCGGGCTCGAGGCGCGCTGACGGCACAGCACTCACGTCTTGTAGCGGAGGCGGGCCCCGGAGCGCTGCGGCCAACGGCGGATGGAGGGAGGGGCCGATGGTAGCGGGTCGCGGGAGGCCATCGACACCATCCGATTGGCCAGGCATAATCGCACGGAACGCGAGCGAGACAGTTGCCAGCCAATCGCTGTGAATAGATTGAGGCCGAATCAAGTATGCGACTACGATTTCCGATGAGACGAAACCAAAGGAGACGAAGATGGGAGACAGCAGCGTGTGGTCTACGGTCCTCAGTGCAGTGTTCACCTGCTTGGGGGTAATGCCTTCGTGTGTTCTTGCGCAATCTCCAAAGCAAGGGGGCAGCGACACTACAGGGCTTGCCGGTGAGGTCTATGCAGACCCGAAGGGATTCTTCAAGATGAGGCCTCCTTCAGGCTGGACGGTCGAGGAGGCTGACCCGCGAGGAAAGGTGAACTTCAACTGGATGGAGGGGAAGAAGGTTCAGTTGAAGGTGATCGGAACTACAAACCCCTTTCGGGACTTCGATGGACTCGTCCAGGACTGCAAGAATGGAGCCGAACGCCTACGTGCTCGGATGGGCATTACATACGCGATCGAGACTACCGCACTCTGCGGGCACGAGGCTGCTCTGATTCACATCTCGATGCCAAATGGGTTTCGGCAGTATCAACTGCAGACCATTCTGGCTGGCAACTACTACACGTTCTCCTACGGAACTGACAGACAGCTCTTTGAGAAGTACCTGCCACTAGTGAAGTTGAGCATCGCGACACTTGAAGCACTGCCGAAGAAGCTCAGCGCCGGGGAGGCCCGAGCCCTCGCTGTGGCGACGAAGATACGCCTCGCCCGTCTGTACATTGAAGTGGGGAGGCGAGACTGGGCACTGACGGCGGTCAAGGAAGGACTTGCCATCGACCCGGAGAACAAGGAGTTGCTGCAGATGAAGGCAAAGCTATGAGAACGGATTCGGCCAGAGGCACGCGCGTGACCCGGGTGCGTCTGAGCATCCTTACAGCTCTTTCGGCATGCGTGCTTGCTGGGTGTATCGGTTCGCCGGAGGCACCGATAGAGGAAGACGAAGCAGCGAAGCGATTCACGGTTCATACGGACAGCTCTGCAGTGTACCTCTATAGAAGTACCATGGTTGCGGCCGCCCAGACGTTTCGCCTGTACATGGACGGCGTATTCGTGGGTGATCTGAAGAACGGAGCTTTCTTCAAGATCGTGACCATCCCCGGCCGCCACGCGGTTGCGGTGTCTAATGCGAGGAACATCTTGCTGGATGACATGGCGCTTGACACTGACGCAAACACGCTTTCGTTTGTCGAGGTCAGGATTGGGGCGAACCCCGTATCGGGTGTTCCACAACTCGTCTTGGTAGGGGGTCAGGAGGCAAGGCCGAAGATACAGCAGTGCAGGCTGTTGACAACCGGCGCATCCGCTACAATCCAACTGCCGTGAATCGTGCAGATGTGCAAGTGGCAGGGTTCTAGCGTGACTTTCCCACTTTCTCGCGCGTTTTCTGGCCAAGTTGTTCAGATTGTGCTACTTATGCGAATGGAGTGTGTATATACCAACTTGCATAGCTGCGTGGAGCGTTCTTCTTTCCTC
>JAPLUO010000434.1 GCA_026397595.1 Caldifarciminota bacterium
GGGACATGACCGAGACGCGGGACATAAC
Source organism: Caldifarciminota bacterium (assembly GCA_026397595.1). Taxonomy (GTDB): domain Bacteria; phylum Hydrothermota; class Tepidihabitantia; order Tepidihabitantales; family Tepidihabitantaceae; genus UBA2258. The sequence goes on from JAPLUO010000434.1 coordinate 29, forward strand.
CCAATTCCGCCGAGGAATTGGGATTGTGTCCCAAGTCCCACCAAGCGGATTCGCTGAACCACCCGACAGACTGTCGCTGGAACTGAACATCGACGACAAGCCGCTCAAAGACATCATCGGCAACCTCTACTACCCGGACAGCCCATACGAATTCTCGGTCATGCCCGCGGACGTGCTCGGCCAGGTCTACGAGCAGTTCCTCGGTAAGGTCATCCGGCTGACCGCCGGGCATCAGGCCAAGGTCGAAGAAAAGCCCGAAGTCCGCAAAGCCGGCGGCGTCTATTACACGCCGACCTACATCGTAGACTACATCGTCAAGAACACGGTCGGCAAGCTCCTCGAAGGCAAGACGCCCAAGGAAGCCGAAGACCTCCGTATCCTCGACCCGGCGTGCGGTTCCGGCTCCTTCCTGCTCGGAGCCTACCAGTACCTCCTCGACTGGCATCTGGACTACTACCAAAAGTCTGTCACCCTGAGCGAGCGTAGCGAGTCGAAGGGTCTCTCAGGCCGTCGCGCCGCCTCGTCCATCCATCAGGACGCCAAGGGCAATTGGCGGCTCACCACGGCAGAGAGGAAACGGATACTACTGAACTCGATATATGGCGTGGACATCGACTCGCAGGCGGTCGAAGTAACCAAGCTCAGCCTCCTGCTCAAAGTCCTCGAAGGCGAGAACCAGGAAACGCTTGGCAGCCAACTCAAGCTCTACCACGAACGCGCCCTGCCTGACCTTGGCAGCAACATCAAATGCGGCAACAGCCTCATTGGCCCTGACTTCTACCAGAACCAGCAGTCCAGCCTCTTCGACGATGAAGAGAAGTACCGCATCAACGTCTTTGACTGGCAAGCGGGCTTCCCTGACATAATGAAGCGCGGCGGCTTCGACGCCGTGATCGGTAACCCACCGTACATATTCGCGCGCAGCGAGGGGTTCAAAGAGCACGAGAAGGGCTACTACCAGCGGTACAAGCACTCCACCTACCAACTCCATTCCTTCACTCTCTTCGTCGAGAAGGGACACGAACTGCTGAAGAAAGATGGCCACTTGGGCTTCATCATCCCCAACAACTGGCTGACCATAGGTAGCATGAAGCCGTTCAGGGATTTCGTAGTCCGAAGCACTGGCAAACTGACGGTCGTCAATTGCCTATGCAAGGTTTTCCGGGGCGCTAGCGTGGACACGTCTCTTCTGCTGTTCCAGCGGCGGACTCCGACATTAGTGAAACTGGCAGAGATGCCGGAACCTGGTCAGGTAACAGAAGTAGCTTCTGCGAGGCCTGATGATCTCACGGCAAGTCCCATCATCAACATGCGCCTGCAGGCAAGTGACGGCACGCAGACTCTGATGACGAGGATAGAGGCGTGTTCGCGACCCCTCGCCGACTTTGCGGTCGTGAAGGCAGGACTGAAGGCATATGAGACCGGGAAAGGCACTCCCCCACAGACCGATGCCATGAAACATGAACGCGTATGCCATGCGACTGCAAGGCGAAGCCGAGAATACCGGAAGTACCTTGACGGGCGGGATGTCATGCGGTACAGAACCGGTTGGTCCGGCGAGTACCTGAAGTACGGCCCTAACCTCGCCGCCCCGAGGAACCCAAGCCTATTTGAGGGTACACGCATCCTCGTACGGCAGATACCATCAAGACCACCCTATGCCATAAACGGCGCGATTGTCTGTGGTGAGGAACTGAACGACATCAACAGCATGATAGCCAAACCGAGTGCCGCGTACGACGCGAAGTTCCTTCTCGGCGTCCTCAACTCAAGGTTGCTCACGTTCTGGTTCGTGCTGAAGTACGACAAGTTCCAGCGAGCCATTTTCCCGCAGTTCAAGGTCAACGAGCTAGCGACTTTCCCTGTCGCCAAACTAGATATGACAGGCAAGGCCGACAAGGCGAAGTATGATAAGATGGTCGAACTGGTCGAGACAATGCTGAAACTGCACAGGGACTTGCCCAAGGCCAAGACGCCGCATGAAACCGAGGCGCTTCAGCGACAGATAGCGGCGACTGATGGGCAGATAGATACCTTGGTGTACGAACTCTACGGATTGACCGAAGATGAGATTCGCGCAGTTGAGTGGGTCCGGTGATGTTGTTTAGACGCAAGGAGCAGAACGAGGGGCAACCTATCGCACCGGCACAGACAAAGCGCGTGTTGGTGATAGGTTCCACCGGCCATCCTCGGGTCAGATGTGTTCGCTGGGACGAACGCGATTTCCCGAATGTGGCCGACCACGACGCAGTCGTTGTGAACTCAGTTCCGCTTGTGCAGATCGTCAATAGCCTCCCGGCAGACCATGCTAACGAGCACTGGAAGCGCGTGTGGAAGAACCAAGAGGAGGTGCGCATCGGACTCCTCAAGGTGCTCGGGGCCGGCAGGCCCGTGTATGTAATAGATGCAGCTGAGGCCTCGTCGAGTCCAGAACGCCAGTGGCGGACCCTCGGTTCCGGGGGCATGTCGAACAGACAATGGATGCCTGTTTACGTGCGGTGCGAATCCGAGGAAGGTGAGACCTTGGTTGTAAGCGACGAAGCCTACCGTAACTACCTCGCGCTCGTTTCTCGCTGGAACCATCTGTACTACATAGAACAACTGGACCCGCGCCAGTGGGAGTGGATCCAGCGGCCAATGTTCGGCCGCGACATAGGCTGCGCCATTGCGGTTGAGCATCAACCACTGGCAATGAACGGCTATGACAGGCTGGTCGCCCTGAAGCTGTGGCTGGCGTTTCACAGGGTATTGCGCGACAGATACGGCGAGCGTGTCGTTACCCGAGAGCCTGAGCGCAAGTCCGGCGAGCTGGTTCTTCTGCCTGAGCCGACCGACGTCAGCGACCGGGACGCCGTAAACGTCCTGCTTGAGAGTTTCTTCGGCATCCCACGGGAATCTATGCCCCCCGAGTGGACGGACGAGGTCAGATTGCCGGGTGAGGAAGCGCTAATCAAGGAAGATGAGAAGCACGCCGCGTCGGTCCATGAGTTGAGCGAGAAGCGCGAGAGGATTGCCAAGGGGATATCGGACCTGCGCGAGTACAAGCGACTGCTGTACGAGACCGGTCCGGCCCTTGAGGCAATCTGCAAGCGGGTTCTGAGCGAGCTCGGCGCTTCTGTCCGCGAAGCGGAGGTCGCGCAAGAAGACTTTGTCATCGAGTGGAATGGACTCAAGGCCGTTGTCGAGGTGAAGGGACACACGCGAACCGTCAAGGTCGATGACCTCCGCCAGTTGGGGCATTACAGAGATGAGTATAGAATCAAGAACGGCAAGGAGATCAAGGGCATACTGCTCGGGAATGCGTGGCGGTTGGAGCATCCTGGGCGAAGGACCGGCCGCCAAGAGTTCACTCGGGATGCCATTGAGTACGCGACATCTCGTGGAATCACACTGGTCACGACTACTGCGCTATACGACGCGTTCTGTCAGTTCTTGGACAAGCAAGTAGACGGGCCCGCCGTGCTCCGCAGGCTTTTCGACGGTTCTGGCGTCATCAAGCTGGTATGACGGCAAGGAGTTGATGCTGAAGCTACACAAGGACTTGCCCAAGGCTCTGCGCGAGCTGGAGTCCATCAGGTGTCGGCACCTAACTCGGAAACCTGTTCAGTGACGGTACGAGAATCAGAGCAGCACGCAGACTACATCGTGTGGTTCCATGTCCCGACCAATGTGGTAGTAGGGAACCAAGAACGTCTGACGTTCAATCTTCCCGAGAATCGACGAGTCGTGCTCTACGATCTCGTGCAGCTCAAGGATGGAGTACCGGTAGAGAACGGGATCACCGCAGAGGTCAGCTGCAGTGCCAAGGACATCGCAGCCGCTCAGCGACTCGCGTCCATGACTCTCAATTGGGTGGCCGAGATCATGTCATTCGCGTCCGCTGCTGCCTTCCGACCGCCTGCCTTTGTTCTTGCACTAGATGTCACGCCCGGGAAGCGAGACCGCCGCCTCGTGCAGCGGCTTGTCTATCAGAGCAGCGCGGGGCCGAGGCGCATGTTTCGTAAGAGCGAGTTCAGCGAAATATGGAGCGGTTTTGACGCCTCAGACATAGCGATTCGAGAGAGAATCGCGCGGGCGATTAGCTGGTGCCGCAAGGCATCGATCGAGGACAATCTGCTGGACAGATTCGTGAACATCTGGTCTGGTCTAGAGGCGATCAACCAACCGCTCAAGGACAAGCACAAGCTGCCGCGAGAGAAGCCTATTCGTCGGTGCCGTAACTGCGGGGAGAACGTGGTGATGGCCGCCACGGACGCAGGGATTGAGTACGCCATCACTGACCTGGCTTCGGCAGACAAGGCCATCTTCCAAGACGCCTTGAAGGCGAGAGTGGGACTGATACATGGACATATGCCGCTGCCCGAACTCATAGCAGTCGCCGGGCGCGTGTTGCCGGACTTACAGAAGGCGCTCGTGTACGGAATAATGCACCTAGTAGGAGTCGAGCCATCCAAGGCATCTGGAGCACTACGTGGGACGCTCGCGGTCTCGGCCGAGAACGAGCTCATCATCTCCGGAGTGGCCCATGACGTAACCGCTCCCGACGCCAGACTACGACTCGCAGTCCCTCACTTCGAGTTGCTCAACAATATCACCCCAAGGACTCAGAAAGAGGGGGAATCGGTATTCGATGTAACCGACTTCACACTCAAACCGGTGGGGTTCGATGCGGGGACCAAGATCACCTACAGCGTGGAATTCCGTGGTTTGACAGATCCTTCACACCCTTCCCCGCCTACTGAAGTGACGATTGTCGCGGGTCCAGACTCTTGAGACCTACACCTAGCACTGTGAAGAAGCCAACCAGAGACGGTCACCCGATTTGATGACGGCGGCAAGTCGCGGCAGGACCGGATGATTGGTCTGGTCGAGACGATGCTGAAGCTGCACAAGGACTTGCCCAAGGCCAAGACGCCGCATGAGCAGGAATCCCTCCAGCGCCAGATTGCCGCAGCCGACGGACAGATAGACGACTTGGTCTACGAACTCTACGGATTGACCGAGGACGAAATCCGAATCGTGGGAGGAGCAACGTGAACCAAGAGAGCCAACAATACGGGAAGCACCCCAATCCGCCCGAGAGAGGAGACGAAATGTCACAGACTGATAACATCATTGCGAACCTGAGGGCATTCGCCCGGCTCTATGGTTACGTTCGATTCTTCCATCCGAGTGATGAGGCGAGCGCAATCGACTGGGATCGCTTTGCCATCCTGGGTTCGCGGAAGGCGAAAGAAGCGCAGAGTCCCGCCGAGTTGCGGGCCGTGCTCGATGACCTGTTCCACCCGATAGCGCCGACGATTCAGTTGTATGGCGCAAACCAAGCTCCGTGCCCGTTCCCCTATCCCGGGCCTGGGAGCGGCTTGAAGACGGTGCATTGGAATCATCGCGGCGTCGGTGTGCATCATGACCATCCAACGTATCATAGCCATCGGCTTGGGCGATGGTCGCCGGATGACGACATCTCCCGGTTGGTTCTCCAGCGAGTCAGGGGTGACCGTCTCGCCGGCAAAGAGGTGAGGATTTCCCTGTACGCGAGAACCGATTGTCCGGACCGCTCGGACCGGCCCGGTCTCTGGTTGAGCGTGCAACCGCCGTATGTGATGTTCAAGAACCTGGTCTCGGTTCCGATTACCTCTGCCGAGTGGCAGCAGTACAGCGCAACGACCCGGCTGCCGAAGGTCAGCACGTGGCCTAACATCGGGTGTTACGGCGGCGGGGCAGGAACGGTCTGGGCCGACGAAGTCGAGCTCGCGGTGCGGGATGAGAACGGCGAATGGAAACCTGAGAAGATCGAAGACCCGGGCTTTGAGTCCGCGACCTCACTCGACGATTCGCCGCATTGGGAAGTATATGCACGAGACGCCCGGTCGAGCTTCACGACTCAAGGCCCGTTTCGAGGCAAGCAGTGCCTGATGATCGAGACCGATCCTAACGCATTCTGCAACGCTGTCCATCTGCCGCCGGGCGAGTCGGTGGACAAGGAAATCGCGGCCGGTCTGTTCTGCCGCGTGCCGCTTGCACTCTGTTCCGATGATGAACAGAGAGTTCCGGGGACACAATAAAAGATTATTGACTGCTGGGGAGTTTGGGGTAGAATGGAGTTGTGGCACGATGGGCTCGGCTCGTGGTCCCGTCGGTTCCTCATCACGTTACTCAGCGGGGAACCCGGCGGCAGCCGGTGTT
>JAPLUO010000322.1 GCA_026397595.1 Caldifarciminota bacterium
AACACCGGCTGCCGCCGGGTTCCCCGCTGAGTAACGTGATGAGGAACCGACGGGACCACGAGCCGAGCCCATCGTGCCACAACTCCATTCTACCCCAAACTCCCCAGCAGTCAATAATCTTTTATTGTGTCCCCGGAACTCGCCGGAACTCGCGCATGGTAGTCCGGCCCGAACTCGACATTCTGGTAACATGGAACTTCCGCCACATCGCCAACCTGAGCGTCGAGCGGCAGGTCCGGGCAATCACGCTGGGCAGCGGCTATGAGTTCAACTTCCGAATCATGACACCCGAGGAGGTTGTGGTCTATGAAGTGTGACGAGGAGCGCAAGAGAGACTGGCAGGAGGAAGTCTGGCGTATCAAAGAGGAACTTGCGGCTGAGGCGAAACGGATGGGCATGCGAGAGTACCTCGCCTTCGTCGAGAAAGAAGCGGACAGGATTCTCGAAGCAAGGACCAAACCATCCCCCTTCCTTGCCCACGACAAGCCGCCGACCAAGCCCGCCCGACGTCGAAACCGCAAGCCGTGAGCCAGCGACCATCGATGGAGCCCGAACCCTCAGCTTTGACGGAGGCCGTAAATATGGGAAGTGTGGGGCTGTTGAAAAAGGGCATCTCTGCGTTCTGTCAGCGTGGCGGACAGAATGATGCCGGGAGAAGCAACGCTACTGCGGCGGTTACGGACGGCCGCTTCTGCGTGAGGCCTCGGGTCAGCTCCAGCGTGGGGTTTTTCAACAGCCCCAGTGTCCCTCTTTCCCCCTTTTCCCCTGAGAGGCTGTGATGTCTGAACACGCCGAACATCTCATCAACTCGCTTCCTTCTTGGCTTTCGACGCCTCCGCGTACGGAGATCCTCCCTCCTGTCGAGACGCGGGATCAAAGGCTACCGCTGGACCAACTTGAGTGGCGGGACTTCGAGCGACTCTGCTGCAGGTTGGTCGCCCAGGAAGCATCGATCGAGTTCTGCAGACTCTATGGAACTGCGGGGCAGCAGCAAGAGGGAATCGACTTCTACGCGCGGGCACTAGACTTGAAGAAGTACTGGGTGTACCAGTGCAAACGAGTCGAGAATCTAGGCCCAGCCCACATCGAGAAGGTTGTGACCGATTTCCTTGCGGGCGAGTGGAGAGACAAGACCGCGAAGTTCGTCATCTGCACGTCTGCGACTCTTTCAGAACGGAAGTGCGCAGAAGAGGTCGAGCGACAGCGCGAGGTGCTGAGGAAGTCTGGCATCGGACTCGAGCCTTGGGATTGCGACGAGGTGAGCCGTCGTCTAAAGGGCCACCCACGTTTGGTGGACGATTTCTTTGGGAGGGAGTGGGTGAGGCGCTTCTGTGGGGAGGAAGCGGCTGAGCGCCTCTGCGCACGCCTTGATTCGGGGCAGCTTCGCCAGTTGCGCTCCGACTTGGGGAAGCTGTATCGCGCGCTCTTCACCCAGCACGACCCAGGACTTCCTGCACTCGCAGCTGACCTGCAATGGTCCCCTCCGTTCGAGGAACGTTATGTCCAGCCCGACATTCTGGAGTCACAGACTATCTCTGTTCCACAGGGAGAGGGCGCAGAGCAGCGTGACTCCCTTCAGACGACGCCATCCGGCTCGCCAGTTGACGCATCGAGTCAAGGATCGGAGAAATCCTCAACTGGAGGACGCTCGATCACAGTCGCCAATCGCGTCGGAATTGAATCATGGTTCGGTGGTACGCGTCTTGCGGTTGTGACTGGCGAACCAGGAATTGGGAAGACCAGCCTTCTCAGGTTCATCGCCTCCGACATACTGCGAGAAGAACCGCGCCTCCCAGTGCTCGCAGAGAAGTGGGGAGACCATGTCCCCGTTTGGATTCCGTTTGCACGCTTGACCGACAAGCTGGCGAAGGAGCCGGACAGCGCGCTCTCCGGCATGCTACGAGATTGGTTCAGCGCGCTCGATGAAGAGCGTCTCTGGCCCTTGGTCGAGGCAGCACTGAATGATGAGAGGCTGATCCTCCTCGTGGACGGGCTTGATGAGTGGACCGACGAGCACTCCGCCTCTGTCGCGCTGGACCGGCTGCAGGTGTTCGTGCTCCGGCGAGAGGTGACCGCGGTGGCAACCTGCCGTCCACAAGGCTACGAGTTGGTAAGGGGCAAGCTCGGAGGATGGAGGACAGGCCGCCTTGCTGGGCTCTCTGCCGTTCAGCGGAGACAGCTTATCGCTGCCTGGTTCCGTCAGTTTGCCCTATTCCAAGCGAATGGCACCACGCAACCTGTTGAGGAGGCAATGCGCCAAGCCGATGGACAGGCAGACGCGTTCGCGGCGGAATTGGCTGGGCGGACAGACCTGACTGAGTTGGCGCAGAACCCCTTGCTGTTGAGCCTGCTCATATCACTCAAGCGTCAGAACGTTGCCTTACCTCACAGTCGTTTCAGGGCCTACGGCGCACTAGTAGACCACCTCATCTCAACGCACCCTCAGCGGCGCAGGGTGGCCGCGGCACTTCCCAGCGTGGCGTCGCGTTTCTCCGAGCGTGAGGTCAGACTGGCTCTCGCCAGTCTGGCATTCCATATCCACACCGACTACCCCTCAGGACTCGTGCCCCGCGAAGAAGCAGTCAGACTCACCGAGCAGTTCGCGCGGGACAGGGAACTGGGCCTTGGTATCAGCGACACGCGCGTGACGGAGGATGCTGAGCGCCTAGTCGATGTAGGAATGCGACAGGTCGGGCTCCTCGTGGCCAAGGGATCGAACGAATTGGGATTCCTGCACAGAGCGTTCCAAGAGTACCTGGCCGCCGTGCACGCATCCCGCCTTACGCAAGCCTCGCAACTGGAACTGGTCGCTGCCAACTGCTTCAGCCCTCAGTGGAGTGACGTGATACTGGGGCTCATGCATTTAACGAGTCGCCCAGATGATGTCAGAGAACTAATCGGCTGCATCCAGAAGCAGAGAGTGCAGGCCCCAGTGGACGCCAAGTATAGGCTCGACCGTCTACTCGCAGAGGTTGCCTTCTGCGACTTCGGCTGTCCCCCCGCGCTGGTTGAGAATTTGGCATTGGACGTCTGCAGGACACTTGAGGAGGCGGCTTGGCCGCCGCAACGGGAGTCGTTGCTTCGACTAGCTCTTGACGGACTACGGACGGCTGGCACTAGGCCATTGATCCGGGAGAAGCTGCGCCGGTGGTTCCCATGTCGGCACGCGTGGCGCAGCAGCATATATGAGGCTATGGCGGGCTGGCGCAGGGACGAGGGCGTCCTCGCTTGCCTCTGGCACGGTATGGAAGACGAAGATGTCACAAACCAACTAGCGGCAGCCAACACACTGACCCGACTGGCCAAGGGCGACGGCAGCGTAGGCGCGCAAATGGCCCGTTGGGCCGCAAGGCACGTCGAACCAAAAGTGAGAGCCACAGCGTTGTGGTTCCTGGTGGAGGGCTGGCCGAGTCATCCTGAGCTGCACCCCGCGGTCGAGGCAGCCCGGAAGTCCAACTGCGCCGAGTTACGTCTGGCGGCCGTTCAGGCTGCGATTCAGGCAGGTGCTCAGACCGTCGAGGATCTAGAGGAGTTGCTCAACCTAGATTCGTGGCAGGCGCGCCTCGACTTCAGGTGGCAGAAGCAGATTGTCTCCATGGCCGGAATAGGTTGGCCAAAGTCTGAGCCCTTGAAGAGGAAATGCCTCGACCTTCTGCAGACCCACGACTTCAGTCGCGAGGGCATTCGCGCAGAGCACGCGCTGGCCATACTCTTGTCTGGCTATCCTCAAGACGCCGATGTAGCCGCCTACTGCGCACGGGAGATCCGTCAGAACCAGCATCCCTTCTTGATGCTACACCACGAGGCATGGGCGATGTTGGCACACAACTTCAGGGACCAACCTGAGATCTCAGTTGCCGCGGACGAGTGGATTGTGAAACAGAAGTACAGCGACCTTGAGGTGGCCTCTGCGGCCCTAGTCGGTCGTACGAGTACGGCCAAGAAGCAGCTTCTTGAGCATCTCGGTGGTTCGATTCCACACTGGTCAACTGGGGCCCTTCTTGAAGGTTGGGGCATGAGTGACCCCGATGTCGCTGAGCAACTGTCCGCCCTAGCCACCGGACCCGCAGAGAGAGCATCCAGGATCGCACACCTTCTGCCGCGAATCTTGACCAACAGGGCTGAGTGCCGCAAGCGGCTCATTGCTCTGTGGAAGGATGTCAATTGTGTGAGGGTGGACTTCGTATCTCTGGGACTCAAGCTGCTAGGTGGCCTGCAGGGCGATGCCGAGGTGGTAGACGTGCTCCTCAATGATGTCGTTCCTCGGCTAGAACGGGATTCGCTGTGGTACGACGGCGTAGTTGGCCCGATCATGGTCGCCTGCTCGACTGACTCGCGGCTGAAGCAGCTCGCCTACACAGAATTGGATGCGCGTGAAGGCTGTGTTTCAGCAGTCGCGGCGGCGTATGGCGACGACCCTGAGCTTAGAAGCCGCGTCATGGCGGTCTGCTCGCCACTGCCAACGGGACTGAGGTTGTCCGTTGCGGCAGGGCTGGGCGAGGGACACGTTGGCGATGACCTGGCGCTTGAGGTTCTGGACCTGTGGGACCATGAACGCGACGACACAGTAAAGACCCAGGCTTCGGTTGAATACCATAGGCAGCTGAGAGTCCTCCAACGTAATACTGCAGCTGCCGAGGAGTACTTGGAAAAAGCTGTCGTGGCAGTGGGCCCTTTCTATGAAGGCCGTAGGGCCGCAGCGTTCTGCGGCTTGATGGAGCTCCGCAGGACAGGGCTGGTGCTGAGAGCTAGGGAACCAGTCAATCCCGAGCGGCCATTCACGTTGTTGGGAATGATGATAGAATACAGGAAGAACCCGGTCCTGATGAGACAGATTGCCCAGAGTTGGCACCAGCTGTCGCAGGAGTTGGGGGACGAGCTCTGGCGAGTTCTCTCCAGAGAACACCCAGACAAGGATGCTCAGCTGATGGAAACGCTCGCCGACTTTGCGGAGCCGGAGTCAGAACTTGGCGCGGCACTGATGCGTTTTCTCGAAGAGACGACCCCTCGCCATGCCGATCCTGGCCTGCTTAGGTTCTTGGCGCGGGCACGTCCACGAAGCTCACTGCTACGGGAGTACTGCGTACGGTCTCTTTGCCATGAAGAGTGGCCCGCTCGACCAGGCCCAAACCAGATCGTCGCCGCGGAACTGATGGGCGAGCAGTTTCCCGGCGACAGCGAATTGCTTGCACGAGTGTCGTCGGCCTGCCACGATTTCGACGCAAGGGTCATCGCACTGTGTGAGGGTTGGCCGGACCACACGGCGACCGATGATGCCTTCCGGGCGGCGTGCGAGGAGCACATCTCCATGACGTCAGTCTCGTTCTGCAAGCTCATGTTCCTGAAGGATAACGCAGGCAGGGTGCTCGACGCACTGAACCGGGCCATGCTCAGGCCCAAGCCGTTGCTCACAGACGTCGAGACTAGGAGCATCTACCGGTCACTAGTGGCTCGACTCCGGCAAGACGAAGGACTCCGTGCACTCATGGGCGACCGTCTTCGCAACGGCTGCGCGCCGTCGGAGAAAGCCACGTATCCAAAGCTGCTCCGTGACTCAAGCGGGCTCTCAATTGACGTCCGCACCTGGTGCTCGGAAGAGGCCACTCGTCAGTTGTGCGGGCCCGAGCTGCCGCAGGACGGCTACGACTTGTGGGTAGGCGAAGTGCGCCCGGTCGCATACGCAATACTCGACGCGCTCTTGGGAGCCTAGGCCTGCAATCCGATTGGGGAATTCGAGGGACATAGTGATTGATTATTGACACAACTGGGAATCATAGCCAGTCACCCGACTTGATGACGGCGGCAAGGCGGAAATGGCCAACGGCTAACGGCTTACGGCTAGCGGCCCAGCTTGAGTCAGTCGGGTTTGGGTTGACCTCGGCCGTCCCCGTCGGACGGCGCGTCGAGGCGCTGTTTGAGCCGGAGCAGGAGGTCGAATGCCTGGAGCGGGGAGAGTTTCTCGACTTCCGCGGCCTTCAGTTCCGTCAAGACGATGGACTCAGGACTATGGACCATGGACTTCTCGCTTGGCTTGTCCGCGGCCAGAAGCTCGCGGTCGGGCGCGAGTTGGCCGATGGAGAGCGCCTCTCCTTTCTCGAAGTCAGCCTGGACCTGTTCCGCACGACTGATGACCGAAGACGGAAGACCGGCGAGGCGGGCGACCGCGATGCCGTAGCTTTTGTCTGCCGGGCCCGGCTTCAGCTTGCGCATGAAGAGTACCTTGCCGTTCTGCTCTCTGACCGTGAAGCTGAAGTTGCGGCTGCGGGGGAGAAGCAGGGTGATGTCGGTGAGCTCGTGGTAGTGAGTGGCGAACAGGGTGCGAGGTCGGCTTGGGACACGATCCGAAATCGTCAGAAGGGGACAGTCCCCGGCGCTCCGAGCGCCGCAATCCGGTACAGTCCCCACGATTTCGGTCATGTCCCCGCCTGACTTTGACATTTCCCCTTCTTCACTTTCCACTTGCCCATGCAGGTACTCCACCGTAGCCCACGCGATCGCGACGCCGTCGCTCGTCGCCGTGCCGCGTCCGATTTCGTCGAGGATGACGAGGCTGCGGGTCGTGGCGTTGTTCAAGATGTTTGCGGTCTCGGTCATCTCCGCGAGGAACGTCGAAACACCGCGTGACAGGTCGTCCGATGCGCCGATGCGCGTGAATATCTTGTCTACAACGCCGACCCGTGCGCTTGCCGCGGGCACGAACGAGCCGATCTGGGCCATTATCGCAATCAGCGCGACCTGACGCAGGTAGGTGGACTTGCCGGCCATGTTCGGACCGGTGAGAATGATGATTTGAGGAAAGTCCGAAGGACGAAGTCCGAATTCCGAATTCGGGGATTCGACATTCGGGTTTCGGGTTTCGTCATTCGCGCTCAGGCGCGTGTCATTGGCGATGAACTGGTGGGCGAGGAGCTTCTCGACTACCGGATGCCGGCCGTTCGTAACCTCGAGCACGGTCGAGTCGTCAACCACGGGCCGCACGTAACTGGAGTCGCGAGCGACCCGGGCAAGGCTGGCAAGCGCATCGAGCTCGGCCAGCAGGGCCGAGAGCGCAAGCACGCGGCCGGTCTCGGCGGCAATGCGTCGCCGGAGCGCACTGAACAGTTCCAGTTCAATCTGCTTGATACGGTCCTCGGCATTGAGCACTCGGGCTTCGTACTCTTTGAGTTCCGGGGTGATGAACCGCTCGGCGTTGAGCACGGTCTGTTTACGCAGGTAGTTCTTCGGTACCTGGCCAAGGTAGGACTTCGTCACTTCAATGTAGTAGCCGAAGACCGAGTTGAAGCGGACGCGCAGGTTGGGGATGCCGGTGCGCTGGCGTTCGGTTTCCTGCATGCGGGCGATGAAGCCCTTGGTGTCAGAGGCGAGGGACCGGAGTTCGTCCAGTTCGGGGTTGGCCCCAGGTCGAATCATGCCGCCTTCAGACGTGGCCATCGGCGGGTCATCGACCAACGTGCCGGTGATGTCGGCCGTGACCGCTCCGAAGTCCTCGATGCCGTCATGGATGCGACCCAGCGCCAACGATGAACGATGAACTATGGACGATGAACGACCGAGGACATTCTTTACCTCCGGCGCGACGTCGAGCCAGTTCCGAAGCGCGACCATGTCCCTTGCGTTGGCCCGCTCAAGCGCGATGCGGGAGCTGATGCGTTCCAGGTCACCGATTCGGCCGAGCAGGGATTCGAGCTCCTCAAGCGGCGAACCGGCGTGGGACAGTTCCTCAACCGCGTCCTGCCTTGCCCGGATGGCATCGACGTTGAGCAGGGGCGCGAGCACCCAACGTCGGAGCAGGCGGGTTCCTGCCGGGGACCGGGTGCGGTCGAGCACCGAGAGCAGCGTGCCTTCGCTGGTCGGACGCTGGTCTTCGGAGCGGAGTCGCTCGACCAGTTCGAGGTTGCGGCGGGAGATGCGATCAATCAGCAGGAAGTCGGCGGACTGATACGGCGATATCTTCCGGATGTGGCTGAGCGCGGTGCGCTGAGTCTCCTCAAGGTAATGGAGTATCGCGCCGGCTGCGCAGATGCCCTCGGTCATAGCGCCGATGCCGAACCCATCCAGGTTGGCGACGCCGAAATGGGTCGATAGCTTATCGAACGCGTAGTCCTGCGTGAAGTAGTAGTCGTCGAGACTAGTGGAAGAGGAAAGGGATCGAGGGATCGAGGGATCAAGGGATCGAGCGCCGGACTCGGACGCCCAGGTCTGAGGCACGAGGATTTCGGCCGGGTCGAGCTTCTGGATTTCCTCGAAGAGCGAGGCGGCCGGGACTTCGGCGACCGAGAACTCGCCGGTCGAGACGTCGGCGAACGCTATGCCGTACCGGTCCCCGGCCGGGGACAAAGCGAGCAGGAAGTTGTTGCGTCGGGCTTCGAGCAGGTTCGGGTTGGTGACCGTTCCGGGCGTGATGACCTCGACCACTTCGCGCCGGACCACCGGCTTGTGCGCGTCGGGCAGTTCAAGCTGATCGCAGACCGCGACCTTGAACCCCTGGGCAACGAGCCGGCCGACGTACGTGTCGAGCGCCTTGGCCGGGACCCCGGCCAGCGGAACCCGGTTATCCGGACCGTGGGGCCGCGAGGTCAGGGTCAGGTTCAGCGCCTTGGCCCCGATGCCGGCGTCTTCGTAGAACATCTCGTAGAAGTCGCCGACCCGGAACAGGAGCAGCGTATCCTTGTGCTGCTCCTTGATCCTGCGGTACTGGGCGAGCAGCGGGGTCAGCTTTTCAGACACCGGGGAGAGGGTTCAAGGATTCAAGGATTCGAGGGGTCTAGTGCGGGCACTAGAATCCTAGATTCCTTGACCCCTAGACCCCTTTCCTAGTCGACCCGGCCGGCTCGGATTGGAGCACGGCCAGGACTTCGCCGATGACTGCGCGGGCGTGGGCGACTTCGTCTTTCTCGAGGTACATCGCCGCCAGCGCCACGCGCGAGAAGACGTTGTCCTTCTGCCGACCGGCGAACCGTTCGAGCAGCCGGATGGCCGCGGGCAGGTCATCCTTCTTCTGGTGGATTTCCGCAAGCGCGACCACGAGGCCGGCGTCGTCCGGCACCTTGCGCAGCAGCTTCTCGTACAGGGTCGTGATGTCCTCAAACTTGCCCGCGTCAAAGTAGGCGCGTTCGAGCCGTTCCCGGACCAGTGCGTTCTTGTCCGGTGCCAGTTCCAGTATGTCGTTCCAGACGCTGATAGCAGCATTGGTATCGCCCTGGCTCAACTGGTGGTCGCCCATGTACAACCGGGCCGGAATAGAACCCGGGTCAAGCTTCAGCGCGGTCTCGAACGCGGCGAGGGCCGCGCCCGGGTTGTTCTTCGGATAGGCGCGGCCGTACTCGGTGTAGAGTCGGGCCGCGCGCTGGCGATGAGCATGGTTCCGGGCCAGTTCCTTGAGTAGTTCCTCGCACTTGTCCCACGCCCCGGTCTCAATGTAGAGTTCAGCCAGGTGCTCCGCGCTTTGGGCGTCGGTCTTGTCGAGGTGCACGAGCTCTTCGAGAATCGAAATGGCCTTCACCTTCCGGTCTGCCTTCATGTAGTCACGGACCAGCGCCTGCAGCACCTTCTTCTCGTCGCGTTTGTCCAGGTTGCGGCGCAGGGCCAGGTTCTCGTGGATCTTGATGGCCCGCTCGGTCTCGCCCTGCTGCATGAACAGGTCACCGAGCCGGATGTAGGCGTCAACGTTATCGGTGTCAATCCCGACCGCTTCCCTGAACCGGGCAATCGCGTCCGCGGGGCGGCCGTCCAGCGCCGCCTGCAGGCCTTCGACGTAAGCGGGAACCGCGGTTCGGCGCTTGCGCAGAAAGTCACGCACTATGGGGTACACGGCAACCACGAGCACCGCGAGAATGACGACAATCAGCCAACTCATCAGGCACCTCCGTTCGCAGACTCCGGCCGGTCCGGCGCGGGCTTCGGCGGGTACTCGCCTTCCAGCGGTGCGTTGCGCAGGGCGCGCAGCTCCTCCATCAGGGCATCCTGCGCCTTCTTCTGGCGATAGAGCCGGGACCGGAGCTGGATTTCCGACACCAGCGTGAAGATACCCACGCAGAGCGCACCAAACGCGAAGGAGTAAAGCATCACGAACGCGACCGGTACGTCGTAGTAGGTCTTGTTGAAGACGATCGCGTTGGTCATGGTCTGGGAGTTGGTGAGCGCGAGCACCAGAACCACGACGAACGCCAGCAGCATCAGAATGACACGGAATATGACCACGGAAGCCTCCTTAGGAAAAGTTGACAAGTTTCAAGGGGAAATGGCAAAGGGGAAGGGGAAAAGGGAAATGAAAAAGGCGAAGGGGATACAAGGAATGACGAACGGCCGGACTTTGACATTTC
Source organism: Caldifarciminota bacterium (assembly GCA_026397595.1). Lineage (GTDB taxonomy): Bacteria > Hydrothermota > Tepidihabitantia > Tepidihabitantales > Tepidihabitantaceae > UBA2258. The sequence goes on from JAPLUO010000322.1 coordinate 10,323, forward strand.
CCCTTTCTCCTTTCTACTTCATCTTAGCACGTTGCGGCTTCCCGGGCCGGAAGCTCGGCCACCGGGGTCCAGCCGTTGATGCGCGTGACCCGGCAGCGGACGACGTCACCGGGAGCGCACCGGCCTTTGACGACGACGACCTTGTTCGCAACCGTGCGGCCGAGCCAGCCGGAATCGCGGGGGCTCGGGCCTTCAATCAGTAACTCGAATTCTCGGTTCAGCATCCCGCGGTTTCGCTCGGCGGTGATGCGGTTCTGCACCTCAATCAGGCGGGCGAGGCGGCGTCCGCCGTCGGCCTCAGAGACCTTGGGTCCGAACTCCTCGGCCCGGGTGCCGGGCCGGAACGAGAAGCGGAACATGTACGCGAAGTCGAACCGCACCTGCTCGATGAGGTCGAGCGTGGCCTTGAAGTCGTCTTCGGTTTCGGACGGGAACCCGACCAGTACGTCGGTCGTGAGGCAGACTTCGGGCAGGACCTTGCGGCAGAGCGCAATCTTCGCCAGGTACTCCTCGCGTGTGTAGCCCCGGTTCATCCGTTCGAGGATAGGGTTCGAGCCGGACTGCACGGGCAGGTGGAGGCTCGGGCAGACATTGGACAGGCGCTGCATCGCTTCGAGCAGACTTGAGTCGAGGTCGCGCGGATGCGACGTGAGAAACCGGATGCGCACGCGCGGCAGGGCAGAGGCGACCGCGCGAAGCAGGTCAGGGAACCGGCGGGCGCCATCCCGGTACGCGAGCACGTTCTGGCCCAGAAGCGTGATGTCCTTCACGCCGCTTGCTGCGTGGCGCTCGGCCTCGGCCAGCACACTCGCCAGCGGGCGCGAACGCTCGCGGCCCTTCACGTGCGGCACGATGCAATAGGTGCAATAGTTGTCGCAGCCGCGCATCACGGTGACGAAGGAGAGGATTCCAGGATTCGAGGATTCGAGGGGTCTAGTGCCGGACATTGGAATCCTTGAATCCTTGACCCCTGGACCCCTTGCCAGCATGACCGCGTCATAGCTTTCGCCGGTCTGGCGGGTTGCCACGAGGCCGGTCGTGCCCGCCTGCACGCTCGCGATAAGCTCGGGCAGGCGCAGGTACTCATCCGGCCCGACCACGATGTCGGCCCGGTGGTTGGTGACGAGCACGTCCCCGAACCGCTGGGCCATGCACCCGAGCACGCCGACGACCGTGCCGGCGCGCTCCGAACGGAGGGCTCGGAACGTGCCCAGCCGGCCCAGCGCGCGCTGCTCCGCGTGGCTGCGTACCGAGCAGGTCATCATCAACAGCACGTCCGCCTCCTGCTCGTCCGTGGTCTCCGCGAAGCCGGCGTCAGAGAGCACCCGGCGCACCACGCCGGACTCATAGACGTTCATCTGGCAGCCGTAGGTCTGGATGTAAAACTTCGGCAACGTATCGACATTCTATCCGTTGTGCCGGATTGTCAAGGAAAGGACAGGGGCGGAAGGGAAGGGGAAAGTCACAAGGGGAAATGGCAAAGGGCGAGAGATGAGGGGAAGGGGAAAGTCACAAGGGGAAATGGCGAAGGGCGGACGTGTTGAAAGAGAAGGACCGAAGACTGTGCTTGCGGCCTGCCGGCCGCAGTTCCCGGTCCGAATTGCTCTGCTTGACAGGCGCGAGGTTCTGCTTAGTCTTGAAGCATCATGACGAAAAGATTGATTGCAGTTGGATTCGGGTTGGCGCTGCTCCTGGGGTGCGGCCGGGATGCGCCGGCCGACTATTTTCCTTTGAAGGCCGGGCAGCAGCGGGCGATGAAGGTGCTCACACGGATGATTGCGGGCAAGGACACGACCGAGACGACCGAGGTAAGGGTGGTCGAGATTGTCCGCGGGCTGGAGGACGTGCCCGGAATGGGCAAGTGCTGGGTTGTGGAGTCGCCGCGCGATTCGGGCCGCGCTTCCTACTCATTTTTCCGGAAGAATGATGACGGTATCATCCAGCTCACTCAGACGAGTGCGGGCAAGCCGCCGGTCGAGATGCTCTACCTTGCCCTGCCGCTGGTCAAGGGGCTGAAGTGGTACGATACGAAGGCGGAGAGCGAGATGATGGAAGTCACCGCTCAGGAGACGGTGAAGGTACAGGCAGGAACCTATCCTGACTGCTATGTCGTGGCCGTGAAGAGCACGCGCGGGGACTGGAGCATGACGCAGTGGCTGGCCCCGAACGTCGGTGCGGTGAAGTGGGAGAATCGCGCGGGCTGGACCGACAAGGAAGGTACGAAGCACGAGATGCTGAAGCTGGCCGAGCTCGTGGCGTTCAGAGTTCCAAGAGACTCCGGCAAGTAGGCCGGCCTGGCTTTGAAGCTCACCGCCGGCGCGGCGCAGCGCGTCCCATTCAATCGGAAGCGGCCCGCAGTCGCGATTGGCCTGTGCGCGCTGGTTGCGGCGCTCGTGTATCTTCCGACGCTCAGGTACCAACTGGTGTGGGATGATGTGGACATCATCGTCCAGAACGAGTCGTCGCCTTTGCAGGCGTTTGCTCATTCGTTCTGGTATGGGGGTGGGGCCGGAATACTGGGCAAAGACCCGTACTACCGGCCGCTGGCGAACTTCAGCCTCGGTATTGACGAACTTGTGGCTGGGCATCGTGCGTGGTATTTCCACATGGTCAACTTGCTGCTGCATGCGGCCGTGGTGGCACTCGCAGGGGTCGTGGTCTGGCAGGTGTTCGGTTCGTTCTGGCTCGTGCTGCTGGCCGGGATGATATGCGCGGTGCATCCGTTGGCCGCGGACAGCGTGGCGTATGTCAGCGGTCGAACCGACCTGTTGGCATGTGCCGGGCTGCTGGTTGCTCTGCTCGGGTTGCTCCGGCTGCCGAAACGACACGACTGGCCGGCGGTCGCCATGACGTGGGCCGGGTTCGCGATCGCCGTCCTTTCCAAGGAAACGGCAGTGATGTTCGTGGTCGTGGCCGGGGTTTTCCTGTCGGCGCGCGGGTTCAGGAGAGTGCACCGGCGGGACATGGTGGCGCTGGCCGGCGTGCTCACGCTGCTTGGCGGGTATCTCGCCGCGCGGTACGCCGTGCTGGGGAGCGTCGTCGGAATGGCGGTCAGCGGCGGCATCGTGGCGAATGTGCTGCTTTCGCTTGGTAACTTCGGCCGGTTGCTGTTGACTGCGGTTCTGCCGCCGGGGCAGGGAGTATTTCTGTGGACGCCGGCCGGGCTCGGCCGCTTAACGTTGTTTGTCCTGCCGGGGATTGTGTTCCTCGCCTTGCCATTCGTCCTGAAGCCGATGCGACGGTCCGGTTCGGCCGGGCTCGCGTGGCTGTGGGGAGCGGCGATGCTACTGCCGTTTGCCGGTCTTGCCGGGTTCGGCCCGGTCGGAAGACTGCTATACGTGCCGGGCATCGGTTTCGTCCTGCTTGCGTTGCTTGCCGGCCGCAGCGTCACTCGGGGCACGCGGAACGGCAGAGTGGCTGTCGTCGTCATGACGCTCGCGTACTGTGCCCTGCTCGCGCTGCTAGTGTTGCCGCAGCGGATGAGAGTGTGGAAGGACGGCTATACGCTGTTCCGGCAGATGACGCGAGAGGCGCCGAGGTATCCCGCCGGTCACTTCAACTATGCTTTTGAGTTGCGCCGGCGCGGAGACATCGACGGCGCGGTCAGTGAGTACCGACAGGCAATTGTGCTGGACCCGGGCATGGCCCTTGCGTACTCGAATCTTGGCGCGCTGCTGCAGTCGAAGGGCGAATTGGTGCAGGCTGAGTCATTGTACCGGAGGACGATTGAGCTCCGGCCCGGCTACGCGCTTGCGTGGAACAACCTCGGCATCGTTCGCTACAAGCGGGGAGACGGAGCCGGAGCTGTGCAGGCGTTCCGCAGGGCAATCGAGCTGAAGCCGGATGACGCGGGTGCGGTGTACAACCTCGGCCGAATCTACCAGCAGGCCGGGATGCCTGACTCGGCCGCGGTGATGTTTGAGCGGGCGCACCGGATCGAACCGGGTAACCCGCAAATCAGGGCCTCGTACGAACAGACGCACGGCCAGAAGCCCTGAGCGTCAGGACTCGGAGAGGACTGTCCGCGGATTACGCAGATGACGCAGATTCTGGTTTCGGACTTGGGGGTTGGAGTTTGGGGTTTTCCCAGGACCCGAAAACCGACATAGAACCGAGATCGCCAAGCATGCAGAGAGCGCCCGTCCGGACCCTTCTTTGTGTCCTGGTGTCTTCGCGGTGAGTTCCTATCCCGGTTTTTGGGCGGGATGTCTTGCTTGACTGACCGCCGTCCTTCTGCTGTAATTGTTATGTGTCTCTTAGAAAAGGAGGACTGCCAATGGCAATCAACGCCGCCAAGAGACCAGATGCAGGCGACAATCCGGCCGAAGGCGATCTTGACCCGCTCGACCTCGTGGTGCGAAGCAACACGAAGTCGGTCGAACAGCACATGAAGCGCGTCAAGGTGCATGACTACATCAGGGACGACCGGGAGGAAGCTGAACGAGTCGTCCGGGAAGACATGGAAAGGAGCAAGAGGACCAGTCCGTAGGCCTTTCGGTCTGTTCGATTTCAAAGCCCGGCGCTGGAAGGCGCCGGGCACGGTTCTCCGGTCGGGTGTGGGGTCGAAATCGTCTTTTGGTGGCCGGCGGCGGGTCGTGGGCAGTACTTTGGTGAAAGCGGTCAATTAAAGTGTTGACAAGTAACGCTATTTGGCTATATTGTGCAGCTTTCGCCAGGATGGCGACCGGGCCGTGATTGGGCCCATCTTACAACCGGCTGAAGCGGAAAGGCAAACGAGCTGGACTCGGAGTTGTTTTGTTTAACGTGAGAATGACATGAGTTTGATAAGAAGCGCTAAGAAGATACGCATCAAGCTGAAGGCGTACGACCACCGGATTCTCGACCAGAGCGCCAAGGACATCGTGGACGTCGCGAAGCGGACCGGAGCCCAGGTTTCCGGGCCGGTGCCGCTGCCGACCAAGCGCACGCTCTTCACTGTGCTCCGTTCACCTCACGTGGACAAGAAGTCGCGCGAGCAGTTCGAGTTGCGCGTGCACAAGCGTCTGATAGAGATTTCCAACGCCACCGCCGAGATGGTTGACGCACTGATGAAACTCGAGGTGCCGGCCGGCGTTGAGGTGGAAATAAAGTCGGCATGATCGCACTCATCGGTCAGAAGGGCAACATGACCCAACTCTACACTGAGCGGGGCGTGGTTGTGCCGGCGACTGAGGTTAAGGTAGGCGAGTGCGTCGTGGTCGGCAAGCGCACGCTCGAGCGGAACGGCTACGAGGCGCTGCAGGTTGGATTCGGCGCGGCTTCGAAGAGAAAGTCACAGAAGCCGCTGCTCGGTTTCTATAAGAAAGCCGGCGTGCCGCCGGCCCGGTCTCTACAAGAAATCAAGGTCGACAAGTCTGCCGACTACCAGGTCGGCCAGAAGCTCGGCGTGGACGTATTCGCGCTGGGGGACGTGGTGCACGTGACCGGTATCACCCGGGGCCGTGGGTTCGCCGGAGGAATGCGGCGCTGGGGCTGGCATGGCGGCCCGGGCTCGCACGGCTCAATGTTCAGCCGCAGAGTCGGCTCGATCGGTTCGGGTACGTCACCGGGGCGTCCGCTGAAGGGTCGCACGATGGCCGGTCACTACGGCGTCGAGCAAGTGACTATTCGGAACCTGTCAATCGTCAAGCTGGAGCCGGAAAAGGGCGTGCTCTACGTGAACGGCGCGATACCCGGACATCGAGGGGCCGTGGTTTTCATCCAGAAGAAGATTGTTTCGATTCGGAAGAGGGCGTAAGCAGTGGACTTGCTGACCATCGACGGCGCGGTCAAGGGACAGGTCGAGTTGCCTGCCGCGCTCTTTGACCAGAAGGGCAAGAAGGGCCTGGTCTGGGAGTCGGTGAAGTGTTACCTCGCGAATCAGCGCCAGGGCAACGCTTGCACCAAGACCCGGGCCGAAGTCTCGGGCACGGGCAAGAAGCCGCACCGCCAGAAGCATACCGGCCGCGCGCGCCACGGGTCACGGCGCTCGCCGATTTTCGTGGGCGGCGGTATCGCGTGGGGACCGCGGCCGCGCGACTACTCGTACGAATTGCCGAAGAAGCTCCGTCGCCAGGCGCTGGCCCTGGCCCTGTCCGCGAGGAAGAGCGAGGAAGCGGTCACTGTGGTCGAGGACTTCGAGTTACGTGAGCCGAAGACCAGGGAGATGGTGAAAATGCTCAAGGGCCTAAACCTCGACGGCAAGATCCTGCTTCTCGTGGGCGGCCCTTCCGAGAGCCTGAAACGGGCGAGCCGGAATCTGCCGGGCCTGACCGTAATGCCCGCGCAGCAGGTGAACACGTACCAGGTCGTTGCCCACAAACGGATTGTGTTCACCGAGTCGGGCCTGAGGCAGCTTGCGGCCCTGGCGGGAGTGTCATGAGCGAACCGACCCGCGTGATACTGAGCCTGGTTGTCACCGAGAAGGCGGAGCGGCTGAAGGCCGAGCAGTCCCGGTACACGTTCAAGGTGGCCCGGACTGCGAATAAGATTGAAGTACGCGATGCGGTAGAGCGGTTGTTCAAGGTCCATGTGCGCGATGTGCACGTAATGAACTACCTGGGCAAGATGCGGCGTGTGGGCCGGTTCTCGGGTCGCCGCCCGGACTGGAAAAAGGCGGTCGTGACCCTGAAGAAGGGCGAGCGAATTGAAGGTTTGGAGCGCTAGGTGGGCATAAAGACTTTCCGTCCGATCACCCCGGCACGGCGCTACTACTCGGTCGCCACGTTCGACGAGATTACCTGCGACAAGCCGCACGAGTCACTGCTCCGGCCCATGCCGAAGACCGGCGGCCGGAACAACACGGGTCGGAAAACCAACAAGTGGATCGGCGGCGGCGAGAAACAGCAGTACCGGCTGGTCGACTTCCTGCGTGATAAGACCGGGGTTCCGGGCAAGGTTATTTCGGTCGAGTATGACCCGAATCGAACGCCCCGGATCGCGCTGATCTGCTACGTCGACGGCGAGTACCGCTACATTCTTTGCCCGCAGGGCCTGAAGGTCGGCGACACGGTCAACTCGGGCAGCGGCCTGCCGATTCGCGACGGCAACGCGATGCAGCTCTCGGACGTGCCGGTCGGCGTCGAGATTCACAACCTCCAGCTCTACCCGCAGAGCCGGTCATTTCTCGTACGTGCGGCCGGGACCGCGGCCCAACTGATGAACAAGGAAGAGGACATGGCGGTGATCAGGCTGCCGTCCGGCGAAATCCGAAGGTTCCACCTCGCCTGCATGGCGACTGTTGGACGCCTGTCAGTTCCCGAGCACAAGGACATTGTCGTCGGCAAGGCCGGCCGTTCGCGTCACCGTGGAATCCGTCCGTGCTCGCGCGCCGTGGCCATGAACCCGATTGACCACCCGATGGGCGGCGGCGAGGGCAAGAGTTCAGGCGGCCGACATCCCTGCTCCGAGCGCGGCATCCCGGCCAAGGGCTACAGGACCCGGAACCGGAAGAAGAAGTCGAGCCAGATGATCGTCCAGAGGAGAAAGAAGTAATGGGGCGTTCAATCAAGAAGGGCCCTTTCATCGACGAGAAGCTCTTCCGTCGCGTGCGGCAGCAGGTCGAAGCGGGCGAGAAACTGACTGTCAAGACCTATGCCCGCCGCAGCGTGATACCGCCGGAGTTTGTCGGTCACACAATAGCGGTTCACAACGGCCGTCAGTTTCTGCCGGTTTACGTGACCGAGCGGATGGTCGGGCACCGGCTCGGCGAGTTTTCGCCGACGCGGACGTTCCGACAGCATTCGGGCGTGCGCAAGGAAAAGGCCGAAGAGAAGAAGAAGAGCTAGGGAACAGCAGTGATTGAAGCCTTTGCCATCTCCCGCTTTCAGCCCGGTTCAGCCAAGAAGCTTACACTGGTCGCGGACCTGATCCGCGGCAAGGACGTGCCGACCGCGCTGCGCACACTTACGTTCCTGGTTAAGCCCTCGAAGGCGCCCGTGCTGAAGACGCTCCGCTCGGCAGTCGCTAATGCAATCACCAAGGCCGGTAAGGCGAAGCTGAAGGAGGAGGATCTGGTCGTCACCGAAGTCCGCGTCGACCAGGGGCCGATTCTGAAGCCGAAGCGCTGGCAGCCCGGCCCGCGCGGCATGGCCACGCCGATTCGGAAACCGACGGTTCACGTCCGGGTCCGGGTCGCAACGAAAAAGGGAGCAAAAGTCTAGATGGGACAGAAGACCCACCCGATCGGATTCCGGCTCGGAATCAGCAAAGACTGGAAGTCGTCCTGGTTCTCGAAGAAGAACTACAGCGAATATTTGCACGAAGATCTGAAGGTTCGGCGCTACATCGAGACGAAGTTGGCCGACGCGATGGTCTCGGACGTACTGATCAAGCGGGTGGCGAACCGGACCACGATCACGGTTTTCACAGCCCGGCCCGGCATGGTGTTCGGCACCCGGCGGCAGGCGCTCGATGCGCTGCGCGAGGAGCTGAAGACCTTGGTCGGAAGGGACGTACAGATTATGGTCGAGGTGGTGCGCGTACCGGAGCTGGAATCGAAGCTGGTCGCCCAGAACGTTGCCCGGCAGCTCGAGCAGCGGGTCGCCCATCGCCGGGCGATGAAGCGGGCCGTGACGCAGGCGATGCGACTCGGCGCGCCCGGGATCAAGGTAATGGTGGCTGGCCGGCTCGGCGGGCATGAGATCGCCCGGACCGAATGGTACCGGGAGGGTCGCGTGCCGCTGCACACCCTGAAAGCCGATATTGACTACGCGACCGACGTCGCACGGACCGTTGCCGGCACAGTCGGCGTGAAGGTCTGGATTTACAAGGGCGACGCGACGATGGGCGCGAGGGCTTAAGCGGTGTTGATGCCGAAGCGGGTGAAGTACCGCCGGGCGATGCGGGGCAGGATGAGCGGCAAGGCCACACGCTCGAACCGGGTCGATTTCGGCGACCAGGGCCTGATGGCGCTTGAGCCATGCTGGATTACGGCGCGGCAGATTGAGGCTGCACGGATCTGTCTGTCGAAATCGTTGAAACGGGCAGGCAAGATGTGGATCAGGATTTTCCCGGACAAGCCGGTGTCGAAGAAGGCGGCGGAGTCCCGTATGGGTAAGGGTAAGGGGACACCGGAGTTCTGGGTCGCGGTTGTTAAGCCCGGCACGGTGATGTTCGAACTCGGCGGGCTAACGCTGGAGGAAGCGGGTGGTGCCCTGCGCCAGGCCGGCAGCAAGATGCCGTGCCGCACCCGGATAGTGGTCCGCGGAGAAATGAGTTATGAAGGCTTCTGAGTTACGCGAGATGACGCGGGACGAGATCCTGCACAAGCTGGCTGAACTGCGGGACGAGCAGTTCAAGCTGAGGTTGCGCCGGGGGGCTGAGGAGTTGCCAAACCCGCTCCGACTGCGGCATCTGCGGCACGACGTTGCCCGCTGCCTCACCGTGCTGCGTTCGCAGGAAATCGCGGCGGAGGCAAAACCCGTGGAGAAGAATGATGAGTGAGAATCGCCGGACCGTCATCGGCAAGGTCTCGTCTGCGAAGATGCAGAAGACCGTGGTGGTCACGGTTCAGCGGCTGGAACTGCATCCGAAGTACAAGAAGTACATCCGCAAAAGGACGAAGCTGTATGCGCATGACGAGCGGGCGGAGTGTCACGAGGGTGACCATGTCATGTTGATTGAGACGCGGCCGATGTCGCGACTTAAGCGCTGGCGGGTGGTGAAGAAGCTATGATTCAGGATTTCAGCCGGCTGGTGGTGACCGATAATTCCGGAGGCCGAATGGCGATGGTCATCAGGGTCTACGGCGGGTCAAGACGGAGGTTCGGATGGCTCGGCGACACGGTGATGGTGACAATCAAAGACGCGATCCCCAACGGCACGGTTAAGAAGGGCGACAAGTCCAAGGCAATCCTGGTGCGCTGCCGCAAAGAGCACCGGCGACCGGACGGGACCTACGTCCGGTTCGATGACAATGCCTGCGTGCTGGTGGACGACAAAGGCGAGCCTAAAGGGACCCGTGTTTTCGGCCCGGTGGCGCGCGAGTTGCGCGAGCGTAAGTACACGAAGATCGTGTCACTTGCCGCTGAGGTAGTCTGACATGAACCTGCGCAAGGGCGATCTGGTAGAAGTGATTTGCGGTGAGGAGCGTGGGCGCCGGGGCAAGATCCTGCGGGTCAAGCTCACGAAGGACAGCGGCCGTTACCGCGTGTTTGTCGAGGGACTGAACCTCGCCAAGAAGCACCAGCGGGCCCAGGGCACAAGCAAGCCGGGTGGGATCGTCGACCTGCCCACGGCGCTCGACGTGTCGAACGTCGCGCTCCTTTGCCCGAAGTGTGGCAAGCGAGCCCGGGTTCGACGCGAACCGCACGATGGCCGGCGGGTGCGCATCTGCCGGAAATGTGATGAGATTATTGACGCATGATACCCAGACTTAAGCAGGACTATCTGAAGCGGGTCGTGCCCGCCTTGGTCACGCGATTCGGCTACAAGAATCGGCACCAGGTACCGCGGTTGGTTAAGGTAGTGGTCAACACGACGACCAAGGACGCGGTGGCCGACGTCAAGGTGCTGGACATTATCAGCGAGGACATAGGCGCCATCACCGGCCAGCGGCCCTGTCGTACTGCGGCGAAGCGTGCCATCTCCGCGTACAAGATCCGTGAGGGCTTGCCGCTGGGGGTGAAGGTGACGTTGCGCGGGGACCGGATGTTCGAGTTCATTGATCGGCTGTTCAACTTCGCCTCGCCGCGGATCCGCGACTTCCACGGGTTCAAGCCGGACTCTTTCGACGGGCGGGGCGGGTACAGCCTCGGACTGCAGGAACAGGCGATATTTCCGGAACTGGAAGTATCGAAGGTGAAGAAGATATTTGGCATGAACATTACTTTCCACACGACCGCGAAGCACGACGATGAAGCACGGGCTCTGCTCGGAGAGCTCGGTCTGCCGTTTGCCAAGGGCAAATAGCAATGGCGCGCAGATGCTGGATCGTCAAGTCGCAGAGGGAACCCAAGTTCAAGGTGCGCAAGCACAACCGCTGCCTGCGCTGTTTCCGTTCGCGCGCCGTGTACCGGGAGTTCATGCTGTGCCGGCTCTGTTTCCGCGAGTTGGCGCTACGTGGTGAGATTCCGGGCGTGCGCAAGGCGACCTGGTGAGGAGGAGTTTTGGACCCTTTTGCTGATTTCCTGACCCGAATCCGGAACGGCCTCCGGATCCGGCAGAAGGACGTTTCCGCGCCCTACGCGCGCATGAAGTACGAGCTTGCGCGAGTGCTGCTTGAAGAGGGCTTCATCAGCAACTTCCAGGTTGACGGCGAGGGAATCGGCAAACGCATCATTGTCAGCCTGAAGTACGATGAGGACGGGGCCTCGGTCATCCGGGGTATCGAGATGCTTTCGCGCCAGAGCCGCCGGGTGCATGTCGGTACGGACGCGATTCCGAAGATCATCGGCGGACTGGGTGTGGCGATTCTGACGACGTCGCGGGGTGTGATGACCGACCGTGACGCTCGACGCAAGCGCGTCGGCGGTGAACTTCTTTGTAAGGTCTGGTAGCGATGGCTAAGAGTTATCGTCCGATCGCGGTCCCGGCCGGTGTGGACATCAAGGTTCAGGCCGACCAGGTGACAGTGAAAGGCAAGCTCGGCACGATGTCGGTGCCGGTGCTGGCTGGTCTGACCGTGAAGGCGGAAGGCGGACAGGTGACGGTTGATGCCGAACCCGGTATCCAGCGCATGCATGTCGGCTCCTTGCGGGCACACCTGGGAAATGCTTTTGTTGGCGTGACCCAGGGATACCAGAGGATATTGGAACTGCGCGGAATGGGATACAAGGCGCAGAAGACCAAGGAAGGCATCCAGGTGACCTGTGGTTTCTCACACCCGGTTACCTTTCCGGCTCCCACTGGCGTAACCATGGATGTCACACAGGTCCCGGACCCGGACGACACCAAGTTACAGATGTTCGAGATACTGGTGCGCGGGTTCGACCGCCATGCAGTCGGCCAGCTCGCGGCGGTCATCCACGGCACCAAACCGCCGGACGTGTATCGGGGCAAGGGCATCCGGTACAAGGGTGAGTACGTGCGCAAGAAGCAGGGCAAGCGCGCGGCCGGCACCCAGACGGCCTAACCGCTCAAGTCCGAAGCTCGAAGTCCGAAGTTGGGACGGGGACTTTGTCATTTGTCCTTTGCCCTTTGTACTTTCTTCATACGGCCCCATCGTCTAGTCTGGCCTAGGACATTTGGTTCTCAGCCAAGAGACTGCGGTTCAAATCCGCATGGGGCTATAAGGCGGCCTTTCGAGGCCGCCTTCCTTCTTGTCTGGCGTACAAGCAGTGAGTTCAAAGGACTAAGGACACAGCAAACGCAAAGTGAGAAACCCCAATCCCTATTCCTCACTTCTGACTTCTGACTTCGTCCCCCTGGGTGCTGGAAGGTACTCCGGCTTGAGGTTGTGCAGGCCCGCGAAGAAGTTAGTGCGGATGCGCGGGTCCTGGGCGTACAGGCGATTGAGGAACCTGCGCACGGTCCCGCGCGAGCTTGAGCTCTCGAACGGGCAGCGGTTGCGCACCGGCCGGAGGCCGGCGCTTCTCAGGTAGCGTAGGATCAGTTCTTTGCTCATGTAGTAGAGCGGTCGGACTATGACGAGCCTGCCGCTGAACAGCGGCTGCGAGGGCAGGATGGTTCGGGCCGATGATGTGTAGAGCAGGTTCATCAGGAACGTCTCGTTGACGTCATCCAGGTTGTGTGCGAGCGCAAGCTTCCGGCTGCCCAGCATCTCGCAGAACGAGAACAGTGCCTTGCGCCGCTCCCGGGCGCAGGTGTAGCAGGAGTCTCGTCCGGTCCGCTTCACGCACCCCGGCACGTCCACGCGCACGACCGTGCAGTCCACACCGATGCCTTGGCACTCCCTCGCGACCCGTAGCGAATTCCAGCCGTCAAATCCCGGATCAATGTGGACCGCGCGCATGTCCCAGTGTCTCTTGCCGGTGTGACTCAAGGAATCGAGCAGATGGAGCAGACAGAGACTATCAGCGCCGCCCGATACTCCGACGACGACGGTCTCGCCGTCCGCAATCAGACGGTTCGAGCCGAGGGACTTGTGGACAAGCCTGGTGCAGCGGCTAGTTATCCAGCTCACGGGCAACTAGGGAGAGGGTTCAGGGGCATATGCGCTAACTTAGGCAAGAATGCTGTCGCTTTCGCATGCGAAGGCGCCTGAATCAACCCGAAAAGTGCCCAAAACCAGCCCAATTCAGCTTCGACAGTGCGCCCGGACGTGGGCTATTCGCGTTAAGTTAGCGCATATGGGGTTCAGGGGTTCAGGTTGTGCATTCGAGCTTGGGAACTTCATTCGGAATTCGGGCTTCGGTCTTTCCTCAATCGGGCAGCTTCACCTGCGGGTATTTCTTCAGTCGGTCGTAGAAGAGCTGCTGGATTTCGGCCATGCGTTCTTTCGTCTTCGCCTCGAAGCGCAAGACGAGCACGCCCTGCGTATTGGAGGCGCGGATGAGTCCCCAGCCGTCCGGGAACAGCACGCGCGCGCCGTCGATGTCGATGACCTTGTATTGTGTCTTGAAGTAGTCTCGCATCTCGTCCACTATCTTGAACTTCAGATCGTCGGGGCAGTCGGCGCGCAGCTCAGGCGTGACCGGGTAGCTGGGCATATCGGCCGCGAGCTCGGACAACTTCCGGCCGGTGGATGCCATGATGCTGAGCAGGCGCAGCGAAGCGAACAAGGCGTCATCGTACCCGTAGTAGTCGTCGGCGAAGAACATGTGGCCCGACATCTCGCCCGCCAGCAGCGCGCCCTCCTCTTTCATCTTGGCCTTGATCAGCGAGTGGCCGGTCTTCCACATCAGCGGCGTGCCGCCGATGCGTTCGAGGTACTCGACCAGCCCCTGCGAGCATTTGACCTCGAACACAATCTTCGCGCCCGGGTTCTTCTTGATGACCTCGGCCGCGCAGATGCCGAGCAGTCTGTCGCCGTACACCGCGTTGCCCTTCTCGTCGATGGCGCCGATGCGGTCGGAATCGCCGTCATACCCGATGCCGCAGTCAAAGCCCTGGGCCAGCACGAGGTCGGTCAACTGTTTCATGTACCTGGGCACAGTCGGGTCCGGCACGTGGGCCGGGAAGTTGCCGTCCGGCTGCAGGTTGATGAACTCCGCCCTCACCGGAGTTCCCGTGAACAGCCGTTCCAGCAGCAAGCCGCCGGTCCCATTGCCCGGGTCGAACGCGACGCGCAGCGGCGCGGAAATGGTCACTCGCGAGCGAAGGGCTTCGATGTACGCGGGAATCACGTCTCTCGATTCCAGCTTGCCTTTGCACTGCCTGAACCTGCCCACTTCCATCACCTTGCGCAGGTTCTGGATTTCCTCGCCAAAGATGGTTGTCTTGTTCAAGCCAACCTTGAACCCATTATAAGGCGGCGGATTGTGGCTCGCGGTCACCATTACGCCGGCGTTCGTGTTGAGGTGAAACTGCGAGAAGTAGAAGGTCGGGGTCGGCACCACGCCGATGTCGATGACGTCGAGCCCGGTCGAAACGATGCCGTCAATTAGTGCCTTCTGGATGCGGGGGCCGGAAAGCCGGACGTCACGCCCGACCGTGCTGAGCTTTGCGCCGTGGTCGAG
>JAPLUO010000058.1 GCA_026397595.1 Caldifarciminota bacterium
GCTTGCTTCTCACGCATGGTTAGTACCATCTGGCCATCTCCTTTTAGGTCCGGGGAAGGTCAGATTATGACTCCTTTCAGCTAGATTCCTTACGTGAGGCAACGACCCCGTTTCGTATAGATTTCTGGTGAGGCAACGCGCTACCTTGACAAACGGCAGCGTAGGAGTAAAATCCCGCTGGCACTTATGAATAGAGATGCAGCTAGTGGCCCAGGGGTCGAGGATTCCTGGATTCGAGTGCAGCCAGGCCAAGAGTCAGGAACCAAGAACCAAGAACGAAGGACCGTTTTGCAGGTTGCAGTAGCAATAACGTGAAGGAGGTTGTGTGAAGATCAGGCATTTGATGGAAGTGGTCGTAGTGACATTGGTGACGTTTGCGGCGCCGGCGCTGGCCGCTATCAACAGCCCGACGCTGTTGTTCGAAACACCGACCGCGGACGTTCTGCCGGCATGCGCGCTGGCAATTTCAGCCGACGGGTCGTACCCGCTCGTGCAGACGCCCCAGAACGCAAACTACTTTGAGGCCAACGCCAACATCCGCTTCTCGCCGCTGAAGCACCTGGACTTTGCTGTGACGGCCTATACGTTCGCGGACTACGTGCTCGACGCGAAGTACCAGATTCTCGGCGGCGAGCCCGACCATTTCGGCCTCGCTGTGGGCGTCTACGACGTCGGGTTCAACAGCTACGTTTCTCCAATCGGCCACGGCCTTGACGCGGCCTGGCCGGACTGGAAGTACAACGCATATCTGCCGCGTTACAATCGCCAGACCGAGAGATTCTCGGCATTCGTGGTGACGAGCATCCCGGTGACGCGGTTTGCCAGGCTGCATCTCGGACTCGGTCGAGGCCGCTTTGTCGGATACGACCGTCGCAGTAAGTACTTCAATATCGACCAGTTCTTTGATGAGTACCATCAGTGGGCGTTCGGGCTGTTCGGCGGCGCGGAGGTGTACGTGACTCCGAAAGTTGCCCTGATTGCCTCGGCCAGCGGCCGCGACATGAATTCCGGGGTCAAGGCCAATTTCGGCGCGTTCACAGCGACCGTTGCGTGGATGAAGATGGAAGGCCTGCTCTTCTCAGAGGGAGACGGACGGTTCGGGCGACTTCAAGTTGGCCTGACCTACCAGTTTAACAACCTGTGTCAGCACCAGGAATCCGACATCCCGCTTTATCACGTTGCACCGGCACCGGCTCCGGCTCCGGAACCGGAGCAGCCGCCGGTCGCGGCTCCCAGCCCGGAAAAACTCCCGCTTAGGCTCAACCCCATCTGGTTCAAGTGGGACAAATGGGACATTACCGCCGAGGCCGCGGCAACCCTGCGCCAGAACGCCGACGTGCTGCTGGCCCACCCCGACATGAGAATCGTAATCACCGGCTACGCGTCCGAGGAGGGTACGCTTGAACACAACCTCCCTCTGTCGACACGGAGAGCGTATGCCGCGTACGAGTATCTCCAGTCGCTGGGCGTACCGGCCGCGCAAATGCGCACTCGGGCTTTGGGCGAGTCGGCCGGCAGGCCGCTCCCGATGCACCGGTCGGTCAATTTCGAGACCGTGCGATGACGAAGAATCCACAGATGACACGAAGTGTCACCCCGAGTCCGACGAGGGGTCTCGCCTCCGGCCGAGCCTGGGCGCGGAGAGTGGAACCACAGATGAACACGGACGAGCAGGCAGATGGCCCGGCGAGAAGACTATCCACAAGATTACGCAGATTACATAGCGCGGCCTCGAAGGCCGCAACCAAATCCAATGGAACCACAGATGAACGCAGATGAACACAGATTGAGTCCCGACCCGAGCCCGAGCATTGCGTCGCCGCGGGTGGCACTTGACGACGGTCTCGCGAAAACGACGATCCTGCATGATTGTAGTACAGATGGCTCGGACCGGGAAAAGAGTGAAGAGAGAAGGGTGAAGGTGAAAGAGGAAGACCCGGGCGGATGGGAGAACAGCAGATTTCGCAGACGACGCGAAGCGTCGCCCCGAGTCCGACGAGGGGTCTCGCCTGCGGGCGAAGTCAGAAGGCAGAAGTCAGAATGGCGAAGTCAGAACTGAGGATGCGGAGAGAACTATCCGCAGATTACGCAGATGGCACAGATTCCTGCGTGCCTGAACCCTTGAACCCCAGAACCCCTGAACCCATTCCTGCGTGTCACCCCGACGCCGACGGAGGGGTCGCGCCTGCGGCCGAAGTCAGAAGGCAGAAGTCAGAGTAGTGAAGTCAGAACTGCGGACACGGAGAGAATTATCCGCAGATTGCGCAGATGACGCAGATGGCTCGGACAAACCAAAGAAGCAGTTGTGCCTTTGTGGTAAATCCCGGTCCTCGGACGTGAACCACAGAGCACACAGCGGCAACAGAGTGCGCCGGACGGGATTTGGCTCTCGCCGGGCTCTGTACTACAAGCCTACAGGATCATCGTTTTCGCGACGATGTCATTCCGAGGAGCGGGCGACGAGGAATCTCGTCTGTCGGCGGGGCAGATCCTGCCCCGGCCTACCGAAGGGGCGGGATTCCTCGCTACGCTCGGAATGACAGTCGTTCGGGGCAATTTGACTTTTGACATTTGCCTTTTGCCCTTTGACTTGCGCGTCCTACGCGCCCTGTGTTCTCCGTGCTCTCTGTGGTTGATTCTCCTGGTTCTGGCCGGTGGCGTTTCGGCTCAACCCGCGCCGGGTTCTCAGTCGCCGGGTTCGAAGTACTATGTCTGGGGCCAGGTGCGCTCGCCCGGAGCGTACAGCTTCATCGCCTCCCCGGACATCGTGGAGCTGCTCTCCGCGGGCGGCGGGCCGACTGAGGACGCAAACCTGGGGCGGGTGGTCCTGATTCGAGCGGTCACCCAGAAGCGGACGCGCATTGACCTGCAGAAGATGATGGGCTCCGGGCAAATCTTGCGGCTTGCCCCCGGAGACGTGGTTATCGTACCATCTTCGCCGTGGTACAATATTCGCGACTGGCTGGCGGTCGTGACTTCGGCCGGGACCATTGTCACCCTCGTCCTGACAATCATGAATCGAGCCGGGGTATGAGCCCGGATACTAAGTCCGGCAATCGGGTAGCGACCCCGGCGTCCGCGTCCAGAGACGGGCGGATGCCGGGCAAGTCCGTGGGACCCGACAACAGGGCGGCGTTTTACGACTATCTCGGGATGCTCGCCCGCCGGAAGTGGCTGGCAATGGGTGTGTTCGCCGGAGTCCTGGGGCTGACCTTGGTGTCCATCGTCCGCACCCAGCCGGTCTATCAGGCCCGGGCGACCTTCATTGTCACGCCCCGCAACGAAAGCGGTGTCCTCACCGGCACCTTTTCCATGTTCAACCCCAGTTCCAACTACCTGACTAACTGCATCGAGGTCCTGCGCAGCCGGAGCCTGGCTGAGGAGGTTGCGGCACGCATGCCCGATTCGATAAAGCTTTCAGCCGGGAAACTGCAGTCCATGGTCGCGGCCCGCCAGGTGCGCGAGACCGACGTCATCGAACTCGTGGCCGCCGGGCCTTCGAAGGCAGCCGCCATTACGGCCGTCAACACCTACCTTGAGACTTATCAGCAATACGACCTGGACCAGAACCGCGCCGAAGTTTCGGCGACCAGGCAGTTCATCGAGGACCAACTGGCCCTCGTTGGACCCAGGCTGGATTCATCCGAGCGGGGCTTGGAGCAGTTTAAGACCGCGCATCAGATGGCCAACCTTGACGCTGAAACCCAGGCGCTTATCGGCCAGCAGTCCAGCGTCGCCGCCGCGTACCAGCAGATTGATGCTGAGATAAAGGCAAACGAGGCCCAGCTCGCGTACGTCCAGAACCAGATAGACCAGGCAGGCGAGGGGATGGCGGGCAAGCTGGAGGGCATCGCGTCGCCGTTGATAACGAGCCTGCAGGGCAGCCTGAACCAGCTCGAGGTCGAGAAAACCAACATGATGATCGGCGGCTTCAGCCAGACCTCAGACCGGGTCCGTGACTTGGACCGCCAGATTGACAGTACCCGCGTCCAACTCGGAACCGCGCTGAAGTCGCTCATCACCCAGCAGGGGTTCGTTGACCCGGTCGGGCAGCTCGGCGAGCGGTTTGCGTCGGCCGTGACCCTCAGAACCGGGCTGGCCGCCTCCAGGGCCCGGAAGGAAGCGCTGGCGGGCGTCCTTTCACGCTATGACGCTCAGGTTGCCCGGCTGCCGGAGACCGAGCGAATCCTTGCCGGCCTGACCCGGGACGCGGAAACCGGACGCCGGGTGCACTCGCTGCTCTCCGAGCGCTACGAGGAGACGCGAATCCAGGAAGCGGGGAGGCTGCCGTCGGTGAAAATAATGGACCGCGCTCAGGACGCGGGCCAGACCCAGCCCGACGTAAAGCGGAGCCTCTCGTTCGGCCTGATGCTTGCCCTGGCCCTTGCTTTTGGCTCCGTGTGGGGGGCGGAGTATCTCGATACGTCGATTCATGGCCCGCGCGAGTTGGAGCGGCGGGGATATTCGGTGCTCGGCAGCGTGCCGCAGCTTCTGTCCCCCGGCCGGCGGAAACGGAACGGAGAGCTGACCTCGCACCTCATCACCCACACCGACGTCGAGTCTTCCGGAGCCGAGGCTTTCCGCATGTTGCGCACCGGCCTCGCCTTTGCCAACGCCGAGCGCCGGATGCGCACGATTGCCGTGACCTCGCCGGGCCCGAGCGAGGGCAAGTCCACCATCTCGGTCAACCTTGCGTCGGTGCTGGCCCAGGCGGGTTCCCGAGTCCTTTTGGTGGACGCCGACCTGCGCCACCCGGTGTTCCACACCGTGTTCAAGCACGTGAAGAAACCGGGCCTGTCCGACCTCATCGTCCTGAACAGCGACCCGGCCGAGGCCATTTTCCCGACCGAACTTGCCGGATTGTACTGCTTGCCCTGCGGCACGATACCGCCGAGCCCGGCCGACCTGCTTACGCTTAACGCCACCCGCGCCCTATTGGAGCGGCTGGAGGGCGAATACGACTACATCGTGATTGACACCCCGCCGGTGCTGGTCGCGGCCGACACGCCGATTATCGGGGCGCTGGTCGACACCAGCATCATGGTGGTTCGCGCCGGCCGGACCGCGGTCGATGCGCTTGAGGACGCCACCGCCGCTATGCTGAATGGCGGGGCGCACCTGTCCGGTCTCGTGGTCAACGACGTGAAGCGCTCGGGACGGTACGGCCGCTACTACTATTACTACTACAAGTACCACTATCGCTACTCGAAGCACACTCCGGACGCGCAGCAGCCGAAGGCGCAAGCGGAAGTGGAAAGTAAGAAGTAGAAAATCACAAGTCAGGACCTGGCGGCCGGGGGCGGCGCGAGGCTCCAGCTTCCGGTTTGCCAGTTGCGAACGGAAGAGACCCTTCCATCGGCGTCGGGGCGAAGCTTCGCGTCGTCTGCGTGATCTGCGGATAGTCCACGCGCCGCGCGCGAGCGACCAGTCCCCAGTTTGCAGGATACAAGGAACCAAGAACTCGGAACTAGAAACCAGTAACTACACCTCGTGTGCCAAGTCACGCGGTTCATTATAATGAACCCGCGCTCATTCTGACGAACCGCCTCAGCGGCTCTCCGCTTGCGGGTGCCTGGAGTTGGGATATACTGTCATCAAGGAGGACCCATGAAGTTCGTGATTACCATGTTCCAGGATGAGGATGGAATGGTCATTGCCGAGTGTCCGGCGATTCCGGGCTGCGTGAGCCAGGGCAAGACCGAGGAGGAGGCCGAGCAGAACGTCCGTGACGCCATCAAGGCCTGCCTTGAGGTCAGGGCCGAGAAGGGCATGCCGCTGACCGTTTCCACTCGCCAGGTCGAAGTCGCAGTCTGATGCCGCCGGTTCCGCTACTACGTCCGCGCGAGGTCGTACGGGCGTTTGAACGCCTGGGCTGGAGCGTCGCGCGCCAGCGCGGCAGCCACATCGTCATGACCAAACCGGGTCACGTTGCCACGCTGTCCATTCCCGACCATCCCGAGGTCGCGCGCGGCACGCTTCGCGTCCTCATCAGCAAGGCCGGGCTGATGGTCGATGAATTCGCTTCTGCGGCGGAACGCTGACCTGGAAAGGGATGAGAACCCGACGCCTGAGGAAGTTCTTACATGAGGGTGACTATGTGGCCGAGGTCGACGTAGAAATGGTCGAGACCGACGCCGGCTGGTCTCCCTACCTGTCCCTTGACGATGCCTACCGGCTAGATGATGTACGCGAGGCCCTTCGTCACGGCGACGTCCGGGCCGCATCGCGACTGGCGCGCGTCTACACCCTTACTCCGGTTTCTGCATAGCCCGCGCGCGCCGGCCGGGGCCCGAGCGAGCGCCGCCTGCTCGCGGGAGAACTCAAGCAGCCGTTGCAGGTAATCCACGGTTGCCGCATCGGTGGCGCACACAAGACACTGTCCGACCTCTTCAGGCTTCATCGCCTCCAGTCTTGCCCGGTATGCCGGGTCGGCCAGCAGCCCGCCGTCAAGCTGATGTGCCCTGAACCGTTGCTCCCTTAGCGCGCGCGGCAGGACCCGCCAGCCCACCACGAGAGCCACAACGGCCAGTGCGAGGAAGACAAGCTTCCCCGCACTGGGCCGAATGACTCGTATCAGCGCTATGGCTTGAAGTTGAAGGTTACCTTCACGGTCGCGTCGCTGCCCGTGGAGTTGGTTATCGTGAGCTTCTTCAGGAACTGGATGACCGCCTGCTCAAGGTTCGGAGTCAACTCGCTCAGTGTGACCTTCACGTCGCGCACGAGCCCGTTCGCGCCGACAGTGAACTCGACGACCATCTTTCCGTGCAACCCGGGCTGCGACGACAGCTCTGTCGAATACGCGCTCACCAGCTCGGCAAGCTGCTTCTCAATTGGCTGCTTCACCGCGCGTTCGGTCATGCCGCCCTGAATCTCCACCTTGCCGACCTTCACGGTTCCAATCGGCGGGGGCGGAGCCGGAGTGGCTTCGGCCTCACTCAGTGCGTCGGCCGGAATTGCGCCCCCATCCCGCGTCATGGACGGCATCGCGCTCTTGTTCACACCATAGCCCCGGCCCGCCATCCCAGTTGCCGCGCCGCCGCCGACCGCGTAGTCGGATACGCCCTGCGGCATCGGCAGCGCCTGCTCGACCACTTCCTGCTTGCCGCCCACGTTGCGGACCTTCTGGTCCACCGCGATGAACGAGGTGTAGTTGGTGAGCAGGTTGTACTTGAGGCCGAGTTGGGTGACTTCCTTCACGCGGGCGCTGTCTTCGGCAAGGTTGTTGTAGTCGGCCAGCATCTGGATGCGGTGCCGCGCCCAGAGATAGCGGAGAGCCGAGTTGGCCGCGTTCGGCGGGAACTCAGCCACGCTCACGGTCTGGGAGAACTCGCCCTGCGCGCTCATCCCGGTGACCTTGATCGCGCCCTTGTCCGTGCCGCGCCACTTGCCGGAGATGATAATCGGCCGCTCGGCCAGCACGTCCGGCACGTGCTCCGGCTCCACGTCGTACGCGTCGAACCCGGGGAAGCTGACGTTGATGTCGGTCAGCACCGGGCTCTGGATGTACTTGCGGAACTTCTCGGCCTGGGCCGCGGCCGCCTCCGGCTTCTCGATGATGAACGGCTCGCCCATGCCCACCCGCGCCATGCCTTCCATGATGAAACGGTTGACCCCGGAGCCGATGCCGAACGCGAAGAAGTTGGCATCGCCGAGGTTCTTTCGAATCAGGTCGAACGCTTCCGTTTCGACCGTCACATAGCCGTCGGTCGCAATCACGAAGCTGCGTGAAGTGCCTTTGGCCGGCGGCAGGGCAAGCGCCCGCTGCAGTGCCGGCAGCAACTCGGTCCCGCCGCTGCCCTGCTCCTCGTCAATCATCTTGATTGCCTTTTCGAGGTTTTCTTTCGTCGCGGGCAGCGACTGCTCGGACAGCGCCGCGTTGTCGCCGGAGAAGAGCAGCACGTTGAACCAGTCGGTCGGCCGCAGGTTGGCGAACAGGTTGCGCAGCAGGATCTTCGAGATGTCGAGCGGGAACCCGTGCATCGAGCCCGACACGTCGATGATGAAGATGTACTCGCGGGGCGGAATCTGGGCGAGCTCGACCCGCTTGGGCGGCTGGAGCATGAGCAGGAAGAAGTTCTCGTCCTTGCCCTGGTACAGCAGGAGACCCGACTCAATCTTGCCGCCGGCCAGGCGATAGCGCAGGATGAAATCCCGGTTGCCGCCGGCTTTCTCGGACTCGTCCAGCCGCACCGCCGCCGAATTCAGGCCGGTGTACTTCACCGTGGTCTTGTGCGACGGGCAGGTGATTTCCTGTATCGGCAGCCCGCAGGAAAGGTCCACGGCCACGCCGAACGTGTAGGACGGCATCTCCCCTTCGTGCTGGTAGGGCGACGCAACCCAGTGCTCGGACTTGGGCGCGTCCTTCTCACTGACGTTGGAGTAACGCGGGCCGACTACGGTCGGGTACGCAAACTCGTACACGCCCTCGGTCGGCACCAGCAACTCGGTGTAGGACATCTCGACCGTGATGAAATCGCCGGGCATGATGTTGGCGACGTTCATCTGGAACACGTTCGGCCGCTGCTGCTCGAGCAGGGACGCGCTCTTGTCCTCTTGTTTGGCCTGCTCGTATTCCTTGCGCGCCTTCTCGCGCTCGCGGATCTTCGCGACAATCGTCCGGTCGCCGATTGTCATCTTCATCGCGTAGACCGCGGCCCGGGTCGAGGCCGGGAACGTGTAGATTGCCTCAATCGGCTTCTTCCCGTCGTTCTTGTAGACCTGGGTCACCCGGACGTCGGCAATCACGCCGGCGATGCTCACGTCCGCCTTGGTCGAGAGCAGGGGCAGCCGGTCGACGCTCGGGTCGTCGCTCTTCACCACGAAATAGGGCGAGAGCGTCTTGTCTTCTTCGGGCATTTCCATCGGCTGGGCCAGTGCCAGCATCGGCACAATCAGGCACAGCGCGGACAGGGACATCTTCAAATGGTTCATTACGTACCTCCGCTCAAATATACCGGGGCCGGTCTTCGTCTATTCCGCACGGAGGATAATCGGCCGGCTGCGCGCGTGGTCAACCGGCGCAGCAGACGCCAGGAGGTCTGCGAGTTAGGAGTTAGCAGTTAGGAGTCAGGAGTTGGGCAGGAGCCGCGCAATCCGGCCTCCGCCACTGCAAACTGCAACCTGCAAACTGACAACTCGGGTGCTGCAAAGCACCCCGCAAAGCTCATCGGAAAGCTCGCCGGAAAGCTCCTTCGAAAGCTCGCTCAAGAGCTCATTTGAAACCTCATCTCAAAGCTCACTTCAAGGCTCCTCGCAAAGCTCGTTTCAAAGCTTGGTTCAAAGCTCAAGCTCGACCGGATCGTATCACGTGTAGTCCCCGGCGATGCCCGCGGCCTGTGGAGTTGCCGTGGCCTGTAACCGGACGCCCGGCCGAATCACACGGGAAGCGAAAGCGGAAGGCATGCGTCTGCGTTGGGCCTGGACATGAGGAGTTGGTCATCCTGCTCCGTCATTCCGTATCCTGGTCTCTGCTCTCTGATTTCTGAGTTCGTCTGCGTGGCTGAATCCGTATCATTTATGCGATCCGCGGATAGCATGCGCATGGCGAAAGTTGTCGCTTCCGGGCCTTGGCGTCGAGAGTGTGGGAGCGTTGTTCCAAGGAGCTTCTACCCCGGCAGTGAGAAAACCGGGCCGCGTCGCGGGCTTTCTGTTTTGACAGTCGCGCGTTCGCCTCTATAATACCCACCCATGCCAGAAGCGAACGCAAGCGATTTTCCTTCGCGCTATGACCCGAAACCGGTCGAGGCGAAGTGGTATGAGTTCTGGGAGAAAAGCGGGTTTTTCACCGCCAACGCGCAGTCTCCGAAGCCGAAGTACTCGATAGTCATTCCGCCACCGAACGTCACCGGTTCACTGCACATGGGGCACGCGCTGGACAACGGGTTGCCGGACATTCTCATCCGGCACAAGAAGATGCAGGGGTTCGAGACGCTCTGGCTGCCCGGGATGGACCACGCCGGCATCGGCACTCAGGTCAAGGTTGAGAGGATGCTCGCAAAAGAGGGTAAGACCCGGTTCGACCTCGGGCGCGAGGGGTTCTTGGAACGCGCCTGGGAGTGGAAGGAGAAGTACGGTGGGGAGATCATTGTCCAATTGCGCAGGCTGGGCTGCTGCCTTGATTGGACGAGGCTGCGGTTCACGATGGACGAGGGACTTTCGCGCGCGGTGCGCGAGGCGTTCGTCCGGTACTACGAGAAGGGGCTTATCTATCGGGGTTTGAGGATTGTGAACTGGTGCTCGCGCTGCGGCACCGCGGTTTCGGACCTCGAGGTGAAGTTCAAGGAAGAGAACGCGCACCTCTGGTATGTGCGCTATCCGATAGCGGATGACGGGAGCAGAAGAGATCGAGAGAACGAGAGATCAAGAGACCAAGAGGCGGACACTCGATCCCTTGATCCCTCGATCCCTGGATCCCTTTCCTACCTCGTCGTTGCGACGACCCGGCCGGAGACGATGCTTGGGGATACGGCGGTGGCGGTGAACCCGGCGGATGAGCGGTTTAAGGCATTTGTCGGCAAGATGCTGGAGCTGCCGCTGACCGGCCGGAAGATTCCGGTGATTGCAGACGCCGCCGTGGAGATGGAGTTCGGGACCGGAGCGGTGAAGGTGACGCCGGCGCACGACCCGGTTGACTTCGAAATCGGCGAGCGGCACAAGCTGGAGCGTATCAAGGTCATCGGTGATGACGCACGGATGACCGATGCGGTGCCGCCTAAGTACCGGGGCATGACGCGCGAGGAGTGCCGGAAGGCGGTGGTGGTTGACCTTGAGGCTCAGGGTCTGATGGAGAAGATTGAGAACTACAGGCATTCGGTCGGGACCTGCGACCGGTGCGAGACCGTGATTGAGCCACTGGCGAGCATGCAGTGGTGGGTGAAGATGAAGCCGCTGGCCGAGCCGGCAATCCGCGTGGTCGAAGAGGGCAAGGTGAAGTTCCATCCCGAGCGGTGGACCAAGGTCTATCTCGAGTGGATGAAGAACATCCGGGACTGGTGCATATCGCGCCAGCTCTGGTGGGGACATCGCATTCCGGTGTGGTACTGCGACTGCGGCGAGGTTATCGTTGCACGCAGGGACCCGACCGAATGCCCGAAGTGCCATTCGAAGAATCTGCGTCAGGACGAGGATGTGCTGGACACGTGGTTCTCATCGGCGCTGTGGCCGTTCTCGGTCATGGGTTGGCCTGATGAGCAGGCAGCGGACTATCGTAAGTTCTACCCGACCGACTTCCTGACCACCGACCCGGATATCATCTTTCGCTGGGAAGCGCGGATGATATTCTCGGCGCTCGAATTCACCGGCAGGGTGCCGTTCGATGACGTGTACATCCATTCGACCGTGCTGGACAAAAGCGGGGCGCGCATGAGCCGGTCCAAGGGGATCGGCGTTGACCCGCTGGAGATATTCGACATCTATGGCACCGACGCGGCGCGGTTCACTATCTGCTACCTTGAGAGCCAGTCCCAGAGCTATCGCCTGTGGAATGAACGGTTCGAACTGGGCCGGAACTTCTGCAACAAGATATGGAACGCCTGCCGGCTGGTCGCTCCCGCGATAGCCGGCAGTGACCAAAGGCCGGTGACCAGTGACCAGTTGCGGCCGGTTGACCATTGGATACGGGGCAGGTTCAATGGGGTTCTCGCACGGGTGAACGACGGGCTCGCGCGTTACACGTTCTCGCAGGTCGCTTCCGCGCTGTACGATTTCTTCTGGCATGACCTGTGTGACTGGTACCTCGAGTTCTCGAAGACCCGGCTGAAGGCGGAGGATGCAGCGGTAAGGCAGACACTCTTTGACGTGTTCCGCGGCAGCCTGCAACTGCTGCACCCGATAATGCCGTTCATCACCGAGGAGCTGTGGAGCAGGCTGGGATACGGAAGGGATCAAGGGATCAAGGGATCAAGGGATCAAGTGCCGGGCACTGGAGTCCACTCCATTCTTGAGTCCGTGTGGCCGGAAGCACTCGCGCTGGATGAGAGCGAGACGGCGCGGGTCGAAACGATGCGGGAGTTGATAGTGGCGGTACGGAACATCCGGGCGGAGATGGAAGTACCGGCCAAGACTGCGGTCAAGTGCATTGTTAACTCAGCGGATGCCGGGCTGGTCGATTTCCTGAGGCGGAGCGAAGGACTGATAGGAGAACTGGCCAAGGTCTCGGCATTGGAGTTCGGCACGACACGGCCTGAGAAGTCTTCGATTGCGGCGCTGTCTGCCTGCGAGGCCTACGTGCCTCTTGCCGGCGTCGTTGACGTCGAGAAGGAACTCGACCGGATGAGAAAGGAGATTGCGAACCTGGAGAAGCTCATTGCCGGCATCGACGCCAAGTTCAGCAACGCGAACTTTGCTGCCCGGGCCAAGCCGGAGGTGGTCGAAGGCGAGCGCGAGCGCCGGGCCGAGTTCTCAAGCAAGCTCGATCGGCTGCGGAGACAGCTTGACGCGTGGGAATGAGAGCCATGACGTCGGACGCAAGTCAGAAGGCAGAAGTCAAGAGTCAGAAGTCAAAACCGCCCCGAATGCCGCACTCCGCGTTCCAGGCTCTGAATCCTGACCTCCGCTGCATCCTTGTGTCTTGGTGTCTTGGTGGTAGAATTCCAACATGAAGTCCTTTCTCTCGAGCTTCGGCTGGATTCTGTTCCTGGTGCTGGCCGTGGGCTTCCTGTTGTTCTACAACTTGGCCTACCTGCCACGCGCTGACCGGATCGTCCGGCAGCAGAACGAGATCAACATGTGGATAGGCCAGCTCCAGGAGATGAGCGACAGCTTGAAGATCGTGCAGACGCAGTGGGACACGACGTTCAGCGTGTCTTTCGCGTTCGACGAGCTGTTCGGCGGGGCGCAGGACTTGAAGGTCACGCCATCGGCTGAGTCGCTCCTGCGGACGTACATCCCGACGCTCCAAGGGTCATCCGGCGTGATAGACGTTGTCGGGCATGCAGGCGGCGACCAGGCGCCGCAGGCGGTGAGGGACAAGTACCAGAGCAGTTGGGACTATGCGGCGGCCGGGGCTGGTTCGGTTGCGCGCCAGCTCGCCGCGTGGGGCGTGGCTGCGGATCGCATCCGGCTGACGAGCTTTTCCGATACGCCTCGCGCCGGCGGCACGCCCGTTGTCCGGACCGGAACTCCCAGAGTCGACATCATCGTACGGAATCAGTGACCAGGAACTGGCGATTGACAATTGACAATTGGCGATCAGCAATCGGCAATTCCCAACGGTTGCCCGGCCGCGCAGCCCTGCTGGCGCTGCTCCTGGCCGGGCTGGCCGCCGCGCAACCTGCGCCGCCGCCCGACAGCCTTGGGAAGCCGGTTGTCCCGGATTCGACCAAGGGTGCAGGCCGGGACTCAACGCCGTACCGGCCGCCAAGGTCGACCGGTACCGCGGTTCTGCTTTCGTTTCTACTTCCCGGCGGCGGACAGGTGTACACCGGCAACTGGTGGAAGGCAGCGTTGATTGCGCCAGCCGAAGTAACGCTGGGCTACTTCGTTGTGAAAGAGCATCTAGCGGCTTCAGAGGCCTTGGCATTGCCCGTGCCCGATTCGACCGGATATGTGCGACATCGGGATGCGAGAACCGCGTTTCTCTGGTGGACCGGCGCCGTCCTTGCCTTCTCAATGGCTGACGCCTACGTCTCGGCCCAGATGTTCGGGTTTGACCGGGAGATAAGGTTTGCGGTCGGGCCGTGTGAACTCCGCACTGTCGGACAGGGGCCGCCGAGGCCAACTCCGGACTCCGGACTCGCGTTGCGGGCGGGCATCGTGGTGGGGCTGTAGCCGATGAGTACGTTGATTGCCGCTGTCGGCCGGTTCCAGATGGACGCTCTCGCCCTGGCAACGCGGGAGGCCGCGGGCGCGGACTGTGACGCAGGCGGCTGGGGCGTGGCCTACTGCTATGGCAACCGGCTGGAGACAATTAGATCGGCGCTGCCGTGCGCGCAGGACCCGGACTTCGGCAAGCTCAACGAACTCCGCACCGACATGACCCTTGTCTGCATCGGTGGCATGACCCCGGCGTCGCCGCGCGAACTCAGGCCCTACATGAGGCGGGAGACCGGCCACATCTGGACGTTCGCCCATTCCGGCATCGTGAAGCACGAGGACCGGCTTGATACCGGCGGTCGGATTACCGACTCCAGGAATCCGAGCGAGCGGTATTTTCTCTATCTACTCGGAAAGCTGGACGAACAGGCCCCGGTTGAATCCCTGGCGAGCGCCATGGCCGCGCTGGGGGATGAGGATTCGCTTTCGTTCTGTCTGATGTGCGCGGAGATGATGCTGGTCGGCTGTTGGCACGGGGATGCACCGGAATCGGCTGAGCCCTTGTGGGCGGGGGAGGGCGGGTTGGTGAAGTACTTCAGCACCAAGCCGCTGCACTCCCTGCCTGAGGTCAAGTGGGAGGCGATGCCGAACCGGACCGTGCTCGCCGTCACCCGAACCCGACGCGAACTGCCGTAGTAGCCGACGTTCGAAACCAAACCTTCAACGCCAGACGTTTCCCGTTGCGCGCTTCCGGCGCAAGGCGCGATGCGTCAGACAAAGGGCACAGCCGGTAATGGTCGGCGGGGTCTAGTGTTGTCGGGAGCGCTGCGCGAATTCCACGAGTTCGCGGAATCCCTTGGGGTCAGACGCAGAGGCGATGGCGGTCTCGTACGTAACCTTGCCTGCGCGGAACAACTCAGCGAGGTAGGCGTCAAACGAAATGCTGCCTTCGGACGAACTGGTCTGGATGGCTGACGCCAAGTGTTCAGTCTTACGTTCACGGATCAGGTTACGCACTGCGGGCGTGGCCATCATGATCTCGTAGCACCCGACCCGGCCCTTGCCGCCGGCCTTGAGCAACAGGCGCTGGGAGATGACGGCGAGCAGCGAGAGAGAGAACTGAATACGAATCTGGTCGCGAATTTCGGGCGGGAAGATGTCGATGAACCGGGTGATGGTTTCCGGCGCGTTGGTCGTGTGCAGTGTGCCAATGACCAAGTGGCCCGATTCTGCGGCCCAGATGGTTGCTTCCGAGGTCGCCAGGTCTCGAATCTCGGCCACAAGGATGACGTTCGGGTTGGAGCGCAAGCCCTTCATGACCGCCTCGCGGAAGGA
>JAPLUO010000369.1 GCA_026397595.1 Caldifarciminota bacterium
CGCCATTCTCGTTTCTGACTTCGCCGGCCGAGACCCCTCCTCGGCGTCGGGGTGACACTTCGTGTCATCTGCGTCCATCTGCGTTCATCTGTGGTTCCATCGGGTTTGGTTGCGGCCTCCGAGGCCGCGCTATGTAATCTGCGAAATCTGTGGATGGTTCTCTCCGGACGGGCCTTCGGGGTTCAGGTCTTCGGAGCGTCGGCGGCTGAGCTCGGACCGGGCTCGTTCTTTGCCGGTTCAGGCGGAGCGGATTCGGCTTTGACGAAGGCTAACCGGAGTTGGTAGAGGACGTCGTCGAGGAGCGCAGTCTCGTCCGCGGTGCGGTTTCCTTCGGTCTTGGTTTTGAGCATGTCGAGGGTGTCGATCGTGATTTTGGCAAGCGGCAGGTTGACCTCAACTTTGTCGGTTCCCGGCAGTTTGGCCGCGCCCATGTAGACCAGCGACGCGGTGGCAAGCTGGAATATGTGGGCGCTGAACGTCGTCGCTTCGGGGTCGTGGTTCATGTCTTTTTCCTCAAGTATGGTTGTAATGGTCGAGCAGGGTGCGGGTCTTTTCGACCTTGCCGCCGCGCAGGTAGACACGGGGTACGCGCGGGCTGACCCGGCAGATAATCTCGTAGGGAATAGTCTCGGCCCATGCCGCGAGTTCGTTGGCGGTGATGGTGTCGCCGTCGGCCGAACCGAGCAGGGTAACGACATCTCCGATCTGGACGTCGGGGACGTCGGTGACGTCGAGCATGGTGAGGTCCATGCAGACGTTGCCGACTATCGGCGCGCGGCTGCCCCTGACCACCGCCTTGCCCCGGTTCTTGAGCGAATATGGATAGCCGTCGCCGTACCCGGCGGTGATGACCGCGATGCGGGAGTCGCGCCGGGTGAAGTAGCTGCGCTCGTAGCTTAGGGACCGGCCCGCGGGGATGTCGCGCAGGTTCACAATCCGGCTGCGCAGGCTCATCACCGGGGCGAGCTTCAGTTCCGAGGTGCGATAGCCTGACTGGTAGCTGTCCGGCAGTATGCCGTAGACCACGAGCCCCGGCCGGATGAGGTCGTAGCGCGAACCGGGGACGTTGAGGAACCCGGCAGTGTTGGCCGTGTGGCGCAAGTATCCGGTGACCCCGAGCCAGGTCAGCCGAGCCATCACTCTTTCGTAGAGTTGGAGTTGGTGTCGCGTGAAGTCCAGGTCCGAGTCCGCGGCCGGGAAATGAGTGAACACGCCTTCCAGGTCCAACCCGGGAAGCCCGGCGACGGCGGCCACGAAGTCTCCGGCCGTCGCTTCATCGACACCGGTCCGGCCCATACCGGTGTCAACTTCAACGTGAAGGCCGATGGACGTACCCCGCTTTACGGCCTCGCGTGAGAGCCGCTGGGCGAACTCGGTCTCGGTCACCGAGGGCGTAAGGTTGTGTTCGAAGAGCGCCGGGATTTCGCGGTAGGGGATGGGCGAGAGGACAAGAATCGCATTCTTGATGCCGCCGAGCCGAAGGCTAATGCCTTCCTCCGTGCTGGCCACGCCGAAGATGTCGACCCGGTCCGCAACTTCCTGCGCGACTTCGCGCAGGCCGTGGCCGTAAGCATCGGCTTTGATTGCCAGCATGACCTTGCCGTTGTCGGCGTAACGACGGACTTCGTTCAGGTTGTTGTTCAGGGCGTCCAGGTTGATCTCGGCCCAGATTCTACCGAATTCCATCAGCAGAGGATATTACAGGAGAGAGGGGGAAAGTCAAAAGAGGCAAAGGGGAAAGTGGAAAGGAGAAATGGCAAGGGGGAGGGACGAAGTCAGAAGTCAGAAGCTAGATGCTAGAGGTCAGAAATACGGAGGCGGACGGGAGAACCGCAGATTCTACTGCGAACTCCTAACTGCTAACTCCTAACTTTCTACCGCTGCAGGATGAGTTTGAGCGTGGCGGTGCGGTCGGGGCCGGTGAGGCGGGCGAAGTAGAGGCCAGCCGGCATTGACCGGAGGTCAAGCCGGAATGATGAAGTGGAAATGATGAATGGCGAATGGACCAGACGGCCGGAGGCGTCGTAGAGTGACAGCGATGAACCTTGGACGATGGACGACGAACCAGGGACGCGTATCGTGGTCGTTCCGGTGAAAGGGTTGGGGAAAGCCATGAACGTCCCTGATTCGAGATTCGAGATTGCGGATTCGGGAGAGGAGATGCCGACGATGGGTGGGTCGGTGCTGAACTTGATGGCGCGGCGGGCGTAAATCGGCGCCGCCGCCCGGTTGCGCGTAGTGTCGTAGACGACGGTGATGCCGATGGACGAGGTCGGGTCCTGGATGCCGATGGTGCTGGACCTTATCCAGTTCGCCGTGGCGTACTGGTAGGTGAACTTGTTGTTGCCGTCGCGTGCGGCCAGGGTCGTGTCGTAGATGACGACCTGGAAACGGTCGAGGTTGTCGTTTGAGTACCGGTAGCGGAACGAGTCCCACTGGACGATGAACCTGTGCGCGGAGGTGTCATGGAAGTACCAGGCGGCCGAGCCGGTTCCAGTGATCAGGTCGTCCCAGTTGACCGCGAGCATGGGCGGGCTGCTAGTGCGCGGGAGCCGCGCGTTGGTCCAACTTGTCGAGGTCGTTGCCCCGGGTGCAAGCCAGCCGTTGGAGCAGATTGAGACCTGCGTGTATCGCTGGCCGTAGTACTCAAGCGGGCCGAACCCGGGGGGAAGGTCAACCGTTACTGTCTGGTTGTCGCTGAGAGCGAGTCGCGTGCCGACGCCGTTGATTTCCGCCCAGTCGTAGGTCGGATGCTCGGGATAGTGGGCATCGACGTCGTCGAAGGCCCAGTACTGCGGCGGGACTCGGGGACCGTCAGGGATCGGGTCGAGGACGCTGACAGCGCCCACGGTAATGGTGAACGGGAAGGCGTACTCCCGGGCGTGGCAGATGACCCGCAGGGTACAGCGAATTTGAGTCTCGGGCACCATGTCTGCGGCCGAGACCGTGAATGGGTCTTGCGCATTGGTGGCAACCGAGCCGCCCCGGATGGTGCCGACGTCCGCGAGGGAGTCGGTCACGACAAGTCGCGGGTCGGTTGAGCGGAGTACGCACCGCGTGCTGTCGGCCGGGCCCAGGCCGAGGTTGCGGAGCGTGACAACCAGTTGGGCAGTCTCACACGGGTCCAGGCGGCCGTTCCGATTGCCGGCCGTGTCTACCACGGTCTCGCCCATCAGGGTCAGTATCGGCGCAGAGACCGTGACAGCAAGGCCTGAGCGCCAGGTGTCGCCGTGTGCGTCGTGGCACTTGAGGTCAAGACTGATGACGTGGCGGTCCGCGCAGGCCGGGGCGATGTTCAGTCGGAATCCCTGAGGGCTTGAGCAGGCCGAGTCGCGGCCGGGAATGTCACCGAGGACCATGACCGAGTCGAGCACTCTCGCGAAGGTATCGGCGGTCGAGAGCACGGCTGTCACCGACTGTGCTGCCGAGTCGCCGTAGTTGATGACCCAGACCGGCAGGGTGATGGTTTCACCGGGCCCGGCAAGGCCGTCCCCGTTGCCCGCGGGCGGGGTGTCGATAATCGTGTGTTTCAGGTAGGATACGTACGCAGCGCCGGTGATGAGTACAAGAGCGTGGCCTTCGTATGGCCGCAGGTTCCGGCCGGTGACCGTGACCGCCATCGGGCCCGGATGGGTCGGCCCGATATCGAGCAGGGCATGGCCCGATGCGTCGGTCGTGTCCCATGCGTAGACGGCTGAGTCCATCGTGCAGCAGACGAGCGCACCTGAGACGGGCAAGGCCCCGGCCGTGACAGTTACCGGGAATACCTGCGCCCCGGGTTCGACTGTCGGCGGGTGCGTGACGACCGGGGTTCTGGGAGCCGATGTCCAGAGGTTCAGTTCCGGGTCACCGAGCAGCGCCCATTCCGTGTACCGGTCCAAGTCGTGGAAGAGCGAGTCAACCCGCCACCGGCCCCGCAGGGTCGCGTCGCCAAGGCGGTACAGACCTTCTTCGTAGATCGCTTTGAAGAACCCCCGGTAGCAGGCGCTGCGATACTGCGAGACCTGGTCCGCGCCCAGGGTTGTGCCGAAGTAGGCGACCATGCCGCCGAGGTTCCCGGGCGAGCCGTAGCGCAGGCACGCGTTGCCAAGCATCCATTCGCCCGGGGCAAGCGTGATGGTGTAGCACGTAGCCCCGACCACGACCGGAAGCCGGGCGCCGTTGTGCCAATTGTAGGGATAGAAGTCAGCGAACGGGTAATCCCATGTCCCACCGGCTGCGCCCCGGTAGGTGATGAACGCGCGGCCGTCGTGCAGCGCGGCCACAACCTGGGGCGAGCTGTCACCGGTCAGGCTGGACAGGCTCTCCGCCCGCACGTAGCCGTGGTTCAGCCAGTACTGGCGGGCAAGGCGCGAGTCGACCTGGTAGTACGGGTCAGGATTGCCCGGGTCGCGGTCGCTGATGACGGTCGTGCCCTTGAGATACCAGAGCGTGTCTTGAGCCTCAGGAAAGCGCTCGTAGGCAAGGGTCTTCGCAACCATGGTACTGCATTCGTGCAGGTCCTCGGCAGGCAGTCTGCCGACCGGTAGCTCCATGAGATAGTCGCCGGTCATGTCGCCGTAGTAGGTGTCGTCGTAGTAGCCGTAGCCATTGAGCTGGGTCGGACTGCAAGCGAGCAACACGTACTCGGGTTTGATGGGCCACGAGTCCCATGCGTCCCGAATCCAGGACCTGACCTGAGCGGGCGTCGAGCCGGTCTCGGAGAGGTTCACGATCCGGGCGAGCATGCCTTTCTGTGTCTTCCAGTCAGCCAAAGGCTGGACCGCGCCGGAGTACTCGTCCGCCGCGACGATCAGGTAGCGGCAACCCTGGGGCTGGGCCGTGACGAGGGAGGGCAGGAGCACGGTCGCCAGCAGGAGAATGCACATGAAGGGCCCCGCTGTCGGGTGAGCCCGGACGTTGCTGTGCTTCATCGGGTGCGGTGGGGGCGGGACTCGGCCAGCTTGGCGCGGATGGCGGTAATGAGGCCGCCCGCGTTCTTGTGCTGGAGGCTGAGTTGTTCGTACGGAAAGGGGCCCGTATTTTCGCGGTTGCGGATGTCAACCACAGTGGTGCGGAAGGAGAACGTAATCGCAGCGGAGTGGAGGATGTGCTCGGCCGAGATCGAACCGGTCAGGCCGATGACTTGGTCTACTCTCAGGTAGTCGAAGATCCGCGCGGCGCATGCGCCGACCGCGCGGTCAACCACGGTCGCGCCCTCGAGCCCGCCCGGAAACCATTCGACTAGTTCGAGCAGCGGCCGCACGCCCGCGTCGTAGGAACGATACAACTCGGTGGCATGACGTATCACAAGCATGGACAGGCCCTCGTTTTCGAGGATGAACAGGGGGTCGGTTGGAGACCGGCTGCCGGTTGCCATTCAGCGCGCCCGATCTCCGGAACACGTGAGCACAGCCAGATTGTCACCGCCAAACGGCATTAGTCAAGTAAGGTCGGTGTTCCGGCGGCCAGACACAAGGTTTCTCTTGACTCCCGAGAACCTTCTTGTAGTTTACCTATCTTGGACAAGTTCATCATGTCCACAGCATCCCGAGACCAGTGGCTGTCGAAGCTGCTAGAGAGGTTTGCTGTCTACGCACCAGTCGAGCGCGAGAAGCAGGTCCACTGGCACCGCCTCGAGTCGGCGGACGTGGGTTCGAGCCCCGATACCATCACACCGGCCCTGAGGCGAATCCGTGCCTCTGAGCCGGTGAAGTCTTTCATGTTCAACCCCAGGCAGCAGGTAAGCGCTTTCCCGGACAGACTGGAGTCGGTCGATTCCATGCCCCGGGTGCTCCTGGGTGTAAAGAACTGCGACCTCGTTCCGCTCAAGGTGCATGACGAGATTCTGGGCGAGGGGGAGTTCAAGGACCCGTTCTACCTGTCGCAAAGAGAGAACACAATCCTTGTCGCTGCCGATTGCCCGGTTCCTGAGGAGAGCTGTTTCTGCAATCTGCTCGGGCTGACGCCCTACGCGGGCGAAGGTGCGGACGCCGTGCTCTCGGTGAGCGACAGCGAGTACCTGATTGAGGTCGGAGAAAAGGGCAGGCAACTGATCGACGCGGCCCCGGACCTGTTCCAGACAGCGGGCGATGGCGACGCCGCGGTGGTGAAGCGCGGGGAGGAACGGAAGGCCGCGGTCGCGGCACTGAGCCGCATCAACCCGAAGCCGTGGAACCCTGACCTGTCCACCGCTGTAGCCGCAAAACGGAAGGACGAGTCGTTCTGGCAGAGACACGCGAAGACGTGTGTCGAGTGCTTCGGGTGTTTGATGGGCTGCCCAACCTGCTACTGTTTCCTATTATACGACCAGGCCCGGGAAAAGAGCCTGGACCGGACCCGGGTCTGGGATGCCTGTTACCTGGCCGCGTATGCCCGGGTCGGCGGCGGAGCCAACCCGCGCGCGGAGTTTGTGAAGCGGTTCGCCAATCGTTTCATCTGCAAGTTCTCGGACTTCAAGACCGACCACGGCATGTTCGCCTGTTCGGGGTGCGGCCGGTGCTTCAAGGCGTGCATGGGTAAGATTGACATCAGGAAGGTGCTGGGCGAGCTGTGAACAACCCCTACGAGGCGATTCCGGCTACTATCCTGAAGACGATGGACGAGACGCCGAACATCCGGACGTTCGTGCTGAAGCCGGAGCAGGAGATACCGTTCCTTGCCGGCCAGTTCGTGGAACTGACCGTGCCCGGGTTCGGCGAGGCGCCATTTACGCCTTCATCGTCTCACTTCAAGCGGGACACTTTCGAGATGACCATCATGAAGGTGGGCAAGGCAACGGGCGCGCTGTTCGGCCTGAACCCGGGTGACACGGTGGGCGTGCGCGGGCCATTCGGAAACCCGTATCCCCTGGAGAAGTTCGCGGGCAAGGACGTGTACATTGTCGGCGGCGGCGTCGGCCTGGCGCCTCTGCGGGCGTTGTTCCTTGCTTTGACCCATGAGATTGACAAGTACAAGCACATCTACCTGCGGTACGGCGCGCGTACCCCGGGCGACATCGTGTACCGGCACCTGCTACCGGAATGGGAGAAGCTGCCCAAGGTCGACATCGACCTGTCGGTAGACGTGAGTGATGACAAGTGGATGAAGAAGGTCGGCGTCGTGACGTGTCTCATGGAAGAGATTCCGTGCGACGAGAAGACGAGCATCGCCGTGGTCTGCGGCCCGCCGATAATGATGAAGTTTGTCAACCAGCGGCTGCTCGACGTCGGCTTCCTGGGAGATAATATCTACCTGTCCATGGAAACGAACATGTCGTGCGGCGTGGGCCAGTGCCGTCACTGCCGGCTCGGCCCGTACCTGACCTGTAAGGACGGCCCGGTGCTGACATGGACCCAAATTAAGGACATCGAGAACCCATTCGTATGAACGCCGTACGTACGACCTGCCCGTTCTGTCGCAACGGCTGCGAGTCAATTGTGACGTCCGACTACCAGTTCCGGATGGAGTACCCGCCGGACTCCACCGTGAACAAGGGCAGGCTGTGCCCGCGCGGCAACAGCGCCAGCATCGTTGTCGACCATCCGAAGCGGCTCGCCTACCCGCTGCTCGACGGCAAAGAAGTAGGCTGGGACCAGGCCATGCAGTATTGCCGCGAGGCCTTGGCCGCAGCCAAGCCTGAGGATATTGCTGTCGTGTACAGCCGAGGTTTGACCGAGGCTGAAGTCCGTCTCGCGTGGGGGTTTGCCCGTGCCGTGGGTACGCCGAACCTGGTCTGCGGATACGTCGAACCGGACAACTGCTTCCAGTATGGTCTGGCCGGCGTCAAGGCCGCGACTATGGACGAAGTGAAGACCGCGCGTACCACTCTGCTGGTTGGTGACGTGTTCAACACGTCCCCGGTCGCAGCCGGACCGATGCTCGAAGCGCGGTATGCGGACCGGAAGAACCGGCTGATTGTGATTGACTCGATTCGGACCCGGCAGGCCGGGCAGGCGCACGTGTTCCTGCAGGTGAGGCCGGGAACCGAGGTCTTTGCTCTGCTCGGCATGGTCGGCAGCCTGGACAAGGGCCTGGGTATAGACGTCGACGAGAGCGCTGTCTTGTCGGGCGTGGGCGCAAGGCAACTGGCCGACGCGGCGCAGATGCTCCTCGGCGGCCCGTCCTTTGTCGGCAGCGCCATGCACCTGGGCCGGGTGTACCACCCGGTTCAACACAGCCTTGTTTCGCAGTTGGTCGCCGTCAAGGCCGGCGCGACGTTCATGGGATTCGGCGAGGCGCGCGTGCCCTTCGGCAAGATGGGCTTCGAGGAGTTCCGCGGGCAGGCTGGGTCCGGCAGCATCAAGGCAGTCTTCTGGTTCGGTGGCATGTACCCGTATAGCTACCCGGAGTTGATGCCGGAGTTGGCCGACCACGTGCAGTTCCGAGTCGCGACCAGCATCTTCAGGCCGGAGAGCGCGTTGCCCGGGCTCGTCCTGCCGGTTCCGAGCGAGCTGGAGAAGGAGTCTACGGGCCAGTCGTATTGGGGCGTCGTGAGTCGTCATCCGGTCGCGGCCGCGTTCAGCGGGGCCAGACCGCTCGCGCGGATTCTCGGCGACCTCGCGAGTGTCAGCGAGGAAGAGCCGGCAGCGGTGCCGGAGAAGACAGTAGACGAGGCCGTCAAGCTGACACAGGTTGCGTCCGCCGGGCCCGGTGCTGACGATTTTGTCCTGCTGGGCGAGAAGCGGGCAAGCGGCATCGGCGGATTCTACGACGTCGAGGCTGAGATTCGACTGTCCGCGCCGGACGCGGCGAGGCTCGGCGTCGGCGACGGCGAATACGTACAAGTTGAGAGCGCGACCGGCAGGGCTGAGTTCGAGGTGCGAGTGACGGCCGCGGTTCCCAAAGGTGTAATGAGCGTCGGGGTCAACGCGCACAGGAACCGGGCGCTGTTTCCCATGGCGAATGATACGGTTTCGGGGCAGACGTTGATTGCGCCGGTTCCGGTGCACGTGGCGAAGTCGGCCCGGACCTCGAAGCCGGCGGTCGAGATGGTTGCGGAGGCATGGTAGTGGCGAAGCGACTGGTGGTCAGGCTTGACCTGTGCATCGGCTGCCGGGCATGTGAAGCCGCGTGCCGGAGTCGGTTCAAAGGCGAGGCACGAATCCGCTACGCCGACGTCACCGAAACCGCGGAAGTGCCGATGCCGTGCCGGCACTGCGATGACCCGCTTTGCGCTGCCGCTTGTCCGTTCAAGGTGATCGTGCGTAATGAGCAGGGCGGGGTCGTCCGTCAGGCTTCGTTCCATTGCGTCGGCTGCCGTTCCTGCGCCTTGGCCTGTCCGTTCGGGGTAATTGACACGAGCCTCCTGCGCGACGTGACTCAGAAGTGCAGTCTGTGCGACGACCGGCCCGAGGGTCCGCGTTGCGCAACCACCTGTCCGACCGGCGCGCTCCAGTTCATCGAGGAGGAGAAGCTGGCGGAGAAGAAGGCCGGTGTCGGGTTTGCGGTCCGGTCGGTCCACGGAAGGCGACTATGACTAGCCTGACCGGCTGGAAGTTGGCGTTCGCGTTCGTGGTCTTTCCCGGGTTCGCGTTCACGGCCACCATGGGCCTCGTGCTGACGTGGGTAGACCGGTTCGTGTCGGCGCGGGTGCAGTGGCGCAAGGGCCCGCCTTTGTACCAACCGTTTGCCGATATGCTCAAGCTCATGCTGAAGCAGACGGTGGTCCCGGCGGGTGCTTCAAAGGTCACATTCCTGTTCGCACCCATTCTCGGGTTCGCGGCGATGTGTGTCACCGCGGTGCTGCTCTTCTATGTGAACTTCTTCCCGCAGGATTCATTTGTCGGCGACCTGATTGTGCTGGTATACCTGTTTGCCCTGCCGCCCATCGCTGTAATCATCGGTGCATCGGCTTCGCGTAACCCCCTGTCCGCGGTCGGCGCTTCGCGCGAGATGACGCTGTACCTGGGGTACGAGTTGCCGTTCCTGCTGGCGCTGGCCGTGCCGGTTATCCGAACCGGGGGCGCGATCCGACTCGGCGATCTGGTGCTGGCACAGCAGGCGGGCGGGCCGTTCCTGTACTCGGTGTCCGGAGCTATCGCCGCCGTCATCGTGCTGATTTGCATTCAGGCGAAACTTGGCTATCCTCCATTCGATATTGCAGAAGCTGAACAGGAAATCATGTCCGGCGTGCTGATTGAGTATTCGGGCGTTCCGTTCGCCATGTTCCGCCTCACCAAGGCGATGATGTTCTTCCTGATGCCCTGCTTCCTCGTCACCGTTTTCTGGGGCGGGCTCACGAGCTGGTGGGCGATTCTCAAGTTCCTCGCCATTGCCGTACTCGTCATCCTTATCAAGAACACCAACCCGCGGTTCAAGATTGAGCACGCGCTCCGGTTCTTCTGGTTCATCCTGGGTGGGCTCGGAATCGTGGCCGTGATACTGGCCTTCATGAAGCTATGAAAGACCCGCGAATCTGGGGCCTGAAGAAGTCGCCGTGGGTGTACCACTTGGCCGCGGCGTCGTGCAACAACTGTGACATCGAGATCCTGGAGCTGCTTACGCCGAGATACGACGTGGAGCGGTTCGGAATCGTGCTGGTGGGGTCGCCCCGCCACGCCGACGCGCTGCTTGTGACCGGCGTGATTAACCGGAAGTCCCTGCCCCGTGTGCTGGAAGTGTTTGACCAGACCCCGAAGCCCTGCTTGGTCATCGGGGTCGGGACCTGCACGTGCAACAATCACATTTTCCGCCACTCGTACAACGCGGTAGGGCCGTATGACAAGCATCTGCCGATAAACGCTTACATACCCGGCTGTCCGCCCAAGCCGGAAGCAATGATCCTCGGAGTAGTAAAGGCGCTGAGCAAACTATGAGAGAAGCCGAGACCGGACTCAAGCAACTCGTGCCGGAGGCCGAGGTGTACGAGCACAACCCGAAGCGCCTCTACATCCGGATCCCGCGCGAACGCCTGACCGATGCGGCCAAATACTTGCACGGGGATTGCGGAATGAGACTGGCGACGTGCACGGGCATCGACACCCGCGAAGGATTCGAGGTTCTGTACCATTTCTCTGAAGACAAGACCGGCACCATGTATACCTTGAAAGTGTTGGCGCCCAAAGACGACCCGAGAATCGATTCGCAGGCTCCGTGGTTTCCGGCAGCGGACTGGATTGAACGGGAGATGCACGAACTCCTGGGTATCGATTTCCCGGGCCACCCCAACTTGATACCCCTGCTTACATCCGACACCGACTGGGACAAGAACAAGTTCCCCCTGCGCCGGGACTTCGAGCGGAGAAGTGAGGCCCATGAGCAATAGGCGAATCATCCCGATCGGTCCCTATCACCCGCTTCAGGAAGAGCCGGAATTCTTCAAGCTCATTGTCGAGGGCGAGACCGTGGTGGACATGGAAATCAACCTCGGGTACAACCACCGCGGGCATGAGTTCATCTCACCGGAATTGACCTATGACCAGATTCCGTTCCTGGTCGAGCGCATCTGTGGCATCTGCTCCAATTCACACCCGCTGGCCTGCGTGCTGGCACTCGAGGAAATCTGCGGAATCAAGCCGCCGCCGCGCGGCGCCTACATTCGCACCATCATCCATGAGTTGGAGCGCATCCATTCGCACCTGCTGTGGGTGGGGCTGGCCGGCCACTTCATCGGGTACAACACGGTCTGGATGTGGGCGTGGCGCTATCGCGAGCACATCCTTGAGATCTTCGAGATGATCACCGGGAACCGGAACCACTACGCGGCCAACAAGCCGGGCGGCGCGCGCCGGGACATCCTGCCGGAACAGATACCGCTGATGTCGGCTGCGCTGGACGTGGCCGAGAAGAAGACAAGGATGCTGACCAATGCCGTGCTCGACGACCCGGTCATCAGGGCCCGGCTGGAGCGGGTGGGCGTGCTTACGCACGAGCAGGCCATCGCGTATTCCGTGGTCGGGCCGACCGCCCGCGCCTCAGGCGTTGACATTGACGTGCGAAGGGACGATCCGCACGATGCCTATGCCGAAGTGCCGTGGAGCGTCCCGGTGCTGACCGAGGGCGACGTGTTCGCCAAGGCCAAGGTCCGGCTGCTTGAGACCTTCGAGTCAATCAAGATAATCCGCGAATGCCTGAAGAAGATGCCGGATGGTCCGATTCAGGTGAGGGTCGAGGATATTCCGCCCGGCGAGGGCATCGGCCACACCGAGGCGCCCCGCGGCGAAGTGTTCCACTACCTCCGGTCGGATGGTTCAAACCGACCGCTACGGCACAAGATTCGCGCGCCCAGCTACATGAACATTGCATCGAACGTGGTCGCGGTGCGCGGCGGCTCCATAGCCGACGCCGCCCTGACGCTGGCCGCGGTTGACCCGTGCTATTGCTGTACTGAACGCATGGCCGCCTTCGAGGACGGCAAACTCAAGTACTCAGGCAAGGACCTGCTTAGGCTGTCATGGGCGAAGACCGAGCGTATCAGGGAGCGAATGCCTTGATTCTGACTGCCGTCTGGTGCGCGGTGTTGATTCCGGCCGGACTGGGCGTGGTGCAACTGTTGTTCAGGCGCATCGGCGGCGGGTTGAGGGGTGCTATCGCGCTTTTCGGGACCGCGTTGACGCTCGCACTGATGGTATGGCTCTGGGTCCGGCAGGGCGGCGCGGTTACTTCCTGCGGTACGTCGCCCGACATGCTCGCACCATTCTTCCGCGTGGACGGCGTCGGTCTGCTGCTCGCAGCGCTGTTCGGCACGATATGGCTGCTGGTGGTCTTCTATTCGCTGGGCTACATGCGAGGGCATGAGCACCAGGACGACTACTACGGTTTCCTGCTGTTGATGCTCGGCGCGATGATGGGGTTCTGCTTCTCGTGGAATGTGATTGCGCTGTACATTTTCTGGGAACTGGCCGGCGTATGCACCTGGCGCCTGGTGGCACATCGCCGGTCCGCCCTTGAGGTCGCCACGGCAAACCGGACCTTACTCATTACGTTCTCCGGCTCGGTTCTCATGCTGGTCGGGTTCGCTATCATGTTCGTCGAGGGCGGGTCGTTTGACGCGGCGGCGCTCACGGGACCTGTGGTCAGCCCATGGGCCGCCGCACTCATCCTGGTCGGGATGGTGACGAAGTCGGCCAGTCTGCCCCTGTACATCTGGCTGCCGGACGCGCACACGGCTGCCCCCTCGCCGGTCAGCGCACTGCTGTCCGGCATCGTGGCCAAAATCGGTCTGATTGCCTATCTGAGGATTTTCGTCCAGAGTCACGTCATGCTGCCGGTGTGGTGGACGTGGCTGGTCGGCGGGGTGGGCGTCTGCGGCGCGTTGGTGGCAGCCGGCATCGCGCTGCGCGAGAACGACATCAAGCGGATACTGGGATTCTCTACCGTGAGTCAGTTGGGCTACATCTTTCTGGGATTTGCGATTGCGTCCGGCCTCGGCGCTGTGGCTGGCATCGTCTACC
Organism: Caldifarciminota bacterium; assembly: GCA_026397595.1. Lineage (GTDB taxonomy): Bacteria > Hydrothermota > Tepidihabitantia > Tepidihabitantales > Tepidihabitantaceae > UBA2258. Next base: position 13,353 of record JAPLUO010000369.1, read on the forward strand.
TCGTGGCCCACGCGCTTGCCAAGTCCGGGCTTTTCCTTGCCATGGGCCTGGTTGAACACAGCACCGGCCGGCGCGACCTGCGCGAGCTTGGCGGGTTGATGCGAGGGATGCCAGTTACCTCGGCCGCGGTCGGTTTGCTGATACTCTCGATTGTCGGCGTGCCGCCGCTACTGGGCTTCTTCGGGAAGTTCTATGTGGTGGTTGCCGCCATCCGGGTGAGCCTGATCCTTGCCGTGGGTGCGGTTGTGGCCGCTGTCCTGACGTTGCTCTACATGCTGCGGCTGTACCGGATTTTTGTCGGCGGGCCCCGCGACGGCGTGGTCGGTCACGAGAACTGGGTCATGACCACCCCGGTGGTCGTGCTGGCGGTGCTCACGACCGGCCTGGGCCTCTGCTTCCCGGTGTTTGTCAAGCTGGTCGAGCGGGGGCTGGGCTTGTGAGGCACGGCTGATGCATCCGTTTGTGCTGATGCTTGCGATCCCGGCGTTTGCGGGCCTGCTTGCCTACTTCATCGGCCGGCTGCGCAACGAGTTCTGCTTCATCGGCGCGGTCGGGACGCTCTACTATGCGGTCCGGCTGTTCTTCCGCTCGCGCGGTGACGTTATCGAGTACGCGTTCGGCCGGCTTGGCAGTCTGCCGCTGGGGTTCAGGCTTGACGCGATGTCGGGGTTCATGCTGCTGTTTGCCGCCTTCTTCTGCGTGCTCGTGGTCCTTTTCTCCTTCCGTTATATGAGAGGCAAGGATGGGACGCGGGGCTACTACCTCTACTTGCTGCTGGGGCTGGCGTGCGCCAACGGAGTCCTGCTGGCCGCCAATCTCGTAGTGATGCTGTTCTTCTGGGGCTTTCTGCTGGTCATCATCTACGGACTTCTGCTGGTAGGGCGGGAAGGCAGCGGGAACGTGGCGGCCAAGGCTCTTGTTGTCGTCGGGCTGTCCGATTTGGCCATGCTGCTCGGGATTGCGCTCCTGCTGCGTCGCGGCGGCTGGGTCCAAACCGCGCCGCCGGCGCCGCTGCCGCTTACCGACCCGGCGCTGATTCTCGCGTTCCTGCTGGTTGCCGTGGGCGCGCTGGCTAAGGCCGGCTCGATGCCGTTTCATTCATGGATCCCGGCCGCAGGCGAGACCGCGCCGGCAACGGTCATGGCATACATTCCTGCTTCGCTGGACAAACTACTGGGCATCTACCTGCTGGTCCGGTTGTCGGTGTACATGTTTGACGTGGCATCGAACCCGGTGATTCGGAACGTGCTGATGGCGGTGGGTTCGGTCACAATCCTGGGCGCGGTGCTGATGGCGCTGGTCCAGAAGCGCATGATGAAGCTCCTTTCGTTTCACGCGGTGTCCCAGGTCGGGTATATGGTACTCGGTATCGGCACGGGCATCCCGGTGGGCATCGCGGGCGGGCTGTTCCATATGCTGAACCATTCCATCTATAAGACCGGTTTGTTCCTGTCCGCGGGTTCGGTGGAGCACTGGGCCAAGACCGATGAGATTGACAAGCTGGGCGGCCTCGCCCGGCAGATGCCGCTGACCTTCGTCTCCTTCCTTGTGGCCGCGTTCGCTATCTCGGGTGTCCCGCCGCTCAACGGCTTCGTTTCCAAGTGGATGGTCTACCAGGGCGTCATCGGCCTTGCCCGTGAGGGTAGCCGGGTGTACCCCGTGTTCCTGATTGCCGCGATGCTGGGTAGCGTGCTGACGCTTGCCTCCTTCATGAAGTTGCTGCACGCGGTCTTTTTCGGCCAGCGGCCGGAGTCGCTTGCCAAAGTGCGGGAAGTCGGGTTCGGCATGTGGCTCCCGCCCATGCTGCTGGCTGCATTGTGCATCGTATTCGGGGTGTTCGCCTACCAGGTACCGCTGCGCGGTCTCATCTACCCTAGCCTGCCGCTGCTGATTGAGCCGACCGGAACATGGCAACCGGTGCTGACGACTCTCCTGCTCCTTGCTTCGTTCGGCATCGGTTTGCTCATCTATCTCCTGGGGACCGCGCGAAGACCGACCGCTGCCCGGACGTTCGTGGGCGGCGAGAAGATAGCAGACGACGAGGAGAGCCGGGTCGTGGGTACTGCCTTCTACTCGCCGGTCAAGCATCTGCCAATTCTCTCCGACCTGCTGAGGTTCGGCGAGCTCGGCGCATTCGACCTCTACAACTGGATTGTGGCGATCGGCCGTGCGACCTCGTTCGTGGCGCGCCGGCTGGTGCACGACGTCCTGGACGGGCTGGTGACCGCGATCGGCAGACTGGTCAAGTATGCCGGCGCCGGGCTGTCGTGGGTGCAGAACGGCAGCCTGCCCCTGTATGTCGCATGGGTTTTCCTCGGGGCAACGGTCTTCTTCCTGGTGCTCTTTCTGAGGTAGCGGATGATTGAACTCTACGTACTACTCGCGGCGATGCTGGTGGCGGCCCTTGTGGCAATCCAGATCAAGGACCTGCTCGCGGCCGCGGTCGCACTGGGCATCGTCGGTTTCTCGGTCGCAATCATGTTCATCCTGCTGCAGGCGCCGGACCTGGCTATTGTCCAGATTGTCGTCGAGACCCTAACGGTCGTCTTCTTTGCCGCCGTGATACTGCGCACGACGAACACCGACACCACGATAGCGGGCGGGCTCAAACGCGAACTCGTGTTTCCGGCTGTGGTCTACGGCGTCTTCTGCGTCGTTTTCCTGGCGGTTGTGGGTCGGGCTCTGGCCGAGTTGCCGGTTTTCGGCAGCCCGACAATGCTCGTGGCCAGGGAGTATATCGCGCTCGGACTGGAGAAGACCGGTGCTGCCAACGTTGTGGCGGCAATCATCCTGGATTTCCGTGGCTACGACACGCTGGGCGAGGCGACCGTGCTGTTTACCGCGGTCGTGGGCGTGCTGACCATCATGCGCCGGGCCGGCCGGACAGGTCGAGGTTAAGGTTGAGGTTGAGACAGGACGAGAAGAGGAAGTCATTGGGTTTCCCTCTTAGCCTTAACCTTAGCCTTAACCTGCCGCAAGGAGGCTAGTATGCGCGGCATGTCTCCGATTGTCCAAGTCGTTGCGCGGTTGCTGGCCGGTATGCTCTTCCTGTTCGGAACCTATGTCGTGCTGCACGGCCATCTGACTCCGGGCGGAGGGTTTGCCGGTGGCGTCCTGATTGCCGCGGCGTTCATACTCATCTCGCTGGCGTTCGGGTCGGTCGAGCAGACCGAGCGTAATTCCTACACGCTCTCATCAGTCATCGAGAGCCTGGGCGGCGTGCTGTTCCTCAGCCTGGCCATGGCCGGGTACGTTGGCGGAACGTTCTTCTTTCAGAATGCGTTTGTCTACGGCATCGGTAAGCCGCTCACGCTTATCAGCGGCGGCATCATTCTCCCGGCCAACATCGCCATCGGGGTCAAGGTCGGAGCCGGCCTGTTTGCCATGTTCCTGGCGCTCGGGGCCTCCCGGTTCGTGATGAAGGACTAGCCATGACGGACAGACGAAGTCAGAAGCTAGAAGCTAGACTGCAGAAGTCAGAGGTGTCAGTCCCGGGTCTGCAATCTGCAATCTGCAATCTGCAATCTGAATTCGATTGGGGTTGCTCATGATAGCACTTTTCGCCTGCATGGCTCTGCTGCTCATCGGCCTGTATGCGGTCGTGACCAAGCGGAACATCATCCGAATCATCATCGGGTTCAGCCTCGTCGAGTACGCGGTCAACCTGTTCTTCGCGCTGGTCGGTTTCAAGCGCGACGCCCTGCCGCCGATAATCACCGACGTCACCCAGCCGCGCAACTTTGTCGACCCGGTGCCGAAGGCGCTGGTGCTGACTGCGATCGTCATTGGTCTGGCGACGACGGCCCTGATGCTGGCCCTGGCCATGCGGATATACGAGAAGTACCGGACGTTCGACATCAGCGAAATCAGGCGGTTGAAGGGCTAGATGAGAAGTCCGAAGTCCAAAGTCGAAAGTCCAAAGTCGCGAATCGACAAAGCGATGACGGAGAGAATCTAGCACATGGACTCGAGCTTCCTGCCGCTGTTTGTGGTGATCCCGATGGCCGCGGCCTTCCTGATACCGCTGTTCGCGAAGCTCTGGCCGCGTTTCGCGGACCTGATTGCGAATGCGGCGGGCGCGGCCCTGCTCGGCCTTTCCGTCTACGGCGCGGTCTACCTGTTCACCGACTCACCGGCTCTGCTCTACCGGATGGGCGGCTGGGCTTCGACCCTCGGCATTACGCTGGTATACGACCACCTGACGGCGCTCGTCGTCCTGGCGGTCAACACCGTCGGGCTTGCGGCCCTGCTGTTCTCGGTCCGGTATCTCGACCACTACACCGGCCGCTGGAAGTTCTTCTCGCTCTTCATGCTGGTTCTCGCCGGCCTGAACGGCGTGACCATCACCGGCGACATCTTCAACATGTTCGTGTTCATCGAGATTTCCGCGGTCGCGTCCTACGCGCTCGTCGCGTTCGGGACTGATTTCGATGAGCTCGAGGCCGGGTTCAAGTACATGGTCATTGGCGAAATCGGCGGCACCGCGATATTGCTGGCCATCGCTTTGCTCTACGCCAAAGCGTCAACCCTGAACATGGCCGTGGTCTCGCAGGTGATGGCCGGGTTCGGTCACACGCCCCTGTTCTGGTTCATCGTGGCCACGTTCCTCGTCGGGTTCGCGGTGAAGATGGCGATGGTGCCGTTCCACGCCTGGCTGCCTGACGCGCATCCCTCCGCGCCCGCGCCGGTATCGGCATTACTCTCGGGCGTGTTCATCAAGGTGTTGGGCGTGTATGCGATGTGCCGCGTCATGTTCAACGTGTTCGGCCTCTCCCGGGCCAACGCGCCGGCGTTCTTCAACCTGCTGCTGGGGTTTGGCGTACTCTCCATCGTCGTCGGTGGGCTGCTGGCATATGCGCAGAAGGACTACAAGCGGCTGCTGGCCTACTCGAGCATCAGCCAGATTGGTTACATCCTGATTGGGCTCGGCATCGGCAACTACTGGGCAATCGTCGGCGCGCTGTTCCACGTGCTTGCCCACGCGCTGGGCAAAGGGTTGCTGTTCCTTACGTCCGGGTCGGTTGAGTACGCAACCGGCACCCGTGACCTGGACAAGCTGACCGGCCTCGAGAAGAAGATGCCGTTCACGGTCTGGTCGTACCTGCTCGGGTCATTGTCGCTCGCGGGCGTGCCGCCTTTTGCCGGGTTCTTCTCGAAGCTCTTCATCATCATCGGGGCAGTGTCCGCAAAGATGTACTGGCTGGCGATTCTGGCCGCGCTTTTCTCGACGGTGACGCTCGGCTATCTCGTCAGGGTCGTGAACAAGGCGTTCTTCAGCCGCGAGGGGACTGTCCCCGCAGGGGAACCGTCCCCAAAACCGGTCCGCGAGGCACCGGCAACCATGGTGCTGGCGATGCTGGCGCTGGTGGTCCTGACCGTGGCGCTCGGCATCGGGTTCAAGCCGGTGCTCGATAAGCTGGTCGGGCCGGCGGCCAAGGTTCTTCTCAATGGGCTCGGGTACGCCCGTGCGGTGCTCGGAGGATAGATGGGGACGAGGAAGTCCACAGATTACACCGATTACACAGCGCGGCCTCGGAGGCCGCAACCAAACCCGATGGAACCACAGATGAACGCAGATGGACGCAGATGACGCGAAGTGTCACCCCGACGCCGAGGAGGGGTCTCGGCCGGCGAAATCAGAAGCGAGAATGGCGGAGACG
>JAPLUO010000444.1 GCA_026397595.1 Caldifarciminota bacterium
CTACCCTCCGACGCATAGCTTCCTGCGCCGACGGTGTAAGAGATCGAGCATCGTCTTTTCGCATGTCCCGATATCATACACCGCCCACACCCAATATCAAGTATTTTATGCTCTGATTAGTATGTCGGTTTTTGGGACCCGGGGACTTCCGAATCCGACATTGAACCACAAAGGCACCAAGATCACCAAGAAGGGTTCGGGGTCGAGGATTCAAGGATTCGAGTGTCCGGCACTGGGCCCCTTGAATCCAGGAATCCTGGAATCCTATCTATTTGTGTGTGGTGAGCTCCTATGTCGGTTCTCGGGTCTCGAAGAAGCTGTTGCGGGTTGCGAGAGGCGATGGACCAGAGGCGAGAAGCGGGTTGCCGGTTTCGGGTCCGGGATTTGGAGTCGTAAGGGTCATGCAACCGGTGGTAGACAGCCGCCGGGTTGTCCATTATAATCCGTTTCTTAGTTTTCCAGATGAGTACTGTCGAACTCCGTCCCCAGGAATCCGGCTCGCAGGAACCGGAGCCGAAGATTGTCGCGTTCCTGTGCAATTGGTGTTCGTACGCGGGCGCGGACCTTGCCGGCATCTCGCGCATCCAGTACCCGGCCAGCATCCGCGTCATCCGCGTGCCGTGCTCCGGCCGGGTTGACCCATTCCACATTCTGAAGGCGTTGCAGAGCGGTGCGGACGGCGTGCTCGTATCCGGTTGCCATCCCGGCGACTGTCACTACCTGACCGGCAACTATGTGGCCCGCCGCCGGTTCGCGGTGCTGAACGATCTGCTGGAGTTCGCGGGTATTGACCCGGGCCGGGTGAGCTTCTCGTGGGTGTCGGCAGCGGAAGGGGAGCGGTTCGCCGAGGTCGTGCGCGAGGTCACCGAGAAGGTGAAGGCCTTTGGGCCGAACCGGAAGATGACGAAGGAAGTCCCTGGATGATTGTCGGCGTGTTGTCGGCAGTCGAGGACGCAGCACGGCACGCGGTTGCGTTTGCGTCCTTCGTCACCCTGAGCGAGCCGCTCGGCGGCGAGCCGAAGGGTCTCTCAGCCGAGATTCCTCGATTCGTTTCACTCACTCGGAATGACATGGCACGGGTGGGCTACTGATGAGCCGAACCGAGCAGTTGCGCCAGCGGGCGAGAGAGCTGCTGGAGAAGAAGGAAGTCGCGATGGTCGTCGGGTACCGTGCGGCGAGCACGAAGGGCAAGGCCCAACCGGCATTCATCTCCGAGCCGGAGGACGCCGAGTCGCTCATGTTCGACGAAACCTGCGGTCAGAACCTCGCCGGCTACCTGCTGAAGGTGAAGTACCTGGGCAAGATTGCGGTTGTGGCCAAAGGCTGCGACTCGCGCTCGATTCTCGTACTGCTAAAGGAGAAGCAACTGGACCGGTCGCAACTACACATCATTGGTGTCGGCTGCGCCGGCATCGTGGAAGACGGTAAACTGAGCGATTCCTGCACGACCTGCGAATACCCGAACCCGGTCATCTCGGACGAGCTGGTTGGTGGCCCTGCTCCCGCTCGGGAAATCTGCAACCTGCAATCTGCAATCTGCAATCTGACTTCGGATGAGCGGTGGCAGTCACTGTCCGAGGACATCGCGCGCTGCGTCCGTTGCTACGCCTGCCGTCAGGTCTGTCCGAGTTGCTATTGCCCGGTCTGTTTCGTGGACGCAAGCCAGCCCGCTGTCGTAGGCAAGACGACCGAGCTGTCCGACAACATGGTCTTCCACATCATGCGTGCCCTGCACATGGCCGGCCGTTGCGTCGAGTGCGGCTCGTGCGCACGCGCCTGCCCGATGGGCATCGACCTGATGAAGTTCAACCGCAAGGCCGCACAGATTGTGAAGGAGCGGTTCAACACTGTCGCCGGGGTGAAGGAAGATGAAGCGCCCGCCCTGACCGTCTTTGACCCGAACGACCGGCAGGAGTTCATACGCTGACCATTTCAGATTTCAGATTTCAGATTGCAGATTGCAGACTGCCGGAGTCGGGATTCGAGGTTCGACCTTCGGCGTTCGGCGTTCGGCGTTACCCATGACCCAGCGCGTTATTACTGCCGAGGCCCTGGCGAAGCTCGTTGCCGAGTGGGCGAAGAAGGGCGCGGTCTACGCCCCGGTTAAGAAGGGGACTGTACCTGGACGGGGACTGTCCCCAAATCCCCAGGACTGGACCGAGTTCCGCAGAGTCGCATCGCTCGAGGAAACTGATTTCCGCCGCGTGAACGCCAAGCAGTCGGCCAAGGGTCTGCTTTTCCCGCAGCGCGAGGTGATGCTTCGGTTCAAGGACGGGAAGTCTGAAGAGCCTGCCGCGCCGGAGGAACAGGTCATTCTCGGCATCCGCCCCTGCGACGCCGCGGCAATTGCGTTCCAGAAGAAGTTCTTCGTCGGGCAGGGCGAGACCGACCCGTACTTCAAGGCCAGGCTGGAAAGGACCACACTTATTGGTCTTGCCTGTAACTCTCCGGCTGAGACGTGTTTCTGCACCGCGGTCGGCGGCTCGCCTTCGGGCACGCGGGGGCTAGACCTGCTGCTTACCGATATCGGCGGCAAGTACCTGGCCGAACCGGTGACCGACAAAGGCGCGGCATTGATTGCTGACATGCCCGAGCCGGCAGCCGGTGACATTGAGAAGAAGCGTGGGTTGGCCGAGAAGTGTGCGGAGCAGATGCTTCAGGCGATTGACACGGCGGCGCTCAAGCGGCGTCTCGACAACGGCTTCGAGCACGCGGTCTGGGATGATCTGAACCTCGCGTGTGTAAACTGCGGCGCCTGCACCTTTTTCTGCCCGACTTGCCACTGCTTTGACGTTACCGATGAGGAGCGGAAGGGGAGAGGCGCGCGGATCCGGGTGTGGGACTCGTGCCAGTTTTGCGTCTACTCGCAGCACGCTTCCGGCCACAATCCGAGGCAGACCGCGCGCTCGCGCTACCGCAACCGCGTGATGGACAAGTTCAAGTATACGGTAGATATGATCGGCGAGTTGTCATGCGTCGGCTGCGGCCGTTGCGTCATCGAATGTCCTGCGGCGATAGACATCCGGGAAACGGTTGATGCCCTCATGAAGGTCTTGCCCGAGTGAACCGGATATGACTTCAGATTGCAGATTGCAGAATGCAGACAGCAAAATGAAGCTGCGCCGCGAACTGGAGGAACGCCTGCTGTCCTTCGCCGCCGAGAATATGAAGTTGACCGGACGGCTGAGCAAGACGATTGAGGGTCGGTACGTGGCCGGCCAACTGATGCGGTCAAGCGCATCTTCCGGAGCGAACTACGAGGAAGCGTGTGCTGCCGAGAGTTGTGCAGATTTCGTCCACAAGCTGCAGATAGTGCTGAAGGAACTGCGCGAATCCGAATACTGGCTGAAGCTGATGCGTCGTGGCACGCTGTTCCCGGAGTCGGCCCTGGCTCCGCTGCAGGCCGAAGTCGAGCAACTGGTCCGGATAATGGCCAAGTCAGTGGTAACCACCAAGTCGCGCCCAGGATGATTTTGAGATTCGATATCTGCAATCTGCAATCTGAAGTGGTTTGCTATGCATAATCCCTATCGTCCGTGTGACGTCCGTGTCGAGAAGATAACCGTTGAGAACGATGCCAAGGACCTCAAGACCTTCGACCTGTCGTTCGTGGAGCCCGCTGCTCGCAAGGCCTTCGAGTTCATTCCCGGCCAGTTCGGATTCCTTTCCATGATGGGCGTCGGCGAAGCGCCGTTCGGCATCGCGTCCGCACCGTCTGAGGAGTTCATCAAGTACACGGTCAAGCGCGTCGGTGGGTTCACGACGGCGCTGCACGAGCTCGAACCGGGCACGGTCATCGGCATGCGCGGGCCGTGGGGTAACTCTTACCCGCTCGACTTGATGCAGGGCAAAGACGTCGTCATCGTCTCCGGTGGGTTTTCCTTCACGACCCTGCGCTCGACGATTGTCTATCTGCTTGACCCGAAGCGGCGGTCGCAGTTCGGCGAGCTGATCTGTGTCTACGGCGCACGCTCGGCCGGCGAACTGCTCTACAAGGACGAAATCAAGGCCTGGGAATCGAGATCGGACATCGACCTCCACCTCTGCGTTGACAAGCTGGGTGACGACCCGTGGCCGAAGACTGAAGGCCTTGTTCCCAACGTGCTGAAGCAGGTCGCGCCGACGGCAAAGAACGCGATTGCGCTGGTCTGCGGCCCGCCAATCATGATTCGCTTCACCCATCCGGTACTTGAGGCGCTCGGGTTCAAGCCCGATGATGTTTTCCTGTCGCTGGAGAACCGGATGAAGTGCGGTATCGGCAAGTGCGGCCACTGCAACCTCGGCCCGAAGTACGTCTGCAAAGACGGCCCGGTCTTCTCCTACTCACAACTCAAGAGCCTCCCGGCTGAATACTAGTCCGCAGTTCGGAGTCTAACCTGGCGACAGGTTAGGATAGTAAAGTGTTTTCCACAGGAGGCACAGATGTCACGTTTCCGTTATTTTGTTCTGCTACCGCTGCTTGCCGCGGCGGTTTCCCCTGCGGCCGCTTCATGGTTGAACAACCCTGACAACTCCTTCGAGGTCAGGGTCGCTACTGAGATGGGGTTTGTCGGCGTGCTCAAGCACACCATCCAGTTCGGCAAAGAGGGCACGAAGTTCAACTATGTGGCCGATGGCGGCAAGGACGTCCTGTTTCCGTTTAGCCGGATTTCGGCCGAGCTGCACCTGAAGCCCCGGCACACCATCATTCTGCTCTACCAGCCGCTCGACATTCGAACCGAAACCTATCTCGTGAAGCCGTTCGTGGTCGACACCGATACATTTCCGGCCGGCACACCGATGAACCTGCGCTACGGGTTCGACTTCTACCGCGTCAGCTACCAGTACGACTTCTGGCCTCAGCCTGACCGCGAGCTCGCGGTCGGGTTGTCCCTGCAGGTCCGCGATGCGTCCATCTCATTCGTTCCCAAGGACGGGAGCAACGCTCGCGTCTATGATGACCTCGGGCCGGTGCCGATTCTCCGGTTCCGCGGGCGCCTGCCGATAACCGGCAGTTCGTGGGTCGGTACGGAAATCGACGGGTTCTACGCGCAGGGCAAGGTAGTGACCGGCAGCACCAACGTCGAGTCGAGCTTCTGCGGCGCGATTATCGACGCCTCGCTCCGTTACGGTCTGAGCCTGAACGGGTCGATCGATGCCTTCATCAACGCCCGCTACATCGGCGGCGGCGCGTCCGGCCAGCAGGCCAAACCCCAGTACCGCGGCGACGGCTACACCGATAACTGGCTCGGGACCGTGTCGTTGACATTCGGACTGATGATTCGGTAGCAGCACAGCGTGAATACCGAGGGGCGGCCTTGCGGCCGCCACATCGTTAGTGCGCCCAGCATGGGCGCTGACTTGAGAGTGAGAGTCTCTATCACGGAGGTTGATTGCACCAACCGTTAGCCAAAGGCAAGTGCGTCACCGTGAGGTGAGGTGCGAAGGAAGCCGGAGGCAAAACTGCGCTTTGAGGAACACGAATCCCATACGAGGCCGGGTCAGCCGGGCGAGCTGGCCAATGACAGCGAAGCCCGATGCAATCAAAGG
>JAPLUO010000067.1 GCA_026397595.1 Caldifarciminota bacterium
GTTACGGTAGTGCTGATCATTTGGTCGCTCCTCTCTTCACCTGACGGGTGCAGCTTCTGCATACCGTTTAGACGCAGCGATACGAGGGAAGTAGCCTCTTCTTTTCACGCCAACTCAGATTTCAATGTCGGGACTAGGGGCCCTCCTGTGGATTGCTGCCATGCCGGAAGTAGTATAGAATGGGGTCGGGCTTCGTCAAGCGTCGGCTCGGCGCAACTGCAGGGCCGGCCCCGGGCTTTCCCGAGGCCGGCCTTGACGGAAATCAGTCGGTTCGGTGCAACGGGAAGATTGCTACTGCCCGCCGGAAGAATCCCCGCTGTCTTCTTTCCCGGTAATCGCCTTGAGCGTCTTCCTGGCTTCAGCGAAGGCCTTCTGGACCTCCAACACTTTGGCGTGCACGTCCTTCTGCTCGGTGAGTCCTGCCATCTCCCCCAGGAGCTGTCTGCCCCGGGCGATGTCATCGCTCATCTTCTGCCACTGCTCGGCTGGCGTGCCCGGAAAATCGGCCTTTGCCTGGTCCATCTTCCTCTCGAACTTTTGAAACCGGCTCTCCATCGCCCGCGTGAACTGTTCCACATTCACGGGTGGTCGCTCGACATTCTTCGGTTTCTTGATAAGCATCACCGCCGCGATCACGACCAGTATGCCGACTATCGTCCAGATGACGATACGGCTCTTGCTACTTTGTGCCATCGCTCCTCCTTAGTGAGCTTCTGTCGGACTCGCGCCCGGCATCAGGGCCGCAGTCCGGGTTTGCTACTACCTTTGCCGGAGTCCTCACTCCGGCCTGCTGCTTCCACAACACCGCTTGTACTTCTTGCCCGATCCGCACGGGCAAGGGTCATTGCGCCCCACCTTCTCGGCGGGACGCCGGGACTGGACTGTCTTCGCCGGCTCAGCCGGGCCGCCGGCGGGGGCCGCTGAAGCTTCCGGTTTGTAGGCGCGGACCGGCCGCCGGGCCGGCTGCTGCCGCCGCCGTTCTTCCACACTGCGCACCTGCGCACGAAACAACATGGTCAGCGCGTCCTTGTACAGGTCCCTCATCATCTCCCGGAACAGATCGAAAGACTCACGCTTGTACTCAACCAGCGGGTCCTTCTGACCGTAGGCGCTCAGGCTGATGCCCTCACGCAGAGTGTCCAGCGCGTAAAGATGCTCGCGCCAGCGGCTGTCGATTGCGTACAGGAACACGCTTCGGCAGAGGTCGCCAAACTGCTTATCACCCAACTCCTGACGACGCTCATCATACCGGCGGGAAGCGATGTCTGTCAAGATTTGGCGCAACGACTCCGACGTCGCCTCCCGGTGCTCTTCTTCGCCCAACCGGAAATCGGCGAGGAAGGTCATCTGCAATTCGCCCCGCAGCCCGTCCCAGTCCCACTCGTACGGGTACTTCCCGGCTGCGACCGTCTTGTCCACAAAATCATCTACAAGCCCCTTGGCCATGTCGTCATAGACGGTCCGGAGTCGCGCAAGGGAAGGAGGTTCAGGGACTCCAGGGGTCAAGGATTCCGGGTTTCCGGGGTTTTGGGGTTCCGGGGTTCCGGGGTCTGCAGCCTGTATCCCTGGACCCTCGATCCCTTGAACGCCGCTTTCTTCCCGCAGCACCGCGTCCCGGATCGCGTAAACCGCCTCCCGCTGCCGGTTCATGACGTCGTCATACTCCAGCAGGTGCCGCCGGATTTCCCGATTGCGCTCCTCGACCCGCTTCTGAGCGCCCTCTATCGCCCGCGTGACCAGCGCGTGTTCAATCGGTTCGTCGTCCTTAGCCCCGAACCGGTCCATCAGCGTCGCCACCCGCTCAGACCCGAACAGCCGCATCAGGTCGTCCTCCAGCGAGAGGAAGAACCGCGACGAACCCGGGTCGCCCTGTCGGCCTGAGCGGCCGCGCAACTGGTCGTCAATCCGCCGCGCCTCATGTCGCTCGGTCCCGATGATGTATAGCCCGCACGGTACTTCCTTGTTGCACCGGCCCGGTTCCGCTTCCCAGTAGTCGCACTTGCCGCCGCTGTGCTGCACGAGATAGCAGCCCTCCCCTTTGACCACGCCCGGGCCGAGCTTGATATCGGTCCCGCGGCCGGCCATGTTCGTGGCGATTGTGACCGCCCCGGGCTGGCCCGCGTCCTTGATGATCTCGCCCTCGTGCTGGTGGAACTTGGCGTTCAGCACGACGTGGTTGATCTTCCGGCGCCGGAGCATGTCCGATATGACCTGTGACACGTCAACCGAGGTCGTCCCGACGAGGATCGGCCGACCGCGTTCGTGCCATGTCTCGATTTCGTCGACAACCGCGTTGTACTTGCCCGCCCGGGTCTTGTGGACGATGTCGGGGTAGTCAATCCGACGCCCCGGCTCGTTCGTCGGTATCGCCACGACGTCGCGCTTGTAGACGGCAAAGAGCTCGCCGGCGATTGTCATCGCCGTGCCGCTCATACCGGCCAGCTTCCGGTACATCCGGAAGTAGTTCTGAAGGGTTATGGTGGCGAAGGTCTGGGTGTCGCCCTGCACCTTGACGTTTTCCTTGGCTTCGAGCGCGCTGTGGAGTCCGTCCGAGTAGCGCCGGCCCGGCATCAGCCGGCCGGTGAACTCGTCGACGATGATAACCTTACCATCCTGTACGACGTAATCGACGTCCCTCTCAAACAGGGAGAATGACTTCAGCAGGGCATGGAAGCTGTGCAGCAGCTCGCTCTTCTGCGCGTAGCGTTGGTACACCTCTTCACGCGCCTTCAGCTTCTCCTGCGGCGTGACGCTCGTGTAGTGGTCGACCCGCGCCAGTTCTTCACCCAGGTCCGGCAGCACGAACGCGTCAGGGTCTCCCGGCGCGAGTTCCTTCCGGCCAACGTCGGTCAGCGCGACCGAATGGTCCTTCTCGTCAATCACGAAGTAAAGCTTCTCGTCGATCTCCGGGAATCGCTTGTCACGAATGAAACTGAGTTCGGTGCGCTCGATCAACGACTTCACGCCCTGCCGCTGCTCGGCCTCGAGGAGCTTCTTGTTCTTGGGCGAACCTCGGCGGACAGTGAGCAGCCTGACGCCGGCCTCGGATTCGTTGTCGGCGTCCAGCAGCTTCAATCCCTCGGCTGCCAGACGGTTGGCGAGCAGACTCTGCTGGCCGAAAAGCCGCCGCACCTGCGGGGTCAGCCGGTCGAACCCCTTGTCGGTGGCCTCGACCGGGCCCGAAATGATGAGCGGCGTACGCGCCTCGTCAACCAGGATGATGTCTACCTCATCCACGATTGCGTAGCCGAAGCCGCGCTGCACCTTGTCCGCCCAGCGCCCGACCATGTTGTCGCGCAGGTAGTCAAACCCGAACTCGTTGTTCGTGCCGTAAGTGATGTCCGCGTTGTAGTGCGGCTTGCGCTCGGTCGGCTCCATTCCCTGCTGGATGCACCCGACGGTCAGGCCGAGCGACTCGTAGACCGGGCCCATCCACTCGCGGTCGCGCAGGGCGAGGTAGTCGTTCACCGTCACCAGGTGCGCGCCTTCTTTTGCCAATGCGTTCAGGTACAGCGGCATAGTCGCGACGAGGGTCTTGCCTTCACCGGTGCGCATCTCGGCAACCTTGCCCTCGTGAAGTACCATCCCGCCGATGAGCTGGACGTCGAACGGCACCATGTCCCAGGTCATTTCAAGGCCGGTCACCGTCCACTTCTTGCCCAGCAGGCGACGGCACGCCTCTTTGACCAGGGCGAAGGCCTCCGGCAGCATGTCGTCGAGCGTCTCGCCGTCGCGGATACGGCCGACGAACTCCTCGGTCTTCTTCGGCAGTTCCGGGTCCGAGAGCTTCTTGTAGGATTCCCAAACGTCGTTTATCTCGGCGACCCGCAGCCAGAGCCGCTTGACCTCCCGGTCGCTCTTGGACGGAATGATACCCTTCAGAAAACCCAACAAGTTAGCGCCCTTCGATTGCCATCATGAATGACCCAATAGCCAATTCCCAATCCCCAATCTCCAATTCCCAACGAACACCCAATACCACAATGATAAACGGACTCCTCCGCCTTGGTCATTTCCTCGTTCGTTGGGTATTAGGAATTGGGCATTGGACATTGCACCGCCACCTCACGTCTTCTCCAGCCGCCGCACTGCGTTCTCGATTTCCCTGCGGACTTCCTCGAATCCTTCCTTAGCCAGAGCGGCCCGCAGCGCCCCGACCTGCTGCTCGTCGCCGATGGCTGCGAGCGCTACCGCAACCTGCTGCCTCACTTCCTGGCTCGTGTCGGAAAGCAGATGACCGACGTCTGCCGCCGCGTCGCGCGCGCGCAGCGAGCCGAGCAGCTTCACGACCCCGAGGCGGACATTTTCATCCCGGTCCTTGAGCAGCGACAGGAGGTGTGGCATCGCAGAGGGACCAGCCTGCCGCGCTCCCCTCCAGTCCTGCTTTGCGCACAGGTACAGAATCTTCTCCTCGGGTTCGGTCGGTATGCACCCTTGAGCGGCAAGCGCCTCGGCCGCGGCGTACCGGACTGCCGCATCCTCATCGGCCAGCGCGCGCGTCAGTCCTGCGGTGCTCACCGGGTCGGGTGAAAGCCCGCTACAGAAAGTCCGGGCCGCCGATTCGCGCGCCGCCGGATTACGGTCCTCCAGCAGAGTCCGGACCAGAGGCTCAACCGCGTCCGGGTGCTTTCGCAGCGATTGGACCGCGGCGTCCCGCACGACCGGCTCGCCGTCCCGGAGCGCAAAGACCAGCCGCTCCAGCACGGCCTCGTGCATCGGATCGCTCACCTCAACCCGGACGTCGGCCAGCGCCTCGGTCGCCGCCAGCCGCACCTCCGTCTCAAGGTTGCTCATCGCATTCACCAGCAATTCTACCGCCCGCGGTGTATTGGCCCGCGCCAGCAACCGGATTACTGTCACCTTCAGACCGGGCGACTCGGTATGAGATTCCATCACTGCCGCCAGTCGCTCCGCGGCCCGGTCTCCACCGAGCGCGGCCAGATGCTGGATGAGCCCGGCGCGAAGATCCGGCAGTCCCTCATCCTGCAGGTCGGTCAGCCCCTCGCTGGCGAACCTCGGTTCAATTATCTCAACCAACGTCGCCGGGTCCGTGGTCCGACTGACCAGCCCGGCAAGTTCTGATACCGCCTTGCTCCGCAATTCCGGACGCTTCGCCTGCGCGCAGTACCAGTCAAGTTCCTCTTCGAGGGTCCCGGGCTGCCAGCCCCGACGCAACAGCACGTCGAGCGCGAGCTGGCCGCGCTCCGGCTCCGGACTCTTCAGCGCCTCGACGATCACGGCGAACCCCTCGGGCAGCGTGACGTCGGCCAGAGCATCGGACCCGGCCCGGTACAACTCGTACAGCGCCGCCAATTGCCTCAGGTAATCACGATATTCAGGGTGGCTGCGGTCATAATCCTCGAGCGCGTGGTTCAACTCGGTTACAGCATCCTCGAGTTCCTTGAAGACATGAGCTGACTCGGGAGCGCCCCGGTCTGCCCACCGCCCCATCTCCTTGGCTCGATCGCGCAGCCGGTCGACCTTTTCCCGACCCGGCAAGCTCACCGCCTGGAGTTCGCGTAAGCGGAAACGGTTCACCACGCCGGCGATGATTCCCACGTCGCTCTCGAGCTTCTCCCACGAACTCTGCGGGTCATCAAGCGCTCTCGCGCTGGTCGCGGGCGGAACCGGCAGCCGGCACAATGTATCCAGTAAATAGTTTACGCTGCTCGTCGTGCTCTGCCGGCCGGCCTCGGCGAGCTCGGTCCGGCCCGCCTCTACCGACGCGGCAAAGGTCTGAAGAAAGTCTCTCAGCCTGCCGGTCGGGTCTCGACGTTCCCTTGGGTCGAAGTCCTGAAGCTTCTCCCAACCGGACAGAAACTCGTCGAACTCCGCCCGTGCGTCCTTCGGCTTCCTGCGTAGAAAGAACATGAATCCGGCTGGTCAGGCCGCCGCCGGCAGCCGCTCGGACGATTCTCTCGGTCGTGTGTTCATCAATGTTAGTGCCGGAGACAGAGCAGCGCGGGCGCCAACGAGCACCGGTCGGCGCTCCAGCCCGCGCCCGTCGATGACGCCGTTGACTCGGCGGTTGAGCTGCATGTATGTTCCCCGGAATTGAAGACGATGTTACCGCTGAAGCCTCCTAATGTCAAGCAACTGCGCCTCTTAGCAGAGAAATCGAAAGCTGCAAACCGGTTGTTTGGGATAGTGGTGTGATGATAAGGGGTCGCCCCCTCAGGGTTCGATATTGTCCAGCAGGTCCTTCAGGTCGCGCCCGCGCTGGTGATAGGACCGCAGCAACGCCATTA